>NZ_JBBPEV010000001.1:1800000-2118088 GCF_038069945.1 Aquabacterium sp. A3 | reverse complement strand
GGGTCGCGCACCCTTTGACGTGCGTTTCAGCGTCATGGGGGCTGGTCTGCGATGCATTCGGCTCATTTGTCGAAGCGATCACGCCGCCTGTTGCCTCGCAAACGAGTTGTTCAGACCTTCCCTAGCAAGTGATTACGTTCATCACACACCAGCCAAAGCTTCTGTTCGCTCTGACCTTCGCTAACCAATGTACCCACATCTTCGCAAGGCGTTATTTGTTTTGCTGACTCCAACGAAAGATGAACCCCTTGGTGGCCTGCCGATACTGCGTCTTTGATCGATAAAGCCAGCCGGTTACGCCGACTCTTGGCAGGCTCATCTTTACTGGCCAAAAATCTGGCCAAATGGACATCTGAAAGTAATTTCCACTGATTCTGATGCAGTATGGGAAGGTAAGAAAAAGAGTGCATCAGCATCAACTGTCGGGCTTCGGCGACCATTTGCCATGGCTCAACGCTGACCACACCCTTGACCATCAAGTCACCAGCTCTTCTGGGTTGATTTGCCATCAATGCTTCTTCCAATCCAACGCAAAGTTCAGTTGCCGCTTGTGTCGCTGTTCGCGCTCTTGCGCCGGTATGCATCGCGTCATTCCGTGCACACCGAAGAATGTTGAAAAGTGCGTCAAATGACTTAAAGGCATGAGTACTTTCAAAAGCAAACGAAAACTGTGGGGCATCCCCGGCCAACTGCCTTAGTACATTTCGGTACGTCCCAAGATCAGCCTGGGATTGATGTAAGCGCATACCCAAGGCCTCTAAGGCGTAGCAGATCTGCTCGAACCCCTCAGAGTCGGCCAAAGCGGCATACCTGGCCGCCCTGAGCTTGTCGCGGTAATACTTGCGCTCGTCAGGTTTAAGTGCCGGAACTGTTGATGACTTGTTCATGCGCCGAATGTCAGTTTTTCAGCAAAACTGCTGTCACCGCTGGCCGTCACGATCAGCTTGTGGGTGGCCCTGGTGGCCGCCACATAAAACAGCCGCGCTTCGTCTTTCTCATCGTGATCAGGCAGGGGCAAGCGCCCCACGCCCGGAATGGCCACAACTGGAAACTCCAGCCCCTTGCTCACCTTCATGGTCATCACCCGAATCACATCACGCTCGGGCTTGTAATCGCCCGTGCCTTTGCGCACTTGGTGCGGCAAACGCATGCGCGACAGCACTTGCGAGCACACATTCATCACCACTGGGTCGCGGCACAGCACCGCCATGTCGCCCCAGGCATGGCCTTCGCTGTCGTGGGCCTCTTTGAGCAGCTCGGCAATGCGGGTGGCTTCGTCTCGCAAGGAGGGCAGGCGCACGATGATGGGCTGTTCGCCTTCGCGGCCACAGCCGATGGGCTTCACCAGCGGGATGCCGTCCTCGTCTTTGTCTTCTGGCGTCAGCAAATCGGCAGCGATCAAGCTGGCGGTTTGCAAGATCTGCTTGGTGTTGCGGTAGTTGATCCTCAAGATCGTGGTGCGCCCTTGGGCCTGGATGCCCACGCTCTTGAAGCTGAACTGCTTGCTGCGGCTGCGCTCGTAAATGCTCTGCGCATCGTCGTACAAGAGCAGCAGGCTGTTGGTGCTGGGGTCCACCATCTGCGTCACCAGCTTCAACCACTCGGGCTTGAAGTCGTGCCCCTCGTCGATCAAGATGGCTTGGTATTGGCCTGAAGGCACCTGCTTGCGCTCAACGCCCCGAATGACCGCATCCACCATCTGATCAAAAAACTCGGGCCCCTGCGCGGGCAGTGTTTGGCCATACGCGGTGAGCTGCCGGTGGCACCAACGGTGAAAGTGAATGGCGTGCACGCGGTCCGCCAAGCCTTTGGCCTTGAACGTCGCATCCAGCTTGACGGCCAGGGGCTCGTTGAAGCACAACACCAAAATGGGTTTGGCAGATTGCTGGGCCTTGGCCAGGTATTCGGCCCGGTAACCCAAGATCATGGTCTTGCCCGAGCCTGCCACGCCGTGGATCACGCGGTGGCCATCGCCCAGGCTGCGCGCCAGCTGCTCTTGTTGAAGGTCCATCACCTTCATCACATCGGGCAGATCGGCCTCGTCGTCTTGATCGTTGAACAGGCTGCCTTGGGTCTGCACCCGCACTTCGGGGAACATGATCCAGCGCACGCGGTCGATCTGGGGCACCGACAGAGCGCCTCGGAAGGCGTGGGGAAACATCTCCCACAGGCGCTGCTGGAAGGCCTCTTCTTCCACGTGCTCGGTCATCTCGTCTTGGCAAATGACCAGATGGGGCTCAATGGCCTGGTCCAGGCCCGAGGTTTCAAACTGCTTGCGGGTGATGTTGGCCAACACCACGCCATAACCCCAAGGAAACGCCAGCTTGCCCGCATGGGGCCCCGGGCCCTGTACCAACTGCGGATCGCGTGACAAGGCATTGACCACCTGGATGGCGCAGTGGCGCGCCTGGGCCACGGGGTTGATCACGACCTTGAGCTGGCCATCAGGCAAGATCTCAAAGTACTGTGGGGTGGCGCTCTGGATGGTGGACAGCTTCCAGTCCTTGACCTCCAAAATCAACAGCCCGCGCCGAGGATGCAGCACCACAAAATCGGGGTGTGATTGCTTGGGGCCCACCGGCACGTCGTACCACAGCAGGTAGTCGTCTTCCAGCTTTTGCTCAAGCCGTTGGGCCAGGCGCCGTTCGCCCCCGGTCATGCGACCGGTGCAGGTGCTCAACGCCGGGATCAAAACAGCCATCTCTGGTCCTCCGTTGGTATGGGCCAAGGAGGTGAATGGTGTTGATCAGTGCCTCCTTGGGAATCAGGCAAGGTCCTTCTGACGAGGCTGGGCCTGATGTACCAAAGCGTAACGGATTTTTGGCCTCGCCAGCCCGCCGGGACCGCGGGCTCGTCGCCCTCACGCCCCCCGCAACGCCATCAACACATGCTGCGCAAACGCATGCGCAATCACCGGCAACTGCCGCCCGCGCAGGGTGGCCAGCACCAGGCGGCCTTGCGGAAAATGCCGGTCTTCAATGGGGCGGGCCACCAGGGCACCGCCGTCTTCCACGGCGCCGATGGCGATCTGGAATGACACGGCCTGGCCGTGGTACAGGCAGCCGCGCAAGAACTCGAACGAGTTGCTTTCGATGGCCGGGCGCAGCTTGAGCGAGCTGCGGGCCAGAAAGCGCTCCAGCAGCTGGCGGCCGCCGGTGTCGCGGTTGGGCAGCACCAGGGGGTAGTCGGCGCAGTCGCGCACGCGCACGCTGGGGCGCTGGGCCAGGGGGTGGCTGCGGTGCATCACGGCCACCAGGGGTTGCTCAAACTCGCCCACCACTTCAATGTCCACCTCGGGCGCCAGGTTGAAGACCAGGGCCAGGTCGGCCTCGAAGGCGCGCAGGGCGGCCAGGGCCTGCAGGTGGTCGCCAATGCGCACCTGGTGCACGGCCAGGGGGTGGGCCTGGCGGAAGTTGGCTACCACGGCGGGCAAGAAGCTGGGCGCCAGGGCCTGGCTGGCCACCAGGCTGACGCGGCCCCGGCGCAGGCCCTGCAGGTCTTCGATCTGCGAGCGCACTTCGTCCAGCTCGGCCGAGCGGCTGCGGATGTAGCGGATGAACAGCTCGCCGGCCGCCGTCAGGCGCATGCCCCGGGGCAGGCGCTCGAAGATGGGGGTGCCCAGCTCGTCTTCCAGATCCAGGATGCGGCGGTTGACGGCCGAGGGGGCCACGTGCAGGCGCTCGGCGGCCTGGCGGATGGAGCCCACGCGGGCCACTTCGTCCACGTACTTCAGAAATCGCAGGTGGTTCATGCGGGGCGGTGGTTGCAGGTTTGGTGCCAGCGCAGGGGCGAGTGCGGGGGCGGGTGCGGCGGCGTTTGGTGTTGCCGTGACGGCAACGCAGCGCACACGCATCGCCCCAAAATGGCAACGCCATGCACCAGCAGCAGGCGTGCGCCCCACCCCTGCCGGGCGTGCGCCAGGGTGGCGGCAGCCGGCCTGGTGCCGATGCGGCCCCTCGCGGTGGGGCCGGCGCGCACAGGCCATCTGGCCGCCAGGGCCGTGCCCATCGGCATGCCCGGCCACCGTTGCCGCATGGGCAACGGTGATGGCTTGAAAAAGAACAAGAGCGGCACGCTGAAAACCAGGGTTTCGGCACGGCTGATGCATGAACCCCGGCATCTCTCACCTGCCGGAGTCTTGTCGTGTCTGCATTGGCTTTGACCTCTCAACGTGTGTGGCGCCAGGCGCTGGTGGCCGTGTCTTTCACGGCGGCCAGCCTGGGCGCCGCGATGGCGCAAAGCGCGCCGCCCGCGTCCACCACCACGCCCATCAAGTTCGTGCTGGACTGGAAGCTGCAAGGCGTGCACGCCTGGTACTACCTGGCGCAAGAGCGCGGCTACTTTGCGCAAGAAAAGATCGCGCTGCAGATTGACACGGGCGATGGCTCGGCCAACACCATCACCAAGGTGATGGCCGGGGCCTACCAGGCGGGCTTTGGCGACATCAACGCCATCGTGCAGAACGCGGCCACGCGGCCGGCCGGCACGGTGCCGGTGGTGGTGTACATGGTCTACAACCGCACGCCTTTTGCGATCATGACCAAGGCCTCCAGCCCCATCAAAACGCTGAAGGATCTGGAAGGGCGCACGCTGGGCTCGCCCGCCGGCGGTGCGGCCATGAAGATGTTCCCGGCGCTGGCCGAGCTCAATGGCATCGACGCCAGCAAGGTGAGCTGGACGCACATGGCGCCCAACCTGCAAGAGCAGATGCTGCTGACCGACCAGGTGGCGGCCTCGGCGGTGTTCTCGGTGACCAGCTACCTGAACCTGATCGGCCAGCGGGTGGACCCGGACAAAGACATCCGCTGGTTTCATTACGCCGACCACGGCATTGCGCTGTATGGCAACGGCATCGTGGTGTCGCCCACGCTGATCAAGGAGCAACCCCAGGTGGTGGCCGGGCTGGTGCGCGCCATCCACAAGGGCCTGCGCGACGCCATGGCCAACCCGGATGCTGCCATCGAGGCCCTGGCCCGGCAAGAACCGCTGATCAACAAGGCGCTGGAGAAGCGCCGCCTGCAGTACGCGCTGCAGCAGCTGGTGGTGACGCCCGAGGTGCGCCGCGTGGGCCTGGGCGACCTGAGCGACGAGCGCCTGACCAAGGCCATTGGCCAGGTGCAACAGGCGTTCGAGCTGCCACGCGCACCGGCCGTGGCCGAGGTGTTTGACCGCCGCTTCTTGCCGCCACTGGCCGACCGCCTGCCTTGATGGGCCCGCACCTGCCCCCGAGCCATGCGCCGCAAGACCCCTCCCCCCGCACCCGACCAGGCAGGCCGCCGTTTGTATGGCGCCCACCCGGCCACGGCCTGGCACGGCACGCCCGAGGTGCTGAGCCTGGTGCGCACACCCCAGCCGCCACGGCCGGTGCGGCTGCCCACGCACACCGAAGTGATCGAGCTGGACGTGCTGCGCAGCGCCCTGATGGTGGTGGACATGCAAAACGACTTCTGCCACCCCGAGGGCTGGTTTGCGCAAAAGGGCGTGAGCATGCGCGCCACGCGCAAGCCCATCCCGGTGTTGCGCGAGTTGCTGCCCGCCTGGCGCCATGCCGGTGGGCGCGTGGTGTGGCTGAACTGGGGCGTGCGGCCCGACACGCTCAACCTGGGCCCCACGGTGCGCTACAAGGCCGAGCGGCCCGACGCCGACGGGCAACCCGGGGTGGGCTATGCCCAGGGCTCGCCCCTGGACCACGGGCCCAGCGTGGTGCCTGGCAGCTGGGGGGCGCAGGTGATCAGTGAGCTGCCGCAGGCGGCCGACGACATCACGGTGTTCAAGCACCGCCTCAGCGGCTTTCATGACAACGAGCTGGACAGCATCCTGCGCCAGCAAGGCATCACCACCTTGCTGTTTGCGGGCGTCAACACCGACCGCTGCGTGTTCTCAAGCCTGCAGGACGCCGGCTTTCTGGGCTACGACTGCGTGCTGCTGAAAGACGCCTGCAGCACCCCATCGCCCGTGTACGTGACGCGGGCCATTCATTTTCTGGTCGACAAGCTGCACGGCTTTGTCGGCACGGCCGAGGCGCTGATCCCGGCGCTGAAGGTTGCTTCCACCCCCACCCACTCTGCCAAGAAGGACCCACGATGACACCCCACCGCCCGATGCCCCGCTCTCTGGCCCGGCTGCTGCTGGCCGGCCTGACCCTTGCCGGTGCGGCCATGCTGCCGCTGACCGCGCAAGCGCAGGCCACCAAGATCAAGATGGTGTTGAACTGGAAGTACGAAGGCCCGCAAGCCTGGTTCTTCATCGCACAAGACAAGGGCTACTTCAAGGCCGAGGGCCTGGACGTGGAGATCGACCAGGGCGCGGGCTCGGCCGCCTCCATCCCCAAGGTGGCCTCGGGCGCCTACCAGGCTGGTTTTGGCGACCTGAATGCCGTGATCGACCTGGCCTCCAAACGCCCGGCCGAGGCACCCGTGGCCGTGTACATGCTCTACAACACGCCGCCCTTCACCATCGTGGTCAAGAGCGACAGCCCGATCAAGACGCCCAAAGATCTGGAGGGCAAGACCGTGGGTGGCCCCGCCACCGACGCGGCGCTGAAGCTGTTTCCGGGCTTTGCCAAGCTGACAGGCATCGACGCCAGCAAGGTGAACATCACCAACATGGCGCCCAACCTGCGCGAGCAGATGCTGGCGCGCGATCAGGTGGACGCCACCTTTGGCTACGTGACCACGGTGAGCTTCAGCGCCAAGGCCATGGGCATGGACCCGACCAAAGACCTGCGCTTCATCCGCTACGGCCAGTACGGCATGGACCTCTACAGCAACGCGGTGTTTTTTGCGCGTGACTTCGTGAAGGACAACCCCAAGGCCGTGGCCGGGTTTGTGCGCGCCCTCAACCGGGCCATTGGCGAGGTGATCGCCAACCCCGACATGGGCATGGACGCCGTGATGAAGCGTGAGCCCCTGCTGAAGCGCGACGTTGAAAAGGAGCGCCTGCTGTTCACGCTGCGCAGCGACATGAGCCACCCCGAGATTGCGCGCATCGGCCTGGGCGATGTGGACGACAAGCGCCTGGCCAAGGCCATCGACATCCTGGTGGAGGCCAACCAGCTGAGCCGCACGCCCACCCCCGCCGAGGTGTTTGACCGCAGCTTCCTGCCCCCGCGCGATCAGCGCCCCAGCAAGCTGTTCTGAACCCGACACACAGAAAGAACATCCCATGGACCTCAAGCTGAGAAACAAGGTGGCCGTGATCACCGGCCCTGCCAAGGGCATGGGCGCCGCCGTGACGCTGGCCTTCGCCGACGAGGGCTGTGCCCTGGTGCTGGCGGGCCGCGACACGGCCGCCATCGAGCCGGTGGCGCAGGCCGCCCGGGCCAAGGGCGTGCCCGCCATCGTGGTGCGCTGCGACCTCACCGACCCGGAGCAGACCGATGCGCTGGCGCGTGCGGCCCTGGCGCAGTTCGGCCGCATCGACATCCTGGTGAACGTGGCCGGGGGCTCCGGCCCCATCGGCAAAACAGGCTGGGAGACCACCACCGAAGAGTTCAACGACATCGTCGAGCTCAACATGACCGGCTGCTTCAACACCATGCGCGCCGTGATGCCCGCCATGATCGAGCAGGGTGGCGGCAAGGTGGTGAACGTGGGCGGCACCTTCGGCATGCGCGGGCGTGCGGGCCGCATGGCGTATTCGGCCTCGAAGTGGGGCCTGCGCGGCATCACCAAGAGCTTTGCGCTGGAGGCCGGCCCGCACAACATCAACGTGAACTGCGTGGCCCCAGGCATGGTGGATGGGCCGCGCTTTCGCGAGAAGGTGTGCGCCAACATGGCCACGAAGCTGGGCATCAGCCTGGAAGAAGCCATGCAGCGCCACGCCGAGGATTACGCACTCAAGCGCGTGACGCTGGACGAGGACGTGGCGAACGCCTGCCTGTTTCTGGCCAGCGATGCCTCGCGCCAGATCACCGGGGTGGACCTGCCCGTCGATGGCGGCTGGGCCATGCTGTGAGGAGTACACAACCATGAGCAACGCAGACCTGGTGATCCGGGGCGGCAAGATCGTCTCGCCCGAGCAGATCGTTGAGGCCTCCATCGCGATTGCCGACGGCAAGATCGTGGCCATCGGTCACGACGACCTGATGCCCAGCGCCCGCGAAGAGCTGCGCGCCGATGGGCAGTACCTGCTGCCCGGGGCCATTGACAGCCACGTGCACTTTCGCGACCCGGGCTATCCGCACAAAGAAACCTGGAAGACGGGCTCGGCCGCGGCGGCCTGCGGTGGTGTGACCACGGTGTTCGAGATGCCCAACACCAACCCGCCCACCGGCACCATCGAGGCGCTGCGCCTGAAGCAAAAGGCGGCCGAATCGTCATACGTGGACTACGGCATCCACGGCCTGCTGGGCGACGACACCATCGACCGCCTGGAGGAGTTGCTGGACGCCGGCGTGACCAGCTTCAAGGCCTTTGTGGGCAACACCTTCGGCAACCTGCCCGCGCCCACCGACGGCGCCTTGCTGGAGGGCTTCGAGAAGCTGGCGCCCTTGGGCATCCGCACCGTGGTGCATGCCGAGAACTCATCGATCATGGCGCGCCGCCAGCACCTGATGGAGGCGGCCGGCCGCATCGACCCGCTGGCCCACCTGGCGGCCCGCCCCGCCGTGGCCGAGATCGAGGCCATTGGCCGCGTGCTGACCCTGGCCGAATGGACGGGCGCACGCGTGCACATCGCGCACCACAGCGCCGCCGATTCGCTGTTTGTGCTGCGCGCAGCCAAGCAACGCAGCGTGGACGTGACGGTGGAGACCTGCCCGCAGTACCTGCTGCTCAACACCAAGGACATGCTGCGCCTGGGCGGCATCTTGCGCCTGAACCCGCCCATCCGCGAAGAGCGCCACAACCTGCCGCTGTGGGATGCCTTGATGGACGGCACCATCGACATGATCGCCACCGACCACGCCCCCCACGCGCCCGCAGAAAAAACCCGCGAGAGCATCTGGCAATGCGATTGCGGCTTCCCGGGTGTGGAAACCCAGATGCCGCTGATGCTGACCGAAGTGAACCGCCAGCGTGCCACGCTGATGGACTACGTGAAGTGGAGCGCCGCCGCCCCCGCCAAGGCCTGGGGCCTGTACGGCACCAAGGGCGTGCTGGCCGTGGGCGCGCATGCCGACATCGCCGTGGTGGACATGGACCGCCGTGCGGTGCTGTCGCAAGGGCGGCTGCAATCGATCAGCAAGATCTCGCCCTGGAACGGCCGCGCCGTGCAAGGGGTGCCGGTGCACACGCTGGTGCGGGGCCGCTTCGTGATGCGCGACAGCCGCCTGGTGGCCGAGGCCGCCGGCTGGGGGCAATCGGTGAAGGGCGTGCAGCGCATGCCCACGCCACGCCCGCGTAACACCGAGCACTACAGCAGCCAGATCCTGAGCACCCCGGCCGGCGTGCCCACCACCGCCGTGCCCGCCGACCCCTCGGCCCTGGAGGGCGCGGCATGAGCGCGCACGCGCAGACGGTGGGCGTGCACCGCATCGCGTGCCGGGGGCCGGCCGACCTGTCGGGCGTGCAGGCCCTGGTCGAGGCCGGCACCTTGCAGCCTCAAGACATCGTGGCCGTGATGGGCAAGACCGAAGGCAATGGCTGTGTGAACGACCACACCCGTGACTACGCCGCCACGGCCTGGAGCCAGTGGCTGGCGGGCCACCTGGGCTGCAGCGCCGATGAGGCCGCGCGGCGTGTGGCGCTGGTGATGTCGGGCGGCACCGAGGGCGTGCTGTCGCCGCACTTCACGGTGTTCACGCGGCGCTGGCTGCCCGAGGCACCGCCGCCGCGCAAGGGCGCGCCCCCGCGCCTGGTGATCGGCACCGCGCAAACCCGCGCCTTGGCCCCGCACGAACTGGGCCGCATGGCGCAGATCGAGGCCACCGCCCAGGCCGTGCGCGAGGCCATGGCCCAGGCCGGCATTGAACGGCTGCGCGATGTGCACTTTGTGCAGGTGAAGTGCCCGCTGCTGACATCGGCCGATGTGCAGGCCGCGCTGCAAGCGGGGCACGAGCCCGCCACGCGCGACACCTATGAATCCATGGGCTACTCGCGCGGGGCCTCGGCCCTGGGCGTGGCCCTGGCGCTGGACGAGGTGCCCGCCCAGGCCCTGAGCGATGCGGCCGTGCTGCGCGACTGGTCGCTGTACTCGGGCTGTGCCTCGGTGTCGGCCGGCATCGAGGTGGACCACAACGTGGTCATCGTGCTGGGCGAGGTGGCCGGCGCCGCATCGCCCTACCGCATCGCCCACACCGTGATGGCCGATGCGGTGGATGGGGCCTCGGTGCGCACCTTGTTGCGCGACTGTTTTGCCATCGACCCCGACCACAACGACGCCGTGCAGGCGGGGCGCCTGGTGAACCTGCTGGCCAAGGCCGAGTCCAGCCCCGACGGGCTGGTGCGCGGCCAACGCCACACCATGCTCAATGACTCGGACATCAATGCCACGCGCCACGCGCGGGCTGTGGTGGGCGGCGTGCTGGCGTCCATCGCCGGGCACACCGCGCTGTATGTGTCCGGGGGGGCCGAGCACCAGGGGCCCGCTGGCGGTGGCCCCGTGGCCGCGATCTTGCATGTTGAGGATGCCGTATGAAGGATGCACCATGACCCCCGCTTTCATTGACCTGAGCGACGTGACCGTGCGTTACGGCACCGATGCCCAGAGCACCCTGGCCCTGGACCGCACCAACCTGCGCATTGCCCAGGGCGACTTCGTGGCCCTGGTGGGCCCCAGCGGCTGCGGCAAGTCCACCATCTTGAAGCTGGTGGCGGGGCTCTTGCAGCCCAGCTCGGGTGGCTTGCTGGTGGGCGGGCGTGAAAGCCCCAGCACCCAGCAATCGGGCAAGACCCGCATTGGCCTGGCCTTTCAAAACCCGACGATGCTGCCCTGGCTGAGCATCCGCGACAACGTGATGATGCCGCTGAAGATCGTGGAGCCGTTTCGCAGCGAGTACGGCCGCAAGAAGCGCGGCGAGTTTGCCGAACGGGCCGAGGCGCTGCTGGCCCAGGTGGGCCTCAAGGGCTTTGGCGACAAGCGGCCCTGGCAGCTCTCGGGCGGCATGCTGCAGCGTGCCTCGCTGTGTCGCGCCCTGATCCACGAACCACAGCTGCTGCTGCTCGATGAGCCCTTTGGCGCGCTGGATTCGTTCACCCGCGAAGAGCTGTGGGCGCTGACCCAGCAGTTGTGGATGGACAAGCAGCCCACGGTGCTGCTGGTGACGCACGACCTGCGCGAGGCGGCCTACCTGGCCACGCGCATCTGCGTGATGAGCGCCCGCCCCGGCCGCATCCTGGAAGACCGTGCCGTGCCGTTTGAGCGCCCCCGCACGCTGGCCATGAGCTACGCCCCCGAGGTGTCGGGCCTGGTGCAGGAGCTGCGCCAGTGCATTGCCGATGCGCGCACGAACGCCGACCTGGCCGATCAAGCCAACACCAGCCCCGACCCGCAAAGGAAAGCCGCATGAGCGCCCCCAACCGAATGATGTCGGCCCAGGCGCGTCAACGCCTGATGTCGGCCACCGCCCTGGTGGGCTTTTTTGTGCTGTGGGAGCTGGCCTGCGTGGCCACGGGCGTGTCCGACCTGGTGCTGCCCCGCCCCAGCCAGATCCTGCAGGTGCTGATCGACAAGCTGCCGCTGCTGTGGCCGCACACGGTGCAAACGCTCTACACCACCCTGGCGGGCTTTGCCCTGGGCGTGCTCATCGGCATCGTGCTGGGCCTGTTGATCGGCTCGTCCAAAACCGCCTATGACGTGGCCTACCCGCTGCTGGTGGGGTTCTCCAGCATCCCCAAGGTGGCCGTGGTGCCCATCTTCGTGGTGTGGTTCGGGTCGGGCACGGTGCCGGCCATCCTCACGTCGATGGTGATCTGCATCTTCCCGGTGGTGGTGAACGTGGCCACCGGCCTGGCCAGCACCGAACCCGAACTGGAAGACGTGCTGCGCGTGCTGGGCGCCAAGAAGCGCGACATCTTGTGGAACGTGGCCTTGCCGCGCGCCATGCCTTACCTGTTTGCCTCGTTGAAGATCGCCATCACGCTGGCCTTTGTGGGCACGGTGCTGGCGGAAACGGTGGCGGCCAACAAAGGCATCGGCACGGTGATGATGATCGCCAGCGGCAACTTCGATGTGCCCATGGTGTTTGCAGGGCTGTTGATCCTGGCGGTGTTGGGTGTGATGCTGTACACCTTATCGTCGCTGCTGGAGCGACGCGTGACGGGCTGGGCCCAACGCAAAACCGACCTGGGAATGGCATGAGTGAACACACGACAAGCACCGGCACGCTGCGCAGCGTGGCCGTGTTCTGCGGCTCGAACTTTGGCGTGAGCGAGGCCTATGCCGAGGCGGCCCGCACCCTGGGCACGCTGATGGCGCAGCAGGGCATCACGCTGGTCTATGGCGGCACCAACAAGGGCCTGATGGGCGTGGTGGCCGATGCCGTGCTGGACGCCGGCGGCGAGGCCATCGGCATCATCAACCAGCGCCTGCACGACCGGGGGCACCTGCACCCCCGCCTGGTGCGCCACGAGGTGCAGCCCCACATGCGCGCCCGCAAGGCCCGCATGGCCGAGCTGGCCGACGCCTTCATCGCCCTGCCGGGTGGCCTGGGCACGCTGGAAGAGCTGTTTGAGGTGGCCACCCTGACGCAACTGGGCGACCACAGCAAAGCCTGCGCTGCGCTGAACACGCGGGGCTTTTACGAGCCCATGCGCCAGATGCTGGCGCAAGCCGCCACCGAGGGCTTTCTGAAGCCCGAGCACCGCGACATGGTGCTGATCGACAGCGACCCCGCCACCCTGCTGGAGGGCTTGCGCCAATGGCAGGCCCCCACCGTGAGCAAGTGGATCGGCCAACCCGGTTCATGACCTTCAACCCTTGCTGGCTGCCCACATGCCCCTGATCCGCATCACCACCGCCGGCCGCACCTTCGTGGCCCGCACCCACCCCGAGGCGCCCGCCACCGTGGCCGCCTTCTTGCCACTGCTGCCCTACCGGCAAAAGCTCATCCACGTGCGCTGGAGCGGCGAGGGCTGCTGGGTGCCGCTGGGCGATTTTGTGCTGAGCCACGAGGGCCAGCCCGTGGGCTTCGAGAACCACACCAGCCACCCCTCGGTGGGCGATGTGCTGTTCTATCCTGGTGGCTACAGCGAAACCGAGATCATCATGGCCTACGGCAGTTGCAGCTTTTCCAGCAAGCTGGGGCAACTGGCGGGCAATCACTTTCTGACCATCGTTGAAGGCCGCGAGCACCTGCGCGAGGTGGGCCTGAAAACCCTGTGGGAAGGCGCACAGGACGTGTGTTTTGAGCTGATGGAGGAGCCCGGCCATGTCCCAGGCGCCAGCTGACGTGCATGGAACACCACCGCGCCTGTTGATACGCGGTGGCTTGGTGCTGAGCGAGGCCGATGCCCCGGCCACCCACGCCGACATCCTGATCGAAGACGGCCAGGTGGCCGCACTGGGGGCGCCCGGCCAGTTCGACACGCTGGACGACGTGGCCCTGCTGAACGCGCACGACCGCCTGGTGATGCCAGCCTGGGCCAACGGCCACACCCACGCCCATGGCGGCCTGGGGCGCGGCGCGGTGGACGATGTGCGGCTGGAGGGCTTTCTGGCGGCCGCGCCGGCCATCAATGGCCAACGGGGCTGGCAGGACATGGCCCTGAGCGCCACCCTGACAGCGGTGGAGCTGCTCAAGAAAGGCTGCACCGCGCTGTTCGACATGAGCAGCGAGTTCCCGCTGCCCACGGTGGGTGGCCTGCATGCCGTGGCCCGCGCCTACGAGGCCGTGGGCATCCGCGCCGTGGTGGCCCCCATGATGGCCGACCGCACGCTGTACCAGGCCTTTCCGGCGCTGCTGGACGACATGCCCCCGCCACTGCAATCGGCTGCTGCCCAGGCCCGTGCGGCCGACGCGACCGCCTGCCTGGCCGCCGTGCGCGCCGCCGCACAAGACTGGCCCTTTGACCCGGGCCGCATCCGCCTGGGCATCGCGCCCACCATCCCGCTGTTTTGCTCGGATGACTTCATGCGGGGCTGCGCCGACTTGTCGGCCGAATTCCATCTGCCCATGCAGATCCACCTGGCCGAAAGCCGCTTGCAGGCCGTGCAGGGCCAGGCACGTTACGGCCGCAGCCTGGTGGCCCACATGGAGACCCTGGGCCTGCTGAGCCCGCGGTTGAGCGTGGCCCACGCCATCTGGATCGACGACGACGACATCGACCGCCTGGCCCGCGCCGGGGTGACGGCCGTGCACAACCCCTTGAGCAACCTGCGCCTGGGCTCGGGCGTGGCGGCCATCCGGCGCATGAAGGCGCGGGGCCTGCGTGTGGCCCTGGGCACCGACGGGGCCAACACCTCGGACACGCAAAACCTGTTTGAAGCGGCGCGGCTGGCGGCCTACCTGTCGCGCATCATCGAGCCCAACGAGCGCGAGTGGATCACGGCCGGCGAGGCCTGGGAGATGGGCACCACACACAGCGCCCACGCCCTGGGCTGGGGCGAGCGCCTGGGCCGCCTGGCCCCGGGGTTTGAGGCCGACCTGGTGCTGCTGGACCTCTCCAAGCCCATTTACGTGCCCTTGCGCCACGCCATGCGACAACTGGTGCACGGCGAGAACGGCGCGGCCGTGAGCCACGTGCTGGTGGGCGGCCGCGTGGTGGTGGAAAACGACCGCCTGCTGACGCTGGACGAAACCGCACTGCGCCAACAGGCCGAAGAAGCCGCCGCCCGCCTGGATGCGCTCAACACCGAAGGCCGTCACCTGGCCCAGGCCATGCGGCCGTGGATCGGGGCATTTTGTTGCGGGGTGGCGCGTGGAGTGGCCTGATGCGCCCACGGCCGCCCTGGCCACCCCCCTGCCCGAGGTCACCATCACCATCACCGTCACCCGCCAGCCGCAGACGGCCTTCGAGGCAGGCGCCTCGGTGAGCGTGGTGACGGCCGCACAAGCGCGTGACGCCCTGCCCAACCAGCCGGCCGACTGGCTGGCCCGGGTGCCCGGGGTGGTGGCACTGGACCGCCAGAACGCCGCGCAAGACCTGCAGTTGTCGGTGCGGGGCTTTGGCTCGCGCGCATCGTTCGGGGTGCGGGGTGTGCGCTTGTATGAAGACGGTGTGCCCCTGAGCCAGCCCGACGGCCAGGGCCAGACCGGCACGCTGGACTGGTGGAACGTGCAGAGCCTGGAGGTGCTGCGCGGGCCGATGTCGGTGATGTACGGCAATGCGGCGGGGGGTGTGATCCAGGTGTTCAGCACACCGCCGGCGGCGCAACCCGAGGCACGCACGGGCCTGGTGGTGGGCGAACATGGCCTGTGGGCCGCCATGGTGGAGGGCTCGGGCCCCGTCAGCGACACACTGGGGGTGCGCGTGCAGGCCAGCGCGGGCGCGGCCGATGGGCAACGGCAGCACAGCCGCTACCAGCGCGAGGCCTGGCGCGCACGGCTGCAGTGGCAACCCTCTGACGACGAAACGCTGAACCTGATCGCACGGCAGGTGCGCATCCCCGAGGCGCAAGACCCGCTGGGCCTGACCGAGGCCCAATGGCGCGACAACCCCGATCAGGCCACGGCCGCCGCGCTGCGCTACAACACGCGCAAGGCCATCGAACAAACGCAGCTGTCGCTGCAGCACGAGTGGCGCCAGGGCGCGCAGCGCTGGCAATGGCTGGTGTACGGCGGACAGCGCGTGGTGACGCAGTTCCAGTCCATCCCCGCGCCGCCCGACAGCACCGTGCAAACGCAGGCCACGCACCCCGGTGGCGTGATCGACCTGAAGCGGCGCTTTGTGGGGGCCGACCTGCGCTGGCAATGGCAAGGCGAGTGGCTGGCCAGGCCCTTGAACGTGCTGACAGGGGTGTCGGTGGACCAGTTGAATGAAACGCGCCGGGGCTTTCAGAACTTTGTGGATGAAGGCGCCACCACCGTGCTGGGCGGACTGGGCGTACTGGGAATGAAGGGCGCCCTGCGCCGCGATGAGCGCAACACCATCACCCAGGCCGACCCCTATGTGCAGGCGCAGTGGGACGTGGCACCCGACTGGCGGCTGCAGGCCGCCTGGCGACAGGTGAATGTGCGCTTTGAATCAGACGACCGCTATGTGGTGCCGGGCAATGGCGATGACAGTGGCCAACGCCGCTGGCAGGCCCACACCCCCGTGCTGGGCGTGTTGTGGCGCGTGCGGCCCGACTGGCACCTGCACGCCAGCGTGGGGCGCACCTTCGAGACGCCCACCTTCAACGAAGTGGCCTACCGCTCGGTGGCCGGTGATGAAACCGGGCTGAACACCACGCTGCAGGCCGCGCGCGGGCGCCAGGTGGAGCTGGGCAGCCAGTGGCGCTGGTCGCGCGGCGGCGCCTTCAACCTGAGCGTGTACGAGGTGCGCACCCGCGATGAGATTGCCGTGGCGCGCAACAGCTTTGGGCGCAGCACCTTCCAGAACGTGGGCGGCACGGTGCGCCAGGGCCTGGAGGCCGGGCTGGACATGGCGGTGTGGCCCGAGGCTGCGACGGGCCTGCGCCTGCGCAGCGCCCTGGGTTGGACACGCGCGCGCACCACCGAAGACTTCACCAGCACCTCGGCGGGTGTGAGCACGCCCGTGCCCGCTGGCCAGGCCTTGCCTGGCATCCCTCGGCACACGGCCTGGACCGAACTGGCATGGCGGCCCCAGCCCACCGGCTGGCACACCGCCCTGGAATGGCGCCACCAGGGCCGCCTGTGGGCCAACGATGTGAACGACACAGCGGCCCCCTCATCATCGCGCTGGGGCTGGCGACTGGGTTGGCGGGCGGTGGGCAGCACGGGGCCCACCACCGCGCCCCACACCTGGCGCATTGATGCGCTGCTGCGCGTCGACAACCTGTTCGACAGCCAGGACGTGAGCTCGGTCATCGTCAACGAGGGCAACCGGCGCTACTTCGAGCCGGCACCGGGGCGCGCGGCTTCGGTGATGGTGAACCTGCAGCGGGGCTGGTGAGGCGATCACAACAGCCCAAACAGGTCTCGGGGGTCCCGTTGATGCGGCAGCAGGGCCAGAGGCTGCCCCAGGCCCAGGGCCTGTGCACGGCCGTGCAGGTAGCGCAGGGTGCTGAAGTCTTCCAGCGCGAACCCCACCGAATCGAACACCGTGATCTGATCGGCTTGCTCACGGCCCGGGTGCTGCCCGCTCAGCACCCGCCACAACTCCACCACGGCAAAGTCGGGTGGCATCTGTTGCAGATCGCCTTCCACACGGGTTTGGGGCTCAAACTCCACAAACACCTGCGCGGCCTGCAGCACCTGGGGCGCCAGCTCGGTCTTGCCCGGGCAGTCGCCACCGATGGCGTTGAGGTGCATGCCTGGCGCCAGCATGTGGGCATGCACGATGGTGGCCAGGCGTTTGTCGGCGGTGGCGGTGGTGACGATGTCGGCGCCCTGCATGGCCTCGGCCGCGCTGGCGCACACCTGCACACGCAAGCCCGGCCCCGCCGCACGCTCCAGGTGGTGCACCAGGCGCTGCGTGGCGCTGGGGTCGACGTCGTACAGGCGCAGGGTGTGGATGCCCATGAGGTGGTGAAACGCCAGGGCCTGAAACTCGCTTTGCGCCCCGTTGCCGATCAGGGCCATGACCCGGCTGTCGGGCCGCGCCAGCGCGCGCGCGGCCAGCACCGAGGTGGCCGCCGTGCGCAAGGCCGTGCTCAGGGTGAGCTCGCTGATCAGCAGGGGCAGGCCGGTGTTCACCTCGGCCAGGGCGCCAAAGGCCATCACGGTGGGCAGGCCCAGGCGCACATTGCCGGGGTGGCCGTTGACGAACTTGAAGCTGTGCAGGCGGGCGTCGGCAATGGGCATCAGCTCGATCACGCCCGTGGGCGAGTGGCTGGCCACACGCGGGCACTTGTCAAACTCGGGCCACCGTCTGAAGTCGTCGTCCAGGCAGTGCACCAGGCCGGCCAGGGTGTCGGCCAGACCCTGTTGTCTCACCAGCGCGGCCACATCGGCCACGCTCAGGAACAGTGGATGGGTGCGTTTCATGGCACGTCCCTCCTTCCTGGCTTCAGTATGGCAGCGCCGGGCTCGGGTGGCCACCCGTGGGGCAACGGCCCTGACGCCATCCGTGACTTCGTGCTCAGCCCAGGCCCTCCAGCGCAAACACACTGCCCCGGCCCGGCGCACTGCGCACGGTGATGTGCGCGCCCAGGTAACCGGCCTGCGCACGCACGATGGCCAGGCCCAGGCCATGGCTGTCACCACCGGCATGGCGGTCGTCAAAGCTGCGGTAAGCCTCGAACAGCTGGGGCAGGCGCTCCGGTGCGATGCCCTGCCCGTTGTCGCGCACCTCGATGCGCAAGCCGGTGCGCCGCCGTCGCACCGCCACCAGCACGCGCGTGGCCTGCGCATGCTTGAGGGCGTTGCCCAGCAGGTTCTGCACGATGGAGTCCAGCATGCGCACATCGGTGGTGAGGTGCAGGGCTGGCCCGGTGCGCACGGCCAGCTCGATGCCGCGCGCCTGGGCGTCGGGGCCGGCCAGCTCGACCATGCGGTGCAGTTGCTCGGTCAGATCCAGCTCGCCGAGGTGCACGGGGGCCGCGCCCGACTCCAGCCGTGACAGCTCCAGCAGCCTGCTGATCTGGCTGTGGATGGCGCCGGCCGCCGCGTCGATCTTGCGCACCGTGTCGCGCAGGCGCGCTTCGCCCATGGCCTGCAGGTCGCTGCGGTGCAGAAAACCGGTGTACAGGCTGATGGCGCGCACCGGCTGCTTGAGGTCGTGGCTGACGCCCGCCAGGAACAGGCCTTTGATGCGTGCGGCGTTTTCGGCCTCGGCCTTGCGCTGGGTGAGGTCACCGATGAGCCGCTGGTTTTCAAAGCGCAGGCGGATGGTTTCGCGGTGCACGCGGTGGGTGGCGTGGGCATAGTTGGCCATGGCGCCCAGGTACACCACCGCCATGCCGGCCAGCGTGAACTGCTCGGCGCCACCAACCCGCAGCATCAGCACGATGTAGGACGCCAGCATGGGCAGCACGAAGGTGTAGAAAGCCGGCAGGTGGATGGACAGCGGCGTGACCGACACGCCCACCAGACCCGCCACGATGGAGCCCACCACCAGTTGAGTGAGTGGCTGGGCAGGATCAAGGTAGAGCCAGGCGAAGGCGCCCCAGGTGAGGCCAGAGGCCAGCGACGACCAGGTGTAGACGGTCAGGATCAGTCCGTGGCGCTGGTGGGTTTCGAGCCGTGGGCGCGTGTGCCACATGAAGGCCTCGCGCGCCAGGTTGGCCACCGCGCTGAAGCCAAGCCAGGCCGCGATCAGGCCATTGGCCACGCGACCATGCATCAACCAGGCGCACACCAGGGTGAGCAGGATCACCGGCGCCAGCGGAAAGTGCAGGTCGAACGCGAAGTAGCGGCCAAAGGCCTGGCGCTCGTAGGTGGCCAGATCAGGTGGTGGGGCGGAATCGCTGGGGACAGACATGGTGGCTTCTTCGATAATGGGCACTATGCCACCCTTGAACGTGCTGATCGCCGAAGACCATGCCTTGCTGGCCGATGCCTTGCAGATGCTCTTGAGCACGCAGCCCGACATGCGTTGCCTGGGCGCGGTGCACGATGGCGAGCAGGCGCTGGCGCAGACGCTGGCCCTGCAGCCCGATGTGCTGCTGCTGGACCTGGGTTTGCCCCGGCTGGACGGGCTGGCGGTGATGGGGGCGCTGCGGCACGCCGGCTCTGCCACGCGGGTGCTGGTGGTGACGGCGCGGCTGGATGCGGCTTCGGTGCGCGCGGCCCTGAGCCTGGGCGCCACGGGGTACCTGCCCAAGGACGAAGACAGCGGCGAGTTGCTGCTGGCCTTGCGGCGTGTGGCCCAGGGGCGGCGCTACATCAGCGCGCACATCGCCGAGCTGTTCACACCGGACGGTGTGGCCGCGCCCGCCGCATCCGAGGCCCCGGCGCTGACGCCCAGCGAGCAGGTGGTGCTGCGCCTGGTGGGCGAGGGGCTGACCAGCCGTGAAATTGGCGAGCAACTGGCGGTGGCCGAGGCCACCGTGCGCAAGCACCGCGAAAACATCCGACGCAAGCTGGGGCTGCGCAACAGCGCCGAGATGGCGGCCTATGCCATCCGGGTGCAGGCCCCGGGAGCACCGGCGACCTGACTCATGGCGCGGGCTCGCGGACGAGCTGCCCCGTGAAGCCCAACCAGCCCTTGGCGTTGCCCAAGCCGTTGAACGCAGGATGGGGCGTCAGGCCACCGATGGCGGTGCGGCGATCGGCCCCCAAGGGCAGGCTCAAGGCATCGATGAGCGGGCCTGTGAGCGGGATGGCGCGCTCGGGCACCACGTAGGGCAGGGGGATGAGGGCGTCCAGCCCGCCGGGCGCGGTGGCCTGGCCGGTTTGCGACATCAACGCCAGGTTGAGCAGCTTGCGCAAGACGTCGGCCTGGTGATGAGGCGCGATAGGCTCATCCGCCCCCAGCGGCAGCAAGGGCCTGAAGCCCAGGGCCCGTTGCAAGGCCGTCCATTGCGTGGTCAAGGCCGCCTGCTGCGCCGGGCTGGCCAGTGCCGGCAGCACGGTGGTGTCGGCAAAACCTTCGCGCGCCAGCACCTCCACCCCGAACACCAGCTTGCAGTGGGTGGACCACTGCATGAAGTTGCTCAGGCAACGGGTGCGGGGCAAGCGAATCTCGATGCCATGCGGCAAGGCACTGGCCACTTCGGCAGACGCCAGCTCGACACCGGCCACGGCCGACAGCCGATACTGCACACGCGAGCCGGCATCCTGGCGCAGGTCGATGTCCAGCAGCACCGGGCCCAACTCCAGGGCCAGCAGGTCGCTCAGGTCGCCACGAGGCACCAGCCGGGGCGCGCGCTCGAAGCGCAGGCTGACCCGGCCACGGGGCATGTGCGCCAAGGCCGAGAAGGGCGTGGTGCGCTGGTGCTGACCCGCCAGCATGGCCGCAAACTCGGGGGCCGACAGGTCGATGTTCAACACGCCGGAGGCCGTCAGGCCGGCCAGCCAGGCATTCAGGGTGTCCACATGCACCAGCAAGCCCACGTTGGGCTGCGGCGCACGCGCGCCAACCACCGGGTTGGGCAACAGGTCTTCGCGGCGGGGCCAGGGCAGGTTCTCGTCATCGAAGGTGGCCCGGGCGTACGTGGGTGACATGGTCAATTGGCGCAGGTCGGCCGGCAAAGGCGCACCGCCCAGCACCAGGCGGCTGAAATGGCCGCCCAGGTCCAGCTCGAACAGCGACGAGCGGTAGTCCAGCGCCACCGGCTCATCGCCAAAGAGCGACGGCAAGGTGAGGCTGCGCTGCAGGCGGCCCTCTTCAGTCAGGGGCAGGCCCACCCAGGTCTTGCCCTGCAAGACCATGCTGCTCAGGGGTGCCGACGGCCGGCAGTGACGACCCGGTGTGCTGCAGTTGAACAGCGTGCGGCCCAGGTTGGCCTTGGCGGTCTGCACCAGGATGTGCCCCCTGACGACGTCCCTCACGGCCGATTCCAGCGCGCTGGACACCTGTGCCGTGACCTGCACCGAGCGGTCCACGCGTGCGTCGTCCCAGTTCAAGGCCAGCAAGGTTTCGCCGGTGACGGGATCCCGCAGGGCATCGACCACGCTGGCGATGCGCAGGTTCACCGCCGCCGAGACGCCCACCCGGCCATTCTTGGCAAACGGGCAGGTGAAAGGCAGGCGGGCATTGCCCCAGCCCCGCGTCACGCAGCGCAGGTTGACGTTCAGCGTCAGGTCGGCGGCCAGCTCGGCCCCCATGGTGGGGCCCCGCGTCAGCTCCAGCCTCAGATCCTGTGCCTTGAGCTGGCCGCGCACCTCCAGCAGCGCACCCGAGGACACGCCACGGGGCAGGCCACGGAGCTCTGCCAGCGGCACGTCCAGGTTGAGCCCCACGGGCGGCATGAACTGGCTGCGGGTCTGCGCGGGCAGCGCCTTGAAGCTGGCTTCCAGCGACGCCGGCACAAACACGCTGGGGTGCGCATCCTCCAGAACATCATTGCTGATGAAGGCCACGGCGCCCTTGCGGGCGCGCTGCGTCTGCACGTTGTCGAGCGCGCTCAGGGATTCGCGGGTGGCCATGAACGTCAGCGTCTGCCGCAGGGTGTGCGGCCCGTCTTTCACCTGCACGCCCACGATCTGCAGCCCTTCAGAGAACGGCAGGTCGGCATGGAACACGGCCTGGTCTGCCGTGGCGCTGGACAGCGTGGCCGGCACACTGCCCTGCTGGTTGCTGAACACCACCTGCACGCTGGCCGGTTGATCATCCTGGATGCGAACCCTGACCGGGTAGGTGCGGGCCACCGGGTTTTGACGATCACGGGTGCGCGCGTCAAACACCCCGAACTGCACTTGAGGGCTCCAGAAGGTGTCGATCAGGGGACGGCGGTTGGCGTCAACCTTCAAACTCAGCGGCTTGTCGATGACCTGGCCCGCGCCACTGGAGAGGCGCACACAGGCGTGGTAGGTGCCTGGCACCTTGAAGACATGGGCCTGACGCACGCCCTGCTCGGGCGTCCAGGGCTGGGCAGGCTGGGCCGTCATGGTGGCGGCAGGCAGCAAGGCCTGCGGACGCTCGCACGGCGCGGCCTGGGTGGACCAGCTCACCGACGACACCACCACGGGCAAGGCCTGCGTGCGGTCGGGCGTGAACGCCTGCACCTGCAGGTCCACCGGCTCGGACACGCCCACCGACGAGCTCACCTCGCCTTGCGCAGACGACATGTGCACCACCACGTCATTGGCCCCGTACGAAGGCACCTGGGCCACGACGGTGGTGACACGGGGGCTCAAATCTGGCCGCGACACGGTGCTGTCGCAGGTGAAGGTGTGCACCCCCGGGTCGACAAAGCGAACGCTGTAAGGCTGCCACGGCGACGCGCCCCCCGTGGAGGCCGTGCCGCGCGTCTGACGCAGGAAAAAAGTGGCCCCCGGAAACGAGGCTTGCCGCTGTGCCGCCGACAGCACCTGCTGATCGGCCATGCGCACCACCAGGCACCGGATCTGCGTGGGCCGTCCGACGTCGGTGCGATACGCCCCGAAGGCGTCTGTCTTGACGGGGTTGTCGACCATGGGCATCACCCAATGGGTGGCCTGGCCATGGGACGGCCCATGGGCCAGCAGGGCGCCACTGAGACACAGCGACGAGGTCAACCACCCTCGGCGGGCACGGTGCATGACAAGCTCCTTGGATTTGATCAAAAGCAATTTTGCGTGATGAAAATCCAGGGGCGCTCGCCCATTCGCGGGGTGGGGTGGTGCCCGCCTTCTACGCTCAAGTGCGTAGAGGACGACCCGCACTACGCCGGCGGGTGAATGGTCAAGCGCCTTGCCGGTTTCTACGATCGGGCAGCCTTTTTTCTTTGAGCCTGCCCCATGCGCCCCATCCACCCCCTGTCTCGCCTGTTGTGCCTGTTGCCCGCCGCCATGTTGTACCTGGCACTGGGTGCGCTGCTGCTGACCTTGTCGGCCTGCGGCGGCGGAGGGTCGTCCAGCGCGCCGGGCGCCACGGTGGTGGCGCAAGGCATCGTCGTGGACGACCAGGGCGTGCCCTTGACCGATGCGCAGGTGCAGGTGGTGTCTGACAGCCGCGTGCCGGGCACCGACACCCAGACCACGACCAACGGCGATGGCCACTTTTTGCTGACCCTGGACGCCGCCACGCCCGCCGTGTTGCGCTTCAGCAAGGCGGGCCACGCCAGCAGCGTGCGGGCCGTGGACGCCGCCAGCCAGAACGAGGCGGTGGCCCCACGGGTGATCTTGCTGCCCGTGGCCGCCACGCAAAGCTTTGACACCACCGAGGCACAGGTGCTGCGCGTGCCAGGCAGCACCGCCCGGGTGGAGCTGGCCGCGGCCAGCCTGCGGCGCGACGATGGCCAGCCCATCAACGGGGCGGTGACCGTGGCCCTGACCCCGGTGGACCCCAGCGCCGACCCCCTGCGCATGCCCGGCCTGATGGTGGACGCCGACAGCGGCACGCCCATCGAATCGCTGGGCGCGTTGGGCATCGAGTTCACCGACGCCAGCGGCGCGCAACTGAACCTGGCCAGCGGCCAGACGGCGGTGATCCGCATCCCGGCCACACCGGCCCCGGGCGCCACCCTGCCGGCCAGCTTTCCGCTGTACCACCTCAACGAGACCACCGGCCTGTGGGAGCGCGAAGGCACGGCCACCCTGCACACCGACCCGGTGAGCGGCGACGCGTACTACGAGGCCACGGTCAGCCACTTCAGCTGGTGGAACGCCGACCAGGAGATCACCCGCAGCACCATCAACCTGGGCGTCACCGACCTGGGCGGCGCCTGCACGATCGCCCCGGGCCTGCGCGTGGTGGCGGTGGGGCGCGACTACAACGGCGCGAGCTGGGCCGCCGGCAGCGACGTGGCCGCCCGCGCCAACTCGCAGGTGCAGGTGCGCCTGGTGGACACCGTGGGGCTGGTGCTGGACGCCCTGGACGTGAGCACCGGTGCGGCAGGCACCACCGTGCTGTTGCCGCGCTGCCTGAGCGAGCCGGCCACCGTGCGCATCAGCGGCCTGGTGACGGTGAACAGCGGCTCGCTGCAGAACGTGCGCGTGCAGATCAGTGGTGCGCAGGTGCAGACCATGACCGTGGCGCCCGACACCGACGGCCGCTATGCGGTGACCACGTATGCGGGACGCGGCAGCGTGACCGCCCGCCTGGTGTCGCTGTTCGACCGCGGCAGCCCGGACACCAGCGTGAGCGGTGTGGTGGGCAATGTGGACACGGTGCTGCCCGACCTCACGCTCAACGACACGCGCTTCGCGCTGAGCGGCTGCGTGGACGGCTGGGGCACCTACCGCCAGACGAGCGCCCAGGTGGCCTTGTTCAAGGGCAGCGAGCCCATCGACGTCCCGCAGACGGTGAGCGCTGGCGCGCCCGACTTCAGCTTCAGCCAGGCGCCTTTGAACAGCACGCTGACCCTGGTGCTGACACCGGCAGACGCCACCCTGGCCGAGCGCCGCACCACGCTGGTGGTGGGCAACAGTGGTGTGAACCCGAGCAGTTGCCTGAGCTTGCCGCAAGGCCCCGTGGCCAGCGTGAACACCACCGGCACGGGCCTGAGCCGCAGCTTTGACGCCAGCGCCTCCAGCGCGCCCGAAGGCACGATCACCAGCGCGGCCTGGCGCTTTGGCGATGGCGCCACGGCCACGGGCCTGAACACCAACCACAGCTACGCCAGCGCGGGCAGCTACAGCGTCACCCTCACGCTGACCGATGACCTGGGCCAGCAAACCAGCACCGCCATCGCCGTGGTGGCCACCAACGGCAGCGTGACGCCCACGCTGGCGCGCCGTCAGATCGACTCGGGCCAACTGCACACCTGCTGGCTGGACGGCAGCGGCGGCGTGCGGTGTGAAGGCTACGACGGCTATGGCCAGCTGGGCGGTGGCGAGCTGTACAGCACCCCGCAGCCGGTGCAGGTGCAAGGGCTGTCCGGCCCGGCGGTGGAGGTGGCCGCCGCGGGTGATTTCTCGTGCGCCTTGAGCGACGCGGGGGCCGTGCAGTGCTGGGGCAACAACGGCGATGGCACCTTGGGCAACGGTGGCAGCCCCAACTACAGCGCCAGCCCGGTGACCGTGAGTGGCCTGGGCAGCGGCGTGGTGGCCATCGCGGCAGGCCACAACCACGCCTGCGCACTGACCAGCGCTGGCGGGGTGGTGTGCTGGGGCCGCAATGACTTCGGCACGCTGGGCGATGGCAGCAACAACCACAGCAGCACGCCCGTGGCCGTGAGCGGCCTGAGCAGCGGCGTGGTGGCCATCAGCGCCGGTGGCTCGGGCACCTGCGCCGTCACGCAAGGGGCGGGCGTGTTGTGTTGGGGCGTTGGCTATGGCACCGGCGGCGGCAGCACCAACGTGCCCGTGGTGCTGAGCGGCCTGAGCGATGCGCTGGCATCCATCAGCCTGGGCCAAGACCACGGTTGCGCCGTGACCACCGAAGGCGCCGTGCTGTGCTGGGGCCAGAATTCACGTGGCCAACTGGGCGATGGCAGCAACACCGCCAGCGCCACCCCGGTGGCCGTGACGGGCGCTAGCAGCGGTTTCGTGGCGGTGAGCGCCCAGGCCGACTTCACTTGTGCGCTCACCAGCACGGGCCAGACCCACTGCTGGGGTCGCAACAGCCAGGGCCAACTGGGCAACGGCAGCACCAGCGACAGCAACGTGCCGGTGCTGGCCACCGAACAAAGCGGCACGGCCCTGGACGTGGGCGTGCGCGAGTTTGCCGGCTGCGTGCTGCGCGATGACCGCAGCCTGCAGTGCTGGGGATGGCTGGACACCTACGTGCCGGGGGGCTGAGCCCACCGCTTCATCGGCCCGGGATCCAGCTGGTGCCCGCCAGCGGCACCTGGGCCATGGCGGCGGCCTCGACCGTCAGGGCCACCAGGTCTTCGGGCTCCAGGTGGTGCACGTTCTGCTTGCCGCAGGCGCGGGCCAAGGTGGTCAGCTCCATGGTCAGGGTCTTGAGGTAGTTCTTGAGGTGCTTGGCGCCCACTTCAGGCTCCAGGCGCTTTTCCAGCACGGCGTCTTGCGTGGTCACGCCCACGGGGCACTTGCCGGTGTGGCAGTGGTGGCAAAAGCCCGGCGCCGTGCCCAGGGCGGCGTAGTCGGCCTCGGCGCTGTGCAGCTCGCCGCCTTGTTGGTAGGTGTCGCGGTTGCAGCCCAAGGCCATCAGCACGCCTTGACCAATGGCCACGGCGTCCGCCCCCAGGGCCAAGGCCTTGGCCACGTCGGCGCCGGTGCGGATGCCGCCTGAGACGATCAGCTGAACCGTGTCCTTCATGTCGAGGTCTTCCAGCGCGGCCACGGCCTGGCGCACGGCAGCCAGCGTGGGGATGCCCACGTGCTCGATGAAGCAGGTCTGCGTGGCCGCGGTGCCGCCTTGCATGCCGTCCACCACCACCACGTCGGCACCGGCGTGCACGGCCAGCTTGACGTCGTTGTACACGCGCGTGGCGCCCACCTTCACGTAGATGGGCTTTTCCCAGTCGGTCAGCTCGCGCAGCTCCTGGATCTTGATGGCCAGGTCATCCGGCCCCGTCCAATCCGGGTGGCGGCAGGCCGAGCGTTGGTCCACGCCTTCAGGCAGGGTGCGCATCTTGGCCACGCGGGGGTTCACCTTCTGGCCCAACAGCATGCCGCCGCCGCCGGGCTTGGCGCCCTGACCCAGCACCACCTCGATGGCGTCGGCCTTGCGCACGTCGTCGGGGTTGAAGCCGTAGCGCGAGGGCAGGCATTGGTACACCAGCGTCTTCGACGATTGGCGCTCTTCGGGGGTCATGCCCCCGTCGCCCGTGGTGGTGGACGTGCCGGTTGCCGTGGCGGCCAGGCCCAGCGCCTCTTTCACGTTGGCCGACAGGGCGCCAAAGCTCATGCCGGCGATGGTGATGGGGGTGTCCAGCACGATGGGTTTCTTGGCGAAGCGCGTGCCCAGCACGGTCTTGGTGCTGCACTTTTCGCGGTAGCCCTCCAGCGGGTAGCGCGACAGCGAGGCGCCTAGAAAAACGAGGTCGTCAAAGTGCGGCAGCTTGCGCTTGGCACCCAGGCCACGGATCTCGTAGAGGCCGGTGTTGGAGGCGCGGTGGATGTAGTCCAGCGTGCTGCGGTCGAAACTGGCGGATTCTTCGCGTTGCAGGCGCTTGAAGGTGAGAGGGTGTTCGGTCGTCATGTTCATTGCTCCGTTTGGCGACGCTCGGCTGGTGGCACCACAAGGCCTGATCCAGCACACACCGCGGGTCCGGCTTGGCCGGTCCGCTGGTGTGGCCCCCTTGAGGGGGCGCGCGCAGCGCGTAGGGGGTGGTCCATCAATACTCTTGTTCAGCGTCAGCGTTCCAGTGGTAAAGACTGCGGGCCGAAGCCACGCGCTTGAAGTCACGTGGCTGGTGGCCCAGTCCGGCAGCAGCCAGCAGCTCGGTCAGCGCGGTGATGTCGGCATCGCCCAGCGGCTCGATCTGCGCATCGGCGCCCAGGCTCTTGATGTCGCCCTTCACGTAGATCACGGCTTCGTACAGCGAGTCGCCCAGGGCATCGCCGGCGTTGCCGCAGATCACCATGCGGCCGGCCTGGGCCATGAAGCCCGAGAAGCTGCCCACGGAGCCACCCACCACGATGTCACCGCCTTTGAGCGAGATGCCGCAGCGCAGGCCCGCGTCGCCATCGATGATCAGCAGGCCACCGTGGGCCGAGGCCCCGGCGCTGTTCGAGGCAAAGCCCTTCACGTGCACGCGGCCGCTCATCATGTTCTCGGCCACGCCGGTGCTGGCGCTGCCGTGGATGGTGACGTCGGCCAGCTTGTTCATGCCGGCGGCGTAGTAGCCCGCATGGCCGTCGATGGTGACCTTGACGGCGGCGTTCAAACCCACGGCGATGTTGTGGGCGCCATCGGGGTTGAGCACGGTGATGTGCTGGCCGGTCAGCTCACTGGCGGGGCCGTGCAGGTACTGGTTGAGCGGGCGCACGCCGCCTTGGCTCACATCAAAGCTCAAGCCTTCCATACGTACATCTCCTCAGGGGCAGGTTCGAACACGGTGGCGTGTTTCACATCGGGCAGGTGGGCCAGCGAGCGGAACTCGGAGGCGATGGCCACGTAGTCGTCGGTCTCGGCCACCACGGCCGGTTTGCAGGCAAAGGGGTCGCGGATCAGGGCCAGCTCGGTGCTGGTGCCCATCAAGAAGGTGTAGAAGCCGTCCAGCGCCTCGAAGCCCTTTTGCAGCGCGGCGTGCAGGGTGTCGCCTTCGCGCAGGCGCCATTCCAGAAAGCGGCAGGCGGCCTCGGTGTCGTTGTCGGTTTCGAACTGGATGCCGCGCGGCTCCAGCATGCGGCGCACGCCATTGGGGTTCGACAGCGACCCGTTGTGCACCAGGCAGAAGTCTTCACCGGCGGTGAAGGGGTGGGCGCGGTCGGGTGTGACGGCGCTCTCGGTGGCCATGCGCGTGTGGCCCACCAGGTGGCTGCCTTGCAGCTGGCCAAATTGGTAGCGCGCGGCCACCTCGGCGGGCCTGCCGATGTCCTTGTACAGCTCGATGCTGCGGCCGGCCGACAGCAGGTGCAGCTTCGGGCCATGGGACTTGACGAAGGCCTTCACGGCGTCAATCTGCGAGGGGGCCTCACCTTCAAAGGTGATGACGGCGTGGTTGGCCTTGATGCTGGCGCGGGCCTGCACCTTCAGCTCGGTGTTGAGCGCATCGAGCAGGCCCTGCCAGTGGTAGCCCGCGCCCTCATCGGTCAGGCCCGAGTACACGCTGATCTTGCGCTGGCCCGCAGGCAGCGGCTCGGTGAACACGGCCAGGCCGGCGGAGTCCGGGCCCCGCTCGGTCATGCCGATCAGCATGGGCACCATGAGTTCGCCGAGCTGGCTGCGCAGCGCGGGCTTTTTGAGGAGCAATCCAACGATTCCACACATGATGGTTGTGATCCTTCTTCAGAAAAATTCGAGGTACTGCTTGACTTCCCAGTCCGACACGTGGCGCTGGTACTCGATCCATTCCATGCGCTTGAGGGTGAGGAACTCGTCGGCCACCGGGCCCAGGGCCGACTTGATCAGCTCGTCGGCGTCCAGCGCGTCCAGCGCGGCGCCCAGGTTTTGCGGCAGCAGGCCGATGCCGGCGTCCTTCAACTGCGCGGCGCTCCAGTCGTAGAGGTTGACGTTGCGTGGTGCACCCGGGTCCAACTGGCGGTCGATGCCGTCGAGGCCCGCGGCGATCACGGCGGCCGTGGCCAGGTAGGGGTTGCACGAGCCATCGGGCAGGCGCAGCTCCAGCCGGCCCTTGGGGATGCGCACCATGGTCGAACGGTTGTTGTCGCCGTAAGAGATGTAGGCCGGGGCCCAGGTGGCGCCCGTGAGCGAGCGGCCCACCACCAAGCGCTTGTACGAGTTCACCGTGGGCGCGCACAAGGCGGTCAGCGCCGGGGCATGGGCCAGCAGGCCGCCCAGGAAGTGATACGCCATGGGCGAGAGCTCCAGGCCCTGCGGGTCGGCCGGGTCGGCAAACAGGTTGCGCTGGCCATCGCCGATGGACAGGTGCATGTGCATGCCATTGCCCGGGCGGTTGGCAAAGGGCTTGGGCATGAAGGAGCACACCAGGCCCATCTCGTTGGCGATCTCGGCGGCCGCCATCTTGAAGAACACGAAGTGGTCACACGAGGTGAGGCAGTCGGTGTAGGTGTAGTTCAGCTCGAACTGGCCGTTGGCGTCTTCGTGGTCGATCTGATAAACATCCAGGCCGCTGGCGCGCATCGCGTTGGACAACTTCTCCAGGTACGCACGGGTGCGCGAGAGGCCTTTGTAGTCGTAGCAGGGCTTGGCCAGCGTGTCGCTGGCATCGCAGGGCTCGATGCCGCCGTCTGCCGACCGCTTGAGCAGCGAGAACTCGGGCTCCAGGCCGGTGTACAGGGTCAGGCCGCGTTCGGCCAGGCGGGCCGTCTGGGTCTTGAGCACCACGCGGCTGTCGTAGGCCCAAGGCTCGCCGTTCACATGGCCTTCGCACACGATGCGGGCCAGGCCCGGCTGCCAGGGCACCAGTTGCACGGTGCTCAGGTCGCCCCGGGCCATGAAGTCGGGGCCGTGGGGCTCGATGCCCACGCCACAGATGGCAAAGCCCGCAAAGCCCGCGCCCTCGCTCAGCACGGTGCCCAGGTGGGCCACGGGCACCGACTTGGCCTTGGCCACGCCGTGGATGTCCACAAACTGGGCCAGCACGTACGACACGCCCTGGGCGCGCAGGTACTGCTGGGCGGCGTCCAGGGTGTCGAAGCGCGCCGGGGCGATCAGCTCACCCGGCGGGGCTTCGGGGGGCAGGGACAGGGCAGCGTTCACGGTGGGGCTCCTTTGTGTCGCGGTTTGGTGTGGCTCGGTGTTTCCTGTCATGCAACTAGTGTGCCTATCAGGAAACACCAAAATGAGGCGCCACGCTGGCCCAAGGCCTGCACATACACTCATCGCCAAGGCATGCTGAAGAGGAGTCGGGCTTGGAATCGGAGCAGGAAGAACAGGGCGTCAACAGCCCATCGCTGGAAGAAACCGTGGGCGCGGCCATCCGCGAGCAGCGCCAGAAGCACGGCCTGACCATCGCCCAGGTGGCCGAGCAGGCCGACATCAGCCGCGGCATGCTCTCCAAGATCGAGAACGGGCAGACCAGCGCTGGCATGGACACGCTGGCCCGCATCGCGCGGGCCCTGGGGGTGTCGATGTCGATGCTGTTCAGCAAGTACGACGCCACCACCACCTCGGCCCAGCACATCAAGCACGGCGCCGGCATGGAAGTGGTGCGCCGGGGCACCAAAAGCGGGCACACCTACCAACTGCTGGCCTATGACCAGGGCCCGGTCAAACACTTCGAGCCGTTTTTGATCACCATCGAGGACGACAGCGAGCGCTACCCCAGCTTCGAACACCCGGGCACCGAGTTCATCTACATGCTGGAGGGCCGCATCGAGTACCGCGTGGGCCAGGAGACCTATGTGCTGGAGCCCGGCGATGCGCTGAACTTCCAGGGCGAGGTGCCGCACGGGCCCGAGCGGCTGCTGGCCTGCCCGATCAGGTTTCTGTCGGTGATCGTGTATCCGCAGGTGGCGGGGTAAAACATGCCCGCCCGCCGCTCATTCATAGATCTACACAAGTCCATCAACAGCATTTATCTATGAATAATTGCGATGGGCCGGCAAATCTGCCGCCGCAAAGCATCCATAGATTTGCTTTTCATGGCGGAGTTGATAACATCTATGAATGCCCCGCCAGAACACCAAGCCTGCGGACTACCCGCAAGCGGTCCTCCAGCAGATTGAATTGCTCGCGCAAAACATCGTGATTGCGCGCAAGCGCCGTCGCGAGACCCAGGCGCAGTGGGCCCGCAAGCTGGGCGTGTCGCAGCCCACCATGGCGCGCATCGAGCGAGGTGATCCGTCCGTGGCCATGGCGTCTTATGTGATGTGCATGTGGCTGATCAACCAGAACGCCAACCTGGCCGGCCTGATCGCCCCCTTGAACGACCACACCGCGCTGGAGCGCGAGGTCAAGCGCGTGCAGGGGCGCGCCGCGGTGGTCACGCCCGCAGCCACCAGCGCCGAACCCTCGCCCCCGGCGTTTGCGCCGGCCGACCACACCCGGGTGGCCGCGGGCCTGGCCGCGCTCATGGGCCAACCGGAGCCCCCCCCATGAGCGCACTGGGGGTGGACCCCCGCACGTACGCGCCGCAAGACCAGCTCTACCTGTGGGCGCTGATCAACCCCGCCGCGCCCACCCTGGTGGGCGAGATCCAGCTGTCGGCCCTGGTCCACGACTGCGCCACCTTCACCTACGCGCCCGGCTGGTGGCACTTCCCTTTGAGCGAGAACCTGCCCCTGATCGCAGGCCAGACCTTCAGCGCCGGGCAACGCCACAGCGCACCGGGCGCCCTGGACGACGCCCGCCCCGATCGCTGGGGCGAGCGCATCATCCAGCACGTGGACCGGCCCAAGCGCCTGTCGGTGCTGGAGATGCTGCTGCTGGCCGGCGATGACCGCTTTGGCGCGCTGGGCGTGTCCATCTCAAGTGATCGCTACGTGCCCCGCACGCTGGGCCCGTACCCACGCCTGGCCGATGTGCAGGCACTCAGCCACGCCGTGGAGGCGCTGCAAGCCCAGGCCCCGATCACGCCCGACATCGAGCGCCTGCTCAAGCCCGGCGTGACCCTGGGCGGCGCACGCCCCAAGGCCCTGCTGCACACCGACCAGGGCCCCTGCGTGATCAAGTTCAGTGAGCTTGACGACCCGGTCGACACACCGTTGATCGAGCACGCCACCATGACCCTGGCCGCGCAGGCGGGCATCCGGGCGGCAACGACGGATGTGCTGCCCTTGCCCTCACGCCATGGCAAGGCGCGCCACGCCTTGACCATCCAGCGCTTTGATCGCCTGGGGGCCTACCGGGTGCATTGCATTTCGGCCAGAACGGCCCTGCTGGCGGCGCAACTGCCCGAGAGCTATGGCGCCCTGGCCTCGGTGTTGCTGCGCCTGGGCCACCCGGACCGGCAGCACGCCATGCGCGAAGAGTTGTTCAAGCGCATGGTGTTCAACATCCTGATGGACAACACCGACGACCATGAGCGCAACCACTGCCTGCGCCTGACCCTGGACGGCTACCATGACCTGGCGCCGGCCTTTGACGTGGTGCCCAGCCTGCTGAGCATGGGCTATCAGGCCATGGTGGTGGGCACCCAAGGTGCGGCCTCGACGCTGGACAATGCACTGACCCAGTTGCCCGAGTTCGGCATCGCGCGGCCCCGGGCGCTGGCCTTGATCAGCGAGGTGGTGCGCGTGGTGAACGGTTGGCAGCGGCATTTCAAGGCGCTGGGCGTGGGCACCGCCGACATGGACGCGCTGAGCGCCTGCATTGACCGCCCCCACCTGCTGGCGCAACGCCAGGCCTATGCCTGAGGCTGCACCGTGGTCACCAACAAGCGCGCATCGCTTGAGGCAGGCCTCAAGACCACGCCGACCTCGCCAGGCGGCAGCCACAGGCCATCGCCCACCCGCAAAGGCGCTTGACCGGCCCCCGCCAACTCAAAGCACCCCGCCAGCACCCACACCAGGCCGATGCCCTCGCCGGGCGCCGTCCAGTCCTGGTCGGCCACGCAGCGCACCTGCGCCTGCGCCGCGCCGCGTCGCACCATCACGTTCCAGAGCATCGCCTCGTGTTCAGGCCGCGCATTGCTGAGCGCCCACTCGCCCGCGAACCGGGCTTCGTCGCCCGGTTGGTTCAAACACCAACGCTGATCGGGCCCTTGCAAGACCACGGGCCCACCGTGCACCAGCACGGCCGTGCGGTCCATGCCCTCAAAGCACGAAAACGGGGCCGCCTCGGTGATCTCGGCCAGGCTCACGCGCCACAGCAGGCCCTGGTGGGCGTCGGCCGCCTGCGCCACCGGCCGCGTCCAGCCCAGGCCGTTGGCCCAGCGCTCACGCGGCAGGGTGTGCAGGTGCAGGCGGGTGAGGCCTCGGTTCAAGACACCGCCCCCAGGCCGTACTTGCCCGTGAGCAACTGGCCGGTGCTGAAGCGCTCCAGCGCGTAGGGCGACAGCGACACCTCGGTGGGCAGGCCCAGCGCGCACTGCGCCAGCACCAGGCCCACGGCCGGCGAGAGCTTGAAGCCGTGGCCCGAGAAGCCATAGCCCACGATCAGGCCCTGCAGGCCGGGCACGCGGCCCAACACGGGGTTCCAGTCCGGCGTCACGTCGTACACGCCCGTCCATTGCGAGGCCAGGCCCGCGGCCTCATAGGCCGGGAAGCGCTCGGCCACCTGCGCGCCCACCTCCACCACGTAGTCCATGGAGATGTCGCCCTGCTCGTTGTCCGGCATGGGCAGGGTCTCGCCCACGGTGCCCTCGCTCACCAGCATCTGGTTGCCGCCATAGCTGCGGCAGTACAGCATGCCGGGCGAGCCCAGGTCTTTGAACACCGGCATCTGGAAGGTGTAGGGGTGGCCCGCGCATTCCAGCGCCAGCACGGTGTGCCGCTCGGGCACCACGGGCGTGGGGATGCCCGTCCAGCGTTCGATGTCGGTGGCCCAGATGTTCTGGGTGCTGATGACGGTGTCGCTGCGGAAGCTGCCTTGCGTGGTCTCCACACCGCACACCCGGCCGTTGTCGGTGATCAGGCGCTCCACGCTCACGCCCTCCATGATCTTCACGCCCAGGCGCCGAGCGGCCCGGGCAAAGCTGGTGGCCACCAGGTAGGCGTCGGCAAAGCCGGCCTCGGGCTCGTAGCCGATCAGGGCTGCGTCGTCGAAGGTGGCGATCGGCAGGCGCTCACGCGCTGCAGCTTGGCTGATGAACTGCACCTCGATGCCCTTGTCGATCTGGCCTTGCAGGGCGGCTTTGAGCGGCGACAGCTTGGGGCCATCCGGCGCACAGATCATGTAGCCGCACTTGACCAGGCCGCTGGCGGCGTCCTCGTCGCCCAGGTACTCCGTGAAGTTCGTGAACACCGACCATGAGCGGCGCGCCAGCTCGACGTTCTCGATCACCGAATAGTGGGTGCGCAAGATGCCGCTGGACTGCGTACTCGTGCCCGCCCCGATCTGCAGGCGCTCCAGCACCAGCACCTTCTTGGCGCCCAGGCGGGCCAGGTGATAGGCGACGGACGAGCCGATCACGCCGGCACCGATCACGATCGCGTCAAAGTGGTCCATGGGAGGCCTTTCAAGCACAGGGGTTGTCAATGAGGCTCAGCCTAGGGCCCGGCGGGTACGCGCCTTGCAAGTGAAGCCATTTGAATGTTTTGATGCGAGATTGCTTAATTTGAAGCGCCGCTTCAGCAAACCCTTCAGGATGACCCCATGGCCGCCAGCAAAGCCCCTGCCACCGTTCGCCGCGCGCTCGACATGCCCGATCTGCGGGCGCTCGAAACCTTCGTGGCCGTGTGCGATGCCAGCTCGATGGTGCTGGCCGCGGAGCGCCTGGGCCTGAGCCAGAGCGCCGTGAGCCAGGCCATCAAATCGCTGGAAGACGACCTGGGCCTGCAGTTGATGGACCGCGAGGTGCGCCCCGCGCGCCCCACCCACGCCGGCCGCGTGTTGCACGAAGCCGCGGCCCGGCTGCTCTCGCAGGCGCGGGCCGCCATGGACCACGTGCGCGCCACCGCCCGTCAAGAGCTGGCCCAGATCCGCCTGGGCTGTGTGGACTCGTTCGCCGCCACGGTGGGGCCCTCGCTGATCCGCGCCATGGCGGGCAAGGCGCGCGAGTTCCAGATGTGGTCGGGCCTGACGCCCACGCTCACCGAACAGATGCTCGGCCGCGAGCTGGACATGGTCATCTGCACCGAAACCAGCGTGCACGACCCCCGCATCGCCCAGCGCCTGCTGTTTTCAGAGTCGTGGGTGGCGGTCTACCCCAAAGACCACCTGCTGCCCGGCCCGGCCACCCTGCAAGGCCTGAACGCCAGCGCCAGCCACCTGCCCCTGATCCGCTACAGCCAGCGTTCGGTCACGGGCCAGCAGATCGACCGCTACCTGCGCCACGTGGGCGTGCAGGCCCCGCGCAGCTGCGAGTTCGACGCCACCGACCCGCTGCTCAGCCTCGTGGCCTCGGGCCTGGGCTGGGCGCTCAGCACACCGCTCTGCCTGTGGCAGTCCCGCCATCACCTGGATGCGGTGCAGGTGGTGCCGCTGCCGCCCGCCCGCCTGGGCCAGCGGCATTTCTTTTTGCTCTCGCGCGAGGGCGAGTGGTCGGGCCTGGACGACGAGGTGGCCCGCGTCACGCGCGAGGTCATCCGCCGCGACACCGCCCCCGCCATCCACCAGCGCCTGCCCGCCTTGCCGCGCGAGGTCATTTCCTGCCCTGAGGACATCACGTCATGAGCATCAACACGAGCACCGACACCAGCCCCCCCACCTTCGACTTCACCCCCGGCACCCTGCCCCTGCTGATCTCCATCCCCCACCTGGGCACCGAGATCCCGCCCGAGCTGCAGGCGGGCCTGGCCGAGGTGGCCGCCCTCAAGCAAGACACCGACTGGCACCTCGACCAGCTCTACGGCTTTGCCATCGCCATGGGTGCCTCGGTACTCAAGGCCCGCGTGTCGCGCTACGTGATCGACCTCAACCGCCCGCCCGACGGGCAAAGCCTCTACCCTGGCCAGACCACCACCGGCCTGTGCCCGGTGGACACCTTTCGCGGTGAGCCGCTGTACCGCCCGAACGCCCAGCCTGACGCGGCCGAAACTGCCCGCCGCCTGGCCACCTACTGGCAGCCGTACCACCAGCAACTGCAGGCTGAGCTGACGCGCCTGAAGGCCGCGCACGGCACCGTGCTGCTGTGGGACGCGCACTCGATCGCCAGCGTGTTGCCGCGCCTGTTCGAGGGCCAGCTGCCCGATCTGAACTTCGGCACCGCCGACGGCCGCAGCTGCCACGCCGACGTGATCGACGCCGTGCTGGCCGTGGCACGCACCAGCCCCTACAGCCTGGTGCACAACGGCCGCTTCAAGGGCGGCTACATCACCCGCCACTATGGGCAGCCGGATCAGGGCGTGCAGGCCATCCAGCTGGAGATGAGCCAGCACCTGTACATGAACGAGCAGCCGCCGTTTGACTATCTGCCCGAACGTGCCGCCACCGTGCAGCCCTGGCTGAAGGCCATGCTGAGCGCCGCCCTGGCCCCGCTCCGTGAGACTCCCTAGTTGACACCGTCTACAAATCATCGGAAGATGTTGACACTGTCAACCATCGGGGCCCGTCGGCCCTGCGCTCCGGAGCGCTTCCATGCCCCCCAACACCGACTTCCAGCACCGCCACGGCCCCTGGGCCCTGGTGATCGCGCTGGCCCTGGCCGGCTGCGCCCAGCCCGAACGCCCTGACGAAGCCGCCCGGTGGCTGGGGCAGGCCCGCTTCGAGCAAGCACCACCGGCTTCGGCGCCCGCCACCAACCCGGCGTCAGAACGCTGGTGGCTGCACGTGGGCGGCGAGCCGCTGGACCACCTGGTGACGCTGGGCCTGCAGCGCAACCTGGACGTGGGCGTGGCCTGGACCCGCGTGCTGGAGGCACGCGCAGGCGCCGTGGCCCAGGGCTCGGCCCAATGGCCCACGCTGAGCCTGGAGGGCGCCGGCGTGAACAGGCGCTCTGGCCTGCCGGAGCCCGTCAAGCAGGGGCGCCCGGACACGCGCGCCTGGCAAGCCAGCCTGAACCTGGGCTGGGAGCTGGACCTGTTCGGGCGCAACCGCATGGCCACGCAAGCCGCACAACAAGACGTGCTGCGCAGCGAAGCGGGCGTGGCCGGCGCCCGCCTGATGCTGATCGGTGACATCTGCAGCCAGTACCTGCTGCACCAAGGCGCCCTGCAGCGCCTGCGCACCATGGCGCAGTTGATCGACCACCAAAGCGCCATCGTGCGGGCCGTGGCGCACCGCGTCCGCGAAGGCGAAGCCACGGCCATCGACCTGGCCACGGCCCAGGCCCGCCTGGATGAACTGCAGGCGCAACGCGAGCCCCTGCACACCCTGCGGGTGCTCACCCGTGCGCGGCTGCTGACGCTGACCGCCGCCAGCCCCACCGAGCTGGACCCCTGGCTGAACGCCCCCGGCCCCCAGGCGCAGCGCCACACCCCGCCGGATTTGATGCCCCCCGGCCAGCCGCCCGAGTTGCTTGCCCGGCGCCCCGACCTGATCGCCGCACGCGCCGCCTGGCTGGCCGAGCAGGCCCGCCTGGCCGTGGCCCGCACCGACTTGCTGCCCCGCTTCTTCATCAGCCTGGTCACGGGTCGGCAAGACCTGCGACTCAATGGCATGGACCTGTCGCCCGTCAGCTTCCATGAATCGGCCCTGGCCTTCGCCATGCCCTTGTTCACGGCCGGGCGGGTGCAAGCGGGCATCGACATGCAGGATGCCGCCTTGCAGCGCGCCGCCCTGCAGTACGAGCAGGCCGCGCGGCAAGCCCTGGAAGACGTCGAATCAGCCCTGGCCGATGCCCGACAGTCGCGCGCCCAGGCCGAGCACCTGGCCCGCGCCCTGGCCGCGCGTGAACAGGCCGCCGCGCGGGGCGACCGCCTGCTGGCCGAAGGGCAGATCGGCCAGATCGACCGCCTGGCGCTGGCCCAGGCCCAGCGGGCCGCTGAACTTCAACACACCGACGCGCTGGAGCGCGCCTGGCTGGCCCGCGTGCGCCTGCACAGCGCGCTGGGTGGCGGCTGGCAAAGCGCGCCTCAGCACCAGATTGAAACCCAAATGGAAGCCCGCTCCACGGAGACTCAACCATGAAACCCACCTCGACCATGTGGGCCCGCGCGCCCTGGCTGCTGCCCCTGGCCACCCTGTCCCTGCTCAGCGCCTGCCAACCCAAGGCCCCCCCGGCCGAGGTCAAGCCCGTGGTGTGGGTCAGCACCGCACAAGCCGCCGCCGGCCGGGCGCCGCGCGTGTTCTCGGCGGTGTTGCAGCCCCGCGTGGAAAGCCCGGTGGGTTTCAGGGTGGGCGGCCGCATCACCCTGCGCCTGGTGGAGACCGGCCAGCGCGTGAAAGCAGGCCAGACCCTGGCCCAGCTCAGCACCGACGACCTGCTCACCGGCCTGCAATCGGCCCGCCAGCAGGTGCTGGGCGCCGAGGCCGAGCTGAGCCAGCTGCAGGCCGATGCCGCGCGGCTGGAGCGCCTGAGCGCCGACGGCTCGGCCCCCGCCGCCGAGCTGGAGCGCCAACGCACCCGGGTGCGGGCCGCCCAGGCCCGGCTGGACGCCGCGAGGCAGGGCGCGCAATTGGCCGACAACCGCGTGAACCACGCCACCCTCAAGGCGCCCTTCGAAGGGGTGATCGTGCAGGTGATGGCCGACGCCGGGCAGGTGCTGGACGAAGGTCAGCCCATGTTCCTGATCGCCCGCAGCGGCGAGATCGAAGCCGAAATCGACCTGCCCGAAGACCTGGTGCCGCTGGTAACCAGCACGGCCGCAGAACTGCACGTGCCCGGCCAGCCCGAGCTGAAGCCCCTGCCCCTGAGCGTGCGCGAAGTGGCACCCAAAGGCATGGGCCCGGGACGGCAGGTGCGCGTGCGTTATGCGCTCAAGACCGGCGTGCAGCCCGCCGCCGCCCTGCGCTGGGGCCAGACGGCCGAGGTGCACTGGCCGGCAGCAGACACCCGCGGCGTCAGCGTGCCGGCCGGGGCCCTGGTCAAACGCGAAGGCGCGCCCCAGGTGTGGGTGGTGAGCGGCCAGGGTGACGACCAGCGCCTGCAAGCGCAGCCCGTGAGCGTGCAACGCTACAGCGGCGATGCCGTCATCATCGACGGCCTGAGCCCGGGCATGAAGGTGGTATCGGCCGGGGCTCAAAAACTGGTGGCGGGCACGGCCGTCATCCCCCGCGAACGCACGCACACCCACCTGGCGCTGCCCACCTCGTCCGACAGAGGGCAGCCATGAACCGCTCTTTCAACCTGTCTGAATGGGCCGTCACCCACCCGGCCATGGTGCTGTTTCTGATCATCGCCACGCTGGTCAGCGGGCTGTGGGCGTTCACGCACCTGGGCCAGTCGGAAGACCCGCAGTTCAACGTGCCCTCCATGACGGTGGTGGTGGCCTGGCCGGGCGCCACCACCCGAGAGGTGCACGACCACGTCATCAACCCCATCGAGCAGGCCCTGCAGGACATCGGCGGCGTGGACAACATCCGCAGCTTCTCGCGCCAGGGCTATGGCGGCCTGACGATGTGGATGAAGGGCCGAAAGTCCAAGGCCGAGCTGGAAGCCATCTGGTACCAGGCCCGCAAGAAGGTGGGCGACATCCGGCACCAGCTGCCACCCGACATCCGCGGGCCCTTCTTCAACGACGAGTACACCGATGTGTACACCACGCTGTACGCCGTGCAGTCGCCCGACCTGGGCATGGCCGAGCTGCAAGAGGTGGCCGAGCAGATCAAACGGCGCCTGCAAACCGTGCCCGACGTGGCCAAGGTGAACGTGCTGGGCAAGCGCAAGGCCCAGGTGGTGGTGAGCTTTTCCAGCCAGAAGCTGGCGGCGCAGGGCGTGGCACCCCAGCTGCTGATGCAGGCCCTGGCCCGCCAGAACCAGGTCACGCCATCCGGCTTTGTCGAGACCGCCGAAGACCAGGTGCATGTGCTGGTGTCGGGTGGCTTCAGGTCGCTGGACGACATCAGCGATGTGCGGCTGAACGTGGGCGGCCGCGTGCTGCGCGTGGGCGATGTGGCCACGGTTGAGCCGGTGCATGAAGACCCACCGGGCTTCACCGTGCGCCACCAGGGCGAACCGGCCCTGGCCATTGGCGTGACCATGATGAAGCAGGCCAACATCCAGGCCCTGGGCGAGGCGCTGGAGCGCACCATGACCGAGGTGCGCCGCACGCTGCCGGCCGGCATCAGCGTCACCCGCTATGCCGACCAGCCCAGCGTGGTGAAGGACTCGGTGTGGGAGTTCGAACGCGCCTTCCTGGAGGCGCTGGCCATCGTGCTGGCCGTGTGCTTCTTCTTTCTGGGCTGGCGCACGGGCATCGTGGTGGCCGCGTCCATCCCGCTGGTGCTGGGGCTGGTGGCCGTGGTCATGTACGCCATGGACTGGAGCCTGGACCGCATCTCGTTGGGCGCGCTCATCATCGCCCTGGGCCTGCTGGTGGACGACGCCATCATCGCAGTGGAGATGATGGTGGTGAAGATGGAGCAGGGCTGGGACCGCATCCGCGCGGCCACCTATGCCTACACATCCACGGCCTTTCCCATGCTGACGGGCACGCTGGTGACGGTGGCGGGCTTCACCCCGGTGGGTTTTGCCAAGTCGGTGGCGGGCGAGTACGCCGGTGGCATCTTCTGGATCGTTGGCCTGGCGCTGATGGTGTCGTGGCTGGTGGCCGTGGTCTTCACGCCCTACCTGGGTGTGAAGCTTTTACCCGCCACGCTGTCGGCCGGCCACCATGATCCTTACGACCGGCCCATCTACAGCCGACTACGCCGCTGGGTGAACCTGGCCGTGCAGCACCGCTGGTGGGTGATCGGCGGCACCGGCGTGGTGTTTGTGCTGGCCGTGGCCGGCATGGGCCTGGTGCAGCAGCAGTTCTTCCCCACGGCCTCGCGGCCCGAGCTGCTGGTGGAGCTGCGCCTGCGCGAAGGCGCCTCGTACAGCGCCACCGAGGCCGAGGTGAAGAAGCTGGAGCAGGTCCTGAAGAAGGACACGGACATCCGCTTCTTCACCGCCTACACGGGCGCGGGCTCGCCACGCTTTTACCTGTCGCTGGCGCCCGAGCTGCCCAACCCCGGCTATGCGCAGTTCGTCATCATGACGAAAGACCTGGCGGCCCGCGAAGCCGTGCGCGCCCGGCTGATGGCCCTGTTTGAGGCCAACGAGCAGTTCCCCACGCTGCGCGGACGCGTGGCACGGCTGGAGTTTGGCCCGCCGGTGGGCTTTCCGGTGCAGTTCCGGGTGGTGGGGCCCGACATCGACCAGGTGCGGCGCATTGCCGAGCAGGTGCGCGGGGTGGTGGCCCAAAGCACGCTGGTGCGCGATGTGCAGCTGGACTGGGGCGAACAGGTGCGCGTGCAGCGCCTGGTGGTGGACCAGCACAAGGTGGCGCAACTGGGCCTGTCCAGCACCGACGTGGCCCAGGTGGTGCAAACCATGCTGCAAGGCGCCCCTGTGACGCAGATGCGGCGCGGCGAAGAACTGGTCGATGTGGTGGTGCGCGCCCACGACGACGAGCGCCTGACCCTGGACCGCCTGGCCGACATCCAGCTCATCAGCCCGCAAGGTGGCTCGGTGAGCCTGGCGCAGATCGCCCGTGTGGAGCCCGGCTTTGACGAGCCCGCCATGCAGCGCTACAACCGCGAAACCACCATCACCGTGCGGGCCGACCTGGCCGATGGCGTGCAAGGGCCTTATGCGTCGGCACAGATCCGCCCCAGCCTGCAAGACATCGTCGATGCCCTGCCGCTGGGTTACCGCATCGACACCGGTGGCGCCGTGGAAGAAAGCGACAAGGCCAACCGGGCACTGTTTGCCATCTTCCCGATCATGTTCCTGGCCATGCTGTTCTTCCTGATGGTGCAACTGCACAGCTTCTCGAAGATGTGGCTGGTGTTCATGACCGCGCCGCTGGGCATCATCGGGGTGGTGCCCGCGCTGCTGGCCTTCCAGGTGCCCTTCGGCTTTGTGGCCCTGCTGGGCGTCATCGCCCTGGGCGGCATGATCATGCGCAACTCCGTGATCCTGGTGGACCAGATCGATCAGGACATCCTGGGCGGTGCCCCCGCCTGGACGGCCATCGTCGAGGCCACGGTGCGGCGCTCTCGGCCCGTGGTGCTCACGGCCGCCGCCGCCGTGCTGGCCATGATCCCCCTGAGCCGCAGCGTGTTCTGGGGCCCCATGGCCATCGCGATCATGGGCGGCCTGGTGGTGGCCACCGCCCTGACCCTCGTCTTCGTGCCCGCGCTGTATGCCGCGTGGTTCAAGGTTCGTCCCGCCTCACAGAACAAGGAAACCGCATGAATCGTCACACACCATGGGCAGCCGGCTGGCGTGCCGCGCTGGTCATCGGCCTGAGCGGGGGGCTCGGCGCCTTCTCGTCCGGCCTGCACGCCCAGACCGGCGGCAACCAACCGCTGATCTGCGTGTGGGACATCCTGGGCAAGTCGGGCGACGTCTACAACCTGCTGCAAGACCAGAGCCTGCACATGGCCCGGCTGAACATGCACTTCGAGATGCGCGCCTACACCGACGAACGCATCGCGGTGGAAGACTACCGCTCGGGCCAATGCGCAGGGCTGGTGGTCACGGGCTTTCGGGCGCGCGGCTTCAACGCCTTCACCGGCTCGATCGACAGCATGGGCTCGGCCCTGGTGCTGCGCAGCGGACAGATCGACATGAAGGGCAGCTACGAGGTGGTGCGCCGTGCCATCGCGGCCCTGAGCAGCCCGCAAGCCGCCAAGCTGGTGCGAGAAGGCCCCCATGAAATCGGAGGTTTGCTGCCCGTGGGCGCGGCCTACCCCATGCTGCGTGACCGCAGCGCCGTGCGGCTGGACCAGCTGGCCGGCAAGCGCATCGGCGTGTTCGACCAGGACCGTCCGCAGGCCCTGCTCATTCAGCAACTGGGCGCCCAGGCCGTGTCGGTGGACATCGCCAACGTGGGCAGCAAGTTCAACAACGGCCTGGTCGATGTCATCCACCTGCCCGCCATCACCTACAAGCCCTTCGAGCTGGCCAAGGGCATGGGCACGCAGGGCGCCGTGGTGCGGGTGCCGGCCATGTTCCCCACCGTGCAGCTGGTGTTCTACACCCAGCGCCTGCCCCAGGGCTTTGGCGAGGCCTCGCGCCAGTTCTGGCTGTCGCAGTTCGACCGGCAGATGCAGACCATCCAGCGCTCTGAAGCCGGTATCCCCGCGCGCGTGTGGCAAGAGCTCAGCCCCGAGGTGCTGCCCACCTACGTGGAAGCGCTGCGCCAGGGCCGCATCGCCGGAGCCCAGCAGGGTCTGTACAGCAAACGAACGCTCAACACCCTCAAAAAAGTGCGCTGCTCGGTGGCGCCTGAAAACGCCGAATGCGCCTTGGGCACCGAGGTGGAGTGACGCGCCCGCTCAGGGCTTGAGCATGCCCCGCACGCGCTCCATGATGTAGGTGGGCACCTGCTCGCGCACACCGTCGGCCAGGTCCAGGTGCACCATCGCACTGGACTGCAGGATGCTGGACAGGCCGTGCATGGCCGACCAGATCAGCATGGCGTCCTGGTCCACCTGCCGCTGCGCCTCAGGGCCCCTGCCGTGGATGCCACGCAGGTCATCGCGCAGGATGTTGAAGGCGTGCAGCGCATCGCGCACCAGGCCCACCTCTTCGGCGGGCTCGGGCCAGGGCGTGTTGAACATCAGCCGGTACTCCAGCGGGCGCTCCAGCGCGAACTGCAGGTAGCGCGTGCCCAGGCAGTTGAGGTCTTGCTCGGGCGCGTCTTGTGTCTCGCGGTCGTCCAGAAAGCGGGCGAAATCCTGAAAACACTCGCGGATGACCTCGGCCAGCAGGTGATCACGCGACGGAAAGTGCCGGTAGGGCGCCTGGTGCGACACCCCCAGGCGGCGCGCCACCTCGCGCAGGCTGAGCTGCTCCAGCCCACGCTCGGCGATGGTTTCGCGCGCAGCGCGCAGGCACGCGGCTTTCAGCCCGGTGTCGGCCTCAGGTTTGTGGTCCATGCCCCTGATTATCGGCCCATGCAGCCCCTTGCCCACGCCTGAATGACCCTGTGTCGCCCGGCCGTGTAGGACAGCGCTGATGCGCACAGCCGTTGCCCGCTGACACCACGGCCGCCGCGTGCGGGCCACCATCAAGGCATCGACACCGAGGACCCGATCATGGACACCATCACCCCCACCATGCGGCACCTGTTTCAACAACTGGGCCTGCCCGACACCCCAACGGACATCGCCCGGTTCATCCACGATCACCGGCCGCTGCCAGAGGATGTGCGGGTCAGCGAGGCGCCCTTCTGGACACCTGCGCAAGCCATGTTCATCAAAGACAAGCTGCAGAGCGATGACCACTGGGCCGTGGTGGTGGATGAACTCAACACCCGCTTGCGGGCCCCATGAACCCGCTGTCCTTGTCCCCGTCCTCGACTCAAACCACCCTCAACCCTGGAGCACCCCATGAACAAGATCATCCGCCTGAGCGCTGCCGCCATCGTCGTGATGTCGATGGCCGCCTGTTCGCAAATGACCCAACGTGACAAGAACACCGCCGCCGGTGCGGCCATCGGCGCTGGCGTGGGTGCCATCCTGACCGGTGGCAGCGGCGTGGGCACCGCGGGTGGCGCCGCCGTGGGTGGCGTGATCGGCAATCAGGTGGGCAACAAGTAAGGCTGGCCACGCCGGCGCCACGCCACCACCCCCAGGCCGGCCAGCAACAAGGCCAGGGCCTGGGGCTCAGGCACCGCCGTGACCACCGCCCCCGGCGTGGTGAACTCGATGGCGTAAGACCAGCTCACGTCCGTGCTGCCCACGTAAAAATCGCGCTTGTTATAGATGCGGTAATCGCCCGCCAGGAAGGTGTTGCTGAAGCTCCAGCTCACTGGCGGCGCGCCATCCAGACCGCTGTTGTAGGTGATGAACGGATCCCAGGCACCGAACAATCCGCGGTAGACCTCCCAGCCCGAGCCCGTCCATCGCTCCACATCGATGATCTGCTGCGAGCCCGACCAGCCGCTGGCGGTGAAGGCTGCGTCTTCGCTGATGGAGAAGTACAGCGTTTGCCGATTGTTGTGGGTGCCACCGGCGTCAAAGTCAAAACAGCCGCCCACGTTGCAGCCCTTGCCGCCACCCGCGACGTTGATGCGTCCCTGGGCGGCCAGCACCGAGCCGCTGGCGCTGTAGCTTTGCACATGGGCCCACGCAGCGCCGATCAGGTTGGTGGAGTCAAACGGCCCTGTGGACATGGCCTGGTCGCTGCCGCCCAGCGTCAGGGTGGCCGGGGTCAAGCCGCTGAAGCTCTGGCTGTCGCCCGGCAGGCTGACCGGTGGGGCGGTGCCCGTGCCGCCAGGCCCGAAGTTGGTGGAGCCCATGAAGGCATCTCGCCCGGTGAGCGTGATGACGGGCGCGGCTTGCGCCAGTGTGGCGAACGACCAGATCACCAAAGACAATGCCACTGACTTCATGCGCCTGCTCCCCACGCCTGTTCCCTTGGGTGGGCACCCAGGCTATCTGGGTACGGCCTCGCCGGCAAGGCCTTCGCGGCCGGCCTCCCTAACCATAGGGGGGCACATCGTCCATGCCACCTCAGCCATTAGAAGGGTCTCCATCTTTGAGCTCTGAAAACTTCTGCGCCATCGTGGGGTTGCCCCGCGTCAGCTTCTTGATCGTCACATCCTGGGCCTTGTCATTCGCAAGGCGCAGATTGCGGTCAGCGCCCAACAATGCGTCCTTGGTCTTTTGAAGGTGATCGATGGACTTGTCGATTTCGGCGATGGCCGTCTCGAAGCGCCTGGAGGCCAGGTCGTAGTTCTTGGCGAACGCGGCCTTGAAGGAGTCCAGCTCGTTTTCGAAGTTCGTGATGTCGATGTTCTGCGCTTTCACCAACGCCAACTCCGATTTGTACTGGAGCGAATTCATGGCCGCGTTGCGAAGCAGCGTGATGATGGGAATGAAGAACTGCGGCCGCACCACGTACATCTTGGGATACCGATGAGACACATCGACGATCCCTGAGTTGTAGAGCTCGCTGTCGGGCTCCAGCAAGGACACCAGGACGGCGTACTCGCACCCCTTTTCCGTTCGGTCCTTGTCCAGCTCTTTCAGGAAGTCTTCGTTGCGGCCCTTCGTGGCGGTGCGGTCGCTCTCGTTCTTCATCTCGAACATGATCGAGACGATCTCTGTGCCCGCCTCGTCCTTGTCCCTGAAGATGTAGTCACCCTTGCTGCCGGTGCGCGCGTCGTTGTCCTTCTCGAAATAGGCCCGAGGAAAGGCCGTCGCCCGGATGCGGTTGAACTCGGTCTCGCAATGCTGCTCCAGCGTCTCGCCCACCATCTTGGTGGACAGCCGGGCCTTCATGTCGCGCAGGCGCTCGATCGCGTCGTCACGGTCCTTGATCTGCGTCTCGTACTTGTCCTTCAGCGCCTTCTCGGCCAGCTGCTTTTCAAGCTCCGCCCGTTCAAGACCGCTCTTGAGCGCATCGCGCTCCTTCTCTACGGCGTTCACCGCCTCGGTGATGGCCAGCTTTTGCGAGACCGCGATGGCGTCAAGCTGAGCCTTCAGGCCCTGGATCTCTGCGTCTTTGCTGGCCGCCGTCTTTTGCAATTCGGCTTCGAGCCTGGCCTTCAGTTGCTGAATCTCGACTTCTTTGGCTGAAGCCTGCTGTCGCAACTCGCCAGTGACCTTGACCACCGCCAGCTCGACGGCGTTTCGTTTCTCCTGCTCGGCCAGGTGCAGGCGTTCATGCAATTGCTGCTCAAAGTCCTTGTCGCGCACCTGCTTCAGGATGTCCGCGTAACCCGCCTCGTCAACCTTGAACGCCTTGTGGCAGTGCGGGCAAATGATCTCGTGCATGTCAAAAAACTCCTCCTTGTGTCACTCTGGATGATGGCCGAAGCCGCCTGAACAGAGACCCCCATCAGAAACAAAAACGCCCGGTCATGCCGGGCGCGTTTGATTCAACGAACCGATTTCACGTTGTCGGGTGACACCAAAAGTGAAAAGCAGGCCCTTGTCAGCAGCCGACTTTTTCAACTTGTCTGTCGCAGCAGGCGAAGCCGATGCCATCAATAGTGAAAAGATCGGGCGCTTGCAACACATAAAGTGAAAAGCGCGAGCCGACGCATCTCTTCGCACTCAAGTTGGGGCTGTGTGCCCACCCGTCAATCCCAAGAATGGGGAACGGCAAAAAGGGCTTTCTGCTACTGTCGCCTGGGCCTGACTGTCCTGCATGCTTGACATCACAGCTACGCGCACTTCAGCCCGTTCACTCATAGCCCACTCAAATAACGAAAACGACGTTCGTCCTGTTACGTTCCGGGTGAGGTGCTCGCGGAGCCGTCTCTGTCCGACGTGGCAGGCCTTGCTGCGACCATCTTGGGCGTTGCAAGCAGTACGTAGATCCAGCAGGCGCGGGTGGCCTGCATCTGATCGATGCGCGAGCGATCACTTCTTCCGGATCGCACGGGCTTTGCTTGGTTGTTCAGGGTAATACACGCCTAGGTACTCAAGGACTTCGACATCCTTACCCTCAGCGTTCTTGACAAACACCGGCGAGCCCTTGTCTCGCATCGCAAGCAAGTACACCGCTGTTCTGACTGAGTCCCTGACACGCAAAGAGTCGGTGATGTTAGGAGTCCGGCTTTTAAGATGTTCGAAGATTATTGCGTCATCGCCTGTAACACGAAGGTTTAAGTGTAGAGGCTCTGGACTGCTCTGCCTCTTTGAGAGGGAGTCCGGGTCAAGCGTCTCTATCTCGTGAGGTGCCTCTGTTGGAGGCGTGTGGGCTTTTGATGTTCCCATGAATGCCTATGGCTTCGCTGGTTTAACTAAGTCAGCATTTTAGTCGTAGTTGCACATTGAGCAAGAATCTTTTGTACTACGCTGATGTATCAATCTAATGCGCGTGTGACATTGACACGCATGCATAGAAGGGGCATTCTGTCTGCCCTATTTGTAATAAGCAGGGTTTAGCGCGTGGCGGGTACTTCTGGTCCTCCCCCGGGTTCATCAGGAAAAGCTGCCGGGAAGTCGAAACGACTAGGCCCGGTGGAAGCTATTGCCCTTGCGTGCTGCTGCGATGGGCGTCAAGCCCCTATGGAGTTCGGAACAGACCACGAGCCTAGTCTGCCTGACCGTACCGCAGCCGTCCTGGCCGTCATCGAGAGTAAGGCCCCCGCGAAGCCTGCCAGCCGTAGCCGAGCCAAGGACGGACGATCTCTGCGCCTCTACAAGACCGCCAAATAGCATGGTCAGCGCCAGGATGTAGGCGATTTCCTACATTGCCCACCGCTTCATTGTATAATTTTTTAGTAATACAAAATGTGTTATCGTACTGTCATCACTCTAGGGTTGTGAGTGCTAACGACGGTGCCTTAGCTGTTCCTCCAACTCAGACCGGAGGGCTTGAGGGGTGGTGCTGACGTCTTCTTTGTGCCCCTCCCTCTCAGACGAGAGGTAGTTTGCTTTCGCAGGAGCTCTCATGGCCGAGATTCACAACGTCAAGTTCTACCCCGTCAGTAACGGGGACACCGTCCAAATCATCCTGGACAACGGCAAGCGCATTCTGTTTGACTTCCACCATTCCAAGGCGTCCGAAGACGGCCTGACCAAGCATGTCAACCTAGTCAAGGAGCTGCGCGAGGAACTCAAGGCGGTCAAGCGCGACTACTTCGATATGGTGGCCTTCACCCATGCTGACGAGGACCACATAAAGGGCAGTACCGACTTCTTCTGGCTCGAACACGCCGCGAAGTACCAGGGCGATGACCGCATCAAAATCAAGGAGCTGTGGGTGCCTGCGGCCATGCTCATCGAACCGGGCACCAATGATGACCAGTTGAAGGAATATCTGCTGTTGCGGCAAGAGGCGCGGCATCGTCTGCTGGAAGGCAAAGGAATCCGTGTCTTCTCCAAACCACCGGAGTTGATGGACTGGCTGGAGCCTGCCTTGCAAAAGCGTGGCGAAGAAGCGTCTGCCCGTGACCATCTTTTCGAAGAGGCAGGAAGTCTGGCGCAAGGCTTCAGTTTGAAGGCCGATGGAGTCGAGTTCTTCACACATTCGCCCTTCATCAAGCACTGCGAAGGCGGCGATATCGTGCGCAACTCCGCATCCCTGGTGTTCAACATCCGCTTCAAGTGTGGCGACAAAACGTTCGACTTCCTCCAGGTGGGCGACTCCTGCTGGCAAGACCTGGAAGAAATCGTCAACATCACCCGCTATCACGGGAACGACGACCGTCTGCGCTGGGACTTGTACAACATCCCCCACCACTGCAGCTACAAGGCCCTGAGCGAGGAGAAGGGTAAGCGGGAAACGGTGCCGGAGCCAAAAATCAAGGAGCTGCTACTTGAGGGCAAAGACCAAGCCTACATCGTGAGCTCAAGCGAGCCTATCCCTGACAAGGAGGAGTCGTATGACCCCAACCTCAAACAACCCCCGCACATTCAGGCCCGCAATGCCTACGAGCGATACCTCAAGGCCGTGGGTGGGCGTCGGTTCCTGGTGACTATGGAGCAGCCCAACCAAGTCAAGCCTCGACCTATGGTGTTCGAGTTCAGCATCGCCGGATTGCAGCTGCAGTCCAGCAGCCAGAGTGCTGCCTCCAGCATCCTCACGGCGGCTGCGCCTCGTGTGGGGTGCTCAGATGATTGAGTACCATGACCTTGTGCAGTTCGACCCCATCAGCGTGGAGGAGCTCCGGCTCCCCATGCTGCTCGAGGTGCTCAAAGCCGCAGGCCTGAACAAGGACGTCGACGTCATCGGTGCTGTCCGGTCCAAAGTGGGGACTGAACGCGAAGGTCTCATCGTTGATGTGCATTGCGACAGTGTGAGCACGCACAACACACTGGGCCTTCGTAGCCCGGAGCGTTTTGCCCTTCTTCACACCGGGCATGCCGGTCACCCGCCCGCGGTCTATGCGATGCGGAAGAACTTTCCGGATGCGATGCATCTCAATCTCGCGCCACCTGGTAGCCCGCGGGCGTTGTGCCTCTACTTCGAGCCAGACGAGGCTGTCATGCGTGGATGGACACCGCAGCGATTCTTCAAACGGATTCAATGGTGGATGCAGGGTAGTGCTGCAGGCACTATCCACGCTGTAGACCAGCCAGTAGAACAGCCGTTCTTTGAGACAGGCTATGAACTGGTGCTGCCCCGCAACTTTGACGCTCTTCGTGCAGACAAGTCTGTGACCCTTGGGGCCTTCAAGGTTGAACCGGCGCGTGCAGATGGCATCTGCACCGTGCGCCTGCTCCAGACAAAGGAGGGCGCCGGCGAGAAATCCGCGGATGTCATTTACATCGATTGCCCAGCCGTCAGGCACGGCACACGGGTCTCCAGCCCTGAGACGTTGGGCCAGCTCGCCGAGGAATTGTCCACCCGCGGTGTGGACCTGGGCGACATCCTTCGTAAGGAACTCGCTTCGCTGCTGACTGGCAGGACTGAAAAGTTTTCGTTGGAAGGCAGGAGCGTTATCGTGCTGCTGAACATCCCCGTTCAACGTGAAGAAGGAGGCCGGGAAGAGGTCATACAGAGGCTGGCATTTTTCGCGCAGGAGACGCGTCAGGCACTGGGATTGGCCTTGGGTACCTACATGAACCTGAAGGGTACCGTGTCCGTGCAGCTCCTCATCGGTGGTGTTCAGCCTGAGGAGAGGGGTTGGCGAGACATCAAGGTCGCTGCCGCTCAGGTTCTATTTATGCCGGACGAGAAGGCGCTTCGGCGCTTCTCCGCCGTCAAGGATGAAGGTCCGGTCGCAGGCGTGGTGGTGGGAGTGGGCTCGCTGGGTAGCGAAATGCTAAGCCTATGGGCCCGATGCGGATGGGGAAAGTGGTCTGTTGTGGACCCGGACCACATCAAGCCCCATAACCTTGCGCGACACCTTGCGTTCAACGAGGACGTGGGCGTAAGCAAGGCTTTGGTGGTGCGACATTTGGTGAACGCGGCCGTTGAGTTGCCCCGAGTGGTGAACGCAGTAGCCGCCAATGCCTGTGACGAAACGCCAGAGATCAAGGAGCTGTTCAAGGCGGCAGACCTCGTGGTCGATTGCTCTACGACCTTGGAGTTTCCGCGGCGAGCAAGCCTCACGGAACATGCTGCTCGTCACGTGTCCGCATTTGTAACCCCTTCCGGCAATGGTTCAGTGCTTCTAGTCGAAGACCGTGCTCGCCGTTTCAGGCTCTCAACATTGGAGGCGCAGTACTACCGAGCCATCATTAACAGTGTTTGGGGTACGACGCATTTGAAAGAGCATGCTGGCAAATACTTCAGTGGTGCTAGCTGTCGCGACATTTCGTACGAGCAGGCGAACTCCACCATCGTGGTGCATGCTGCAAACTTGGCTGAACAGCTACGCCGCCACATTCAGCCAGAGGGCGCCGCAATTCAAATCTGGGAGCGGGACGCCACGACAGGAGCCGTTGCTGCATACGACGTGCCAGTTGAATCCCCATTGCAGTGGGACATAGGTGATTTCACCGTTCATGCCGACGAGGGGCTTGTCCGAAAGCTACGGACGCTGCGAGAGCCGCATCTTCCAGCCGAGACCGGTGGAGTCTTGCTGGGCTATCACGACCTCAAGTTGCGCCAGATTGTCATCGTCGACGTACTTGCTGCGCCCCCGGACAGCAAGGGCACTGCAGCCAATTTTGAGCGTGGAGTACAAGGCTTGCTCGCGCAAGTGCAGGCGATTCAAGAGCGTACGGGGCAGGTTGTCGGATACCTTGGTGAGTGGCACAGCCACCCAGATGGGCACAGCGTAAACCCCAGCACCGATGACAAGCGTCAGTTGGCAGCTCTCGCGATTGCGATGGCCGAGGAAGGCCTGCCGTTTCTGCAAGTCATCGTAGGCAAGACTGACCTGGGCGTCCACCTTGGGGAGGTTCGATGAGCCGCGAGTATGACCGTCCGATTGCCCTGGCACTCTCAGGCGGCGGCATCAGGGCCATGGCGTTTCACTTGGGCGTCCTTAAATGGATGGCCGAGCGGTCATTGCTGGAGAAGGTAGTGCGAATCTCCACAGTCTCAGGTGGAAGCCTGCTGACTGGCCTCATATATCAAAGCAGCAACTTTCAGTGGCCCTCGTCCCGGCACTTCCTCGACGAGACCTTTCCTAAGGTGTCAGAGTTGCTCTGCACGAAAAGCATGCAGCTTGGTGCCCTTCGCATGGCGCTGAGGCCCAGGAACTGGAAGTTCTTGATGTCTCGCGCCAACCTCCTAGCCCGTGAGCTCATCGAAAACTGGGGTATGGATGTGCCGCTGTCCGTCATCCCTAAAAAGCCAGAATGGTCCATCAACGGCACAACGGCTGAGAATGGAAAGCGCTTTCGCTTCAAAGGAACAGAGATTGGAGATTGGGCCCTGGGTTACGCCGAGACTCCCAATTTTCCACTCGGGTGTGCCCTCGCGGTTTCGGCCGCGTTTCCAGTCGGCTTTGGTCCTCTGGCGATTGACCCGAAAGACTTCGAGTGGCGCTACGGCGAATGGGGTACCACGCCCGAAGACCGCAAGCCTGTTGATATCAAGTACCGACGCTTGCACCTGTATGACGGCGGCCTGTACGACAACCTGGGTGCCGAACCGTTCTTTCATCCAGGGACGCAGAAGGCCAAGATTGCCGGTGACTATGTCATCGTTTCCGACGCCGGGGCCCCCCTCGCTGAGGGAATGGATGCGGGCCCCCTAAGCCCCTTTCGCGTCAAGCGGCTCATGGACATCGTGATGGAGCAGTGTAGGGCGCTGAGAGTGAGGGCATTTGCAAACTATCTGCAGCGCTATCCCGAGGCGGGTGCGCTACTCATCATCGGCACCCGCGGACTGAACGAGACCACGGCTGATGCCGCGTTTGCAAAATCCTTCGACACATCGCTCAAGAAGCTCAGTCGGGATGAGTTCGACAGGCTGGCAAATCACGGCTATGCCGTTGCCGGAGCAGTTGCCCGCGACTATGGGCTTTGTTCCGAAGAACGTGCCAGCGGTCCAACCCCAGACCGGCTAGCTGCAGGGTAGGCGGCATTTTCAGAGGCAAGATTAGGCATGGCGAATGCGCCTCGTCGTAATGCCCTCCCAGTGCAGGAAGCTGGCGGTTGTAGGAGGGTGGGAAGATGCCGTGGGGGCGGCATGTTGCATCAATAGAACGTCTATTGGGCGCAACACGGGTGCCGCCCCAATCCCTTACGAGGCGTTTAAACAAGCACCGCAAAAAAGCCGCCCAAATTGACTAAGCCGGATGTAGTGCATCTCGTAGCCCAAGATCGAGCGATTTATCTTCTCTAGTGCCTGCTCCGGCTTGTTGGTGTATTCCACCACCCCGAGCGTTACCAAGTGCGAAAGAAATGTTGAGAACAACTCTGGCTGGGCGAGGGCTTCGGGTTCGACAAGTGCGCTTGCAAGAGATTCGTAGAAATCGGACTCGCCATAAATCTGGCGCAACCTTACCAGCCCCTCCTGCTTCAACATTCCAGGGCTCTGTTGTCCTTCTCGCAAGTAGATGTGATCCCGTAGATCAAACAGTTGGGTAAGAAAAAGCACTTCATCGGGTGCCAACTGACCAATGATGTGGACGAAGGCAGGATGGGCTTCACCGATGCGCTCCTTATCCATTGCCCTAGCAAGCAGATTGACGTACAGGTCAGCGATAGGGTTGCCGTCTTCTTGATATCGCAAACGCTCTGCCACAGGAAGCATGATGGAGTCCGGAGGCGCAATCCGACGAGCAGGCGGAACAGCTTCAAGAGAGTGCTCAATACGTCGAGCTAAACGGTCTTGCATCGCCGCTCCGTACTGGAGCGGGAAGAGCGCAAGACGGAGTACCTTGACGGCATCAACGCCGATTTTTGCGAACTCGCGCATCGCTGGTGCCACGGCATCAGAGTAAACCTCTGTAGCGATTGCTGCGGAAACAGATCGCGATTGAGAGTCATCATTCATAGCGTGGCTCAAATAGTTTTCGTCAACATCTTCTGTTTTGTCGATTGTCGCACTCGACATAGCAGCGTCGGGCTGCTTCTACCCGCCTGTCCAGCCGCCAACCGGCGTTCAAGGTAGCCAGCCGCGTGGCGGAGAGTGCCTGTGCCAACTCCGCTCGGCGTGCAACGCGAGGCGCCTGACATGAAGAAAGTGGCAAGATCGTGTCTCATGGCCAGTACGCCTCCTGATCTGGGCAGCCCGGCGGCCCATGCGTATCCCGGCATCAAGTATGAATCCGCACAAGATCGGCTCGTCCATCGATCAGCACCGTGCCTCGCCCGAAGTCAGCTTTGAGCAGCATCGGCGCCGGCGCGTCCACGCCTTCGGGCGCAGTCTAATGACCCGCAAAGCGGTGTACCTGGACCTGCGATTCTGGATAGGTTTGCGGGATGCAGCGCGTTACGACACGCCTGGGGCGATGATGGATCTCCTGCGTACCTTGCGCCGCGCCGTGGCAGCGGGTCGGGTGTTTTGCCCGATCACCGACAGCACCTTTCTAGAGATGTTCAAGCAGACCGATCCGCGGTCGCGCGCTGCCACTGCCGACCTGGTCAGCGAACTTAGCCTGGGGGCCACCCTCCTCACTTACGACATGCGCGTCGGCACCGAAATCGCGCATTACGTGCATGCGGCCCGAACGACGGAGGCGGTCGATCCGCTGCGCGAGCTGGTGTGGTCCAAGCCCGCCTATGTGATGGGCTTCGTCGATCCGGTGTCGATGGCCTTCGACCCAGCCACCAGCCTGGCCATCCGCAAAGCCTTTTTCGACCACATGTGGGAAGACGTCACGCTGATCCAGGTGTGTGACATGCTCGGCGACAAGTTCGTGCATGCCGACCCGCTGAACTTTCGCGAGACCACTGGCCGAGTGAACGAGCAGATCCGCGCCCATGCAGACAGCCTCAAAAACATGAAGACTGCCTACCAGCATGAACTGGTCGGCGTCCTGGACCTCTATGCCGGTCAACTGGCCACCATCCTGGAGCCCACATTGCCGCCCGAGGCCGGCCCCTTGCCCAAAGAAGGAACACCGGAGCGCGCGGAGGTCAATCGACAGTGCCTAGCGTTCCTGATAGGCGCCTTTGGAACGGAGGTCGGCCGAAAAGCCATGCGCACGCTGCACATCAACGTTACCCTGCATGCGGCCGTGCGATGGAACAAGGGACAGGCGCTGAAGGCCAATGACCTGTTCGATTTCCAGCACGCTTGTGCGGCCCTGGCCTATTGCGACGCCTTCTTCACCGAAGGCCCGTTGTGCACGCTAGTGAACAGGCCCGACCTGGGGCTTGTTGAGCAGTTCGGCTGCTTCGTACGTGCGGATGTCGAGGCATGCCTGGCCTACGTCGAAGACGTGGTTCGCGACACGAATGCCTATGAAGAGTTGAGGCCGACTTAACACCCGGCATGTCCGGGCGTTTCGTCCTTCACGGCCTGTCAGTTTTTTTCAGTAACTGCGTCAGTCACTTTTCACTAACATGGCACGTTTTTCACTTTCCGTGTCACCCGACAACATCACGCATCAATGTTCGTCGCCCTCAAGGCGTTGCTCTCGATGAAATCGCGCCGCGGCTCCACCTCATCCCCCATCAACATCATGAACACCTTGTCGGCCTCGATGGCGTCTTCGATCTGCACGCGCAGCAGGCGGCGCACGTTCGGGTCCATGGTGGTTTCCCACAGCTGCTCGGGGTTCATCTCACCCAGGCCCTTGTAGCGCTGGCGGCCCACGCTGTTTTCAGCCTGCGTGATCAGCCAGGCCATCGCGGCGCGGAAGTCGGCCACCTTGGCTTCTTTGGCCTTCTCGCCTTCACCGCGGCGCACAAGGGCTTCGGGCGTCAGCAGGCCGTTGAAGGTGGTGCCGGCCTTGGCCAGGGCCTCATAGTCGGCACCGTGCACAAAGTCGGCGTTGATGATGCTGTACTTGGTGTTGCCGTGGAAGATGCGGCTGATACGCAGGATGTGCTTGTCGCTGCGGGCGTCGAACTCGGCCGTCACTTCGGCGTTGCGGAGCGCGGCCTTCAAGGCCGTGGCGCTTTGTTCAGCGTCTTCCAGCGTGTCCAGGTTCAGCGTCAGGCCGTTGGCGATCGCACGCAGGGCCTCGATGTCCATCCAGTTGCCCAGGCGCTCCACCACGGCGTTGGCCTTCACATAGGCGGCGGCCAGTTCGCTGAGCTGCTCGCCCGCGATGGCGGGCTTGCCCTGGCCGGGTTCCACCACTGCGCCGTCCAGCGCCACGCGCATCAGGTACTCGTCCAGCGCACCGGCGTCTTTCAGGTACTGCTCTTGTTTGCCGTGTTTGACCTTGTACAGCGGCGGCTGCGCGATGTAGATGTGGCCGCGCTCAACCAGCTCGGGCATCTGGCGGAAGAAGAAGGTCAGCAGCAGGGTGCGGATGTGGGCGCCGTCCACGTCCGCGTCGGTCATGATGATGATGCGGTGGTAGCGCAGCTTGTCGGGGTTGAAGTCGTCGGTGCCGGCACCGCGCCCGATCCCCGTGCCCAGGGCCGTGATCAGCGTGAGGATTTCGTTGCTGGTCAGCAGCTTCTCATACCGGGCCTTCTCGACGTTCAGGATCTTGCCGCGCAGGGGCAGGATGGCCTGGAACTTACGGTCGCGGCCCTGCTTGGCCGAGCCACCGGCGGAGTCACCCTCCACGATGTAGATTTCGCAGAGCGCCGGGTCTTTTTCCTGGCAGTCGGCCAGCTTGCCGGGCAGGCCCAGGCCGTCGAGCACGCCCTTGCGGCGCGTCATTTCACGGGCCTTGCGGGCGGCTTCGCGCGCACGCGCGGCTTCAACGATCTTGTTGCAGATGATCTTGGCGTCGATCGGGTTCTCAAGCAACCAGTCGGTCAGCAGGCGGCTGACGATGTCTTCCACTGGCGCGCGCACCTCGCTGCTCACCAGCTTGTCTTTCGTCTGGCTGCTGAACTTGGGTTCAGGCACCTTCACCGACACCACGCAGGCCAGGCCTTCGCGCATGTCGTCGCCACCGACATCGACCTTGGCCTTCTTGGCCAGCTCGTTGTCTTCGATGTACTTGTTGATGACGCGGGTCATCGCCGCACGCAGGCCCGTGAGGTGGGTGCCGCCGTCGCGCTGCGGGATGTTGTTGGTGAAACAGAGCACATTCTCGTTGTAGCTCTCGTTCCACTGCATGGCCACTTCCACGCCGACGTTGGTGCCGTTCTCGGACACCTTGTCGCCTTGCGCATGGAAGATGTTGGGGTTGAGGATGTTCTTGCCCTTGTTGATGAACTCCACAAAGCCCTTGACGCCACCGGCGTAGGCAAAGTTGTCTTCCTTGTTGTTGCGCTCGTCGATCAGGCGGATCTTGACGCCGTTGTTCAGGAAGGACAGCTCACGTAGGCGCTTGGCCAGGATATCGTAGTGGTACTCGTTGTTTTCTTTGAAGATCTCGACATCAGGCAGGAAGTGCACCTCGGTGCCGCGCTTGTCGGTCTCGCCGATGATCTTCATGGGGCTGACTTCGACCCCGTCGCGCACCTCGAGCACGCGCTCTTGCGGCACGCCCTGGCGGAACTCCATGTAGTGAACCTGGCCGTCGCGGCGCACCGTCAGGCGCAGCCACTTGCTCAAGCCGTTCACGCAGCTCACGCCCACGCCGTGCAGGCCACCCGACACCTTGTAGCTGTTCTGGTTGAACTTGCCACCGGCGTGCAGCTCGGTCAGGGCGATCTCGGCCGCCGAGCGCTTGGGCTCGTGCTTGTCGTCCATCTTCACCCCGGTGGGGATGCCGCGGCCGTTGTCCACCACGCTGATGGAGTTGTCGGTGTGGATGGTCACCACGATGTCGTCGCAATGACCGGCCAGGGCTTCGTCGATGGAGTTGTCGACCACCTCGAACACCAGGTGGTGCAGGCCGGTGCCGTCGGACGTGTCGCCGATGTACATGCCCGGGCGCTTGCGCACCGCCTCCAGGCCTTCGAGGATCTGGATGGAGCCCTCGCCGTAGCCGCCTTGGTCGGGTGACCCGGCCGGGGTGGCGGGCACGTCGGGTTGCTGATCGGGAGAAGGCGTCACGTCGCTCATGGAATGGCCCTGGGGAATGAAAAAGAGCCCCGACGACGGTCGTCAGGGCTCTGGGATTTTAACGGCTTTGGCCGTGGGTTCTGACCGCGGTCAGTGCGGGGTGGACCGACGTTGCTGACGGCGCACGGCCGAGGCCAAACCGCCGAGGCCCAGTAGCGTCAGCGCTAACGTGGATGGCTCGGGGATGGCGGGCACATAAGTCTTGCTTGCATGCACGCTACTGACCAGTGATACATGAGTACTGACACCGTAATACTTCATCGATTCCAGATCGGTATTGTTTTCAATTTTCAAAGAAAAGTACTCTGATTTTTCGATGGTTCTTTTCGAACGATCGTAAATGTCAACATAATTTGACCCACTATCTGTATCATAATATTCTTCACCAGGAAATGGAAATGACTTATCTGCCCATTCTGCATAAGCCCATCCTCCAGTATTTACTCTGATTGACGAATTATATGAATAATATATACCTGTATCTTCCCATCCATCACTGGATGGATAAACCGAACTGTTCAAGGCGTCCCAGTCCGCATTAAGATGGTAATTTGCAGTTCCCTCAAGCACAACTGCTGTGTTCGGGGACAACACAAATCCGATAAATCCTGCGTAGTTGGGCAGTCTTTCCATTCCTGAAAAATCTGACCTTAGGTAATAGGAAGAACCAGTTGACGAATTGATTAAAGAATTCTCACGGTCAACTGTTGACTGAAGCGAACCAATTAATCTCGGTGCATCAATTTGAATCGAACTGCCATGTTCAGAAGGTCCGATGCTTGCGCTCGCTACGCCGTCAGCGCTGGTCAAGCTGGCGGAATAATCTCCAAACAATCGAGCATCCTCATCGAACGTCCTCACATCTTCGATGGTCTTGTAATCGTCATCTTTTACTGAAACATACAGTTCTGATGTTCCAGAATTATCAAACTTAATCCATGGAGTGACATCATCATCAGGATTCAAGTCGATGAGGCGATAACCAAAATTCGCCACCGTTGCCGAAGCACTGATGACTGGAACTGCAGCGTGTGCAAACGACGAACATGCAAACAAAGAACACAAGGTCGTGACCAATTTGAGCGAGCGCATGAGCGAGCCTCCTGAATATTTGATGATGAGAGGCTAACGCAAAAATCGGATCACATCCATCATCCGTCTGTCTGAGCAGTCCGGTAATGCTCGCTTTATCACCCTTGGGTTCACCACGGGTCCCCATGAACAATGGGCCCCTAAGGGCCATTACAGTCAATGGTTGACGGTCTAAGCGATCAGCTTTATCGCCGCCGCACCGACACCCCCACCACCGCCAAGCCCAAACCCACCAAAGCCCAGGTGGCAGGCTCAGGCACGGCGCTGGGTGAATTCCACTGCCCGATGCCGTAATCCTGGTTGAACAGGTGCGAGCAGGTACCACGGTAGTAGCCACCTTCGGTGCCAACGCTGCACATATACCAGTTGCTGCCATCGGCAAACGGGCTGGCTGATGAAGTGAAGCGCAGGCCGTCGTCCCAGTCGATCAGGAAGTCGTAAGGGCCATCGTTCACACCCAGGGCGCCAGAGAAGTACGACACGCTGGTGGCGCGTGATTCAACGCCCTCCGGCCGATAGACCGTGAAGTCCACGCCCACTTCCGGGCCCCAGCCCCAATCGTAGGTGGTCTTCGTGAGGCTGAAGCCTGCCACGATGTCCGAGCCGGCGTAACTGAAGCTCACAAAGTGCTCGCCGAAGTTGTCCATGCTCAGCGCGTCACCGGGCACGTAGTTCTCCAGCACCAGCACGGCCGCCGGAGCACCTTCCGGGGCGTTGATGGTGCAGTCCAGACAGTCGGCGTAGAAGTTGAAGGTCAGCGTGTTGCTGGGCACTTCCAGCACGGCGTGGGCGCTGGTGGCGGCCAAGCCCAGGGTGGTGGCACCCAGCAGGGTTCGGATGGCGGTGGTGAGGGTGGACATGACGGTTTCTCCAGAAATCATGGCCCCCAATGTAAAAAAATACCCTGGCCGGGACATCCCCCACCAGGGTAGGTCAAGGTCTGCTCGGCCCCCACGATCGCGTGGGGGCCAGCCGGCGTGCCCTGATCAAATCCGCATCGGCATCACCACGTACTTGAAGCCTTCGTACTCGGGGTTGGTGATCAGGGCCGAGCTGTTGGCGTCTTGCAGCGACACGGTCACCATCTCCTGGCTCATGTTGGACAGCACGTCCATCAGGTAGCTCACGTTGAAGCCGATCTCGAAGCTGTCGCCACCGTAGTCGATTTCGATGTCTTCCTTGGCCTCTTCCTGCTCGGCGTTGCTCGACGCGATGCTCATCAGGCCGGGCGCGATGTTCAGGCGCACGCCCTTGAACTTGTCCGACGTGAGGATGGCGGCCCGCTGCAGGCTGGCCAGCAAGGTGGTGCGGCCCAGGGTGATGTGGTGCTTGTGGTTCTTGGGGATGACGCGGTTGTAGTCGGGGAACTTGCCCTCGACCAGCTTGGTGACGAACTCCAGGCCGCCGAAGCTGAACTTGGCCTGGTTGCCGGCAAAGCGCATCTCGATGAGCTGTTCTTCTTCGCCCTTGCCATCGTCCTTCAGAAGCCGCATGAGCTCCAAAACGGTCTTGCGGGGCAGGATGACCTCTTGCTTGGGCATTTCGACCTCCAGCGTGGCCTGAGACAGCGCCAGGCGGTGTCCGTCGGTGGCCACCAGGGTCAGGGTGTTGCCTTCTGCCACGAACAGGATGCCGTTGAGGTAGTAGCGGATGTCGTGCACGGCCATGGCGAAGTGCACCTGGCCGATCAGCATCTTCAGGGTCTTCTGAGGCACGCTGAAGGCGGGGCCGAAGTCGGCGGCCTCTTGCACCAGGGGGAAGTCTTCGGCGGGCAGCGTTTGCAGCGTGAAGCGGCTTTTGCCGCCTTGCAGGGTGAGCTTGTTCTGGTTGGCCGTCAGCGACACGGTCTGGTCCGCCGGCAGGCTCTTGAGGATGTCGCCCAGCTTTTTGGCGCCCACGGTGGTGGCGTAGCTGCCGTCGTCACCATCGAGCTGGGCCGTGGTGCGGATCTGGATTTCCAGGTCGCTGGTGATGAGCTCCAGCGCGGGGCCGTTTTTGCGGATCAGGACGTTGGCCAGGATGGGCAGTGTGTGGCGCCGCTCCACGATGCCGCCCACGGACTGCAGGGCGGCGAGGATTTTTTCCTGGGCTGCTTTCAACACAATCATCTTAATCTTTCAAATTGGTCGTCGTAGTAGAGGGCGACTTTTTCTGTGCACAACGCTATTTTGTCCTGATCCATCAAGGATTTACGACCCGGACAAGTCTGTGGATGCTACCCGGCTTCGTGATGGGGACAACAGACAACAACTTCGCGCTTTGGTCTCAGCCTGTGGACAAGTGGGTGCTTGTTCTTTTCTTGTCCACAAGTTTGTGCCTTGACAAGGGGTAAAAAAAGAGACCCGCTGGGGTCTCCTGGCATGCCTGCATCAGCCTTTCAGCGTTTGCTCCAGCACGTGCAGTTGCTGGTTGAGCTCGCTGTCTTTGGCCCGGTCGCTGGCGATCTTGCGGCAGGCGTGCAGCACCGTGGTGTGGTCACGCCCCCCAAAGAGCTCGCCGATCTCGGGCAGGCTCTTCTGGGTCAGCTCCTTGGCCAGGTACATGGCGATCTGACGGGGCTTGGCGATCGAGGCGGGGCGCTTCTTGGAGTACATGTCGGCCACCTTGATCTTGTAGAAGTCGGCCACGGTTTTCTGGATGTTCTCCACCGAGATCTGCCGGTTCTGGATGGACAGCAGGTCTTTCAAGGCCTCACGGGCCAGGTGGATGGTGATCTCTTTGTGGCTGAACTTGGCAAACGCCAGCACCTTGCGGAGGGCGCCTTCTAGTTCGCGCACGTTGGCGCGCACGTTCTTGGCCACGAAGAAGGCCACGTCTTCGGGCATCTCGATGGCCTCTTGTGCGGCCTTTTTGATCAGGATGGCCACGCGCATTTCCAGCTCGGGGGGCTCGATGGCCACCGTCAGGCCCGAATCAAAGCGCGAGGTCAGTCGCTCATCGATGTTGGCGAGCCCCTTGGGGTAGGTGTCGCTCGTCATGATGATGTGTGCCTTCTTGGCCAGCAGGGCTTCGAAGGCGTTGAAGAACTCTTCCTGGGTGCGGTCCTTGCCGGCGAAGAACTGCACGTCGTCGATCAGCAGCAGGTCGAGGCTGTGGTACTTGGCCTTGAGCTCGTCAAAGGTCTTGCGCTGGTAGTTCTTGACCACATCGCTGATGAACTGTTCGGCGTGCAGGTAGAGGATGCGCGCGTCGGGCTTGTCGGCCAGCAGGGCGTTGCCCACCGCGTTCATCAGGTGGGTTTTACCCAGGCCCACGCCGCCGTAGATGAACAGCGGGTTGTACATGTGGCCGGGGCTGCCGGCCACGTGCAGGGCGGCGGTGCGGGCCATCTGGTTGGCGCGGCCGGGCACGAGGTTGTCGAAGGTCAGGGCCGGGTTCAGGCCCATGACCTGGGGCAGCTGATGCCGGGGTGCCGGGGCATGGGCCATGCCCTGGCCGCCCAGGGGGTGGCGCTCGTGCGGTTCACCAGCCGCGCTGCGGTCGCCACGGTCACCCAGGTGGGGCATCAGGCGTTGCAGGGTGGGGCTGTTGAGCTGGGCATTGCTGGGCATGGCCCGCGTGGGGAGCATCGCACCGCCCTGAGCGCCCATGGCCACGCCGGTGGGCGCGGCCCGGGGGGCCATGGCGATGTCCAGGCGCACGTCACCATCCACCAGTTCGCCCAGAATGGCTTCCAGCCGGGCGCTGTATTGCGTGCGGATCCAGTCCAGCATGAAGCGGTTGGGCACACGCACACACAGCACGGTCACACCCTCTTGCACGCTGGCCTGCGCGTCTGGCAGGGGACGGATCCAGGTGTTGAACTGTTGCTCGGGCAGTTCGGTGGCCAGTCGCTGGCAGCAGCGTTGCCACAGGTATGGCAGCTCGGCGGGGCCCGTGGTGGGCAATTCGGCGGCACTCATGTTGTGGACAAGTCCTTCCTTGGGAGGCGAATTCTAAGCGTCTTCGGGCGCTCGTGAACCGGGTTATCCACAGTTTTTTGTTCGAGATCAGCATCGATTGGCCGGGTGCCGGCGCCTGTTTTTGCGCACACACGTTGACCTGATGTGCAAAAGCTGATGTAATCGCGGGTTCTGCCGGCCCTAAGGTTGAGGTGCTGGCTCAGTGAAAGATCATCATGAAGCGTACCTACCAACCCTCCAAGACCCGTCGCGCCCGCACCCATGGCTTTTTGGTGCGCATGAAGACCAAGGGCGGCCGCAAGGTGCTGAACGCCCGCCGCGCCAAGGGCCGCAAGCGCCTGGCTGTCTGAGCCAGCATGGTGCAGCACCGTGCCTGACGCGGCGATAGCCGGCTCAGGCGTGTGTGCAACCACGAGCAGGGCCGGGCTTTGCCCGGCTTTGTCACGCTCTGACGGTCGTTTTTGATCGCCGCCAGGACAGCCGAGCCGTGAAACCTGCCAGCCTGAAATCATCGGATTTTCAGCAGGCACTGGGAACACGCCCAGTGTCTAAAACCGCGCATTTCGCCTTGCACGCTTTGTGGAGGCGGCCCGTGTCGGTCCAGTTGTCAACAACCCCGTCCCTGGGCACGCCCCCGGCTGTGGATGACATGGTGGGGCGGCTGGGGTTGGTGGTGCCCAAAAAACAGGCACGCCGTTCGGTCACCCGCTCCTTGATCCGCCACCAGGCCCGCGAATCTGTTCGCCGGCATGCCGTGGCGGCCTTGTCGCGCCTGCGGCCTGTTGGTCAAGGTGAGGCTCAAGGTCAACCCGCCGAGCCGGTGCCCTTGTCGGCCTGGGTGGTGCGGCTGACGCGTGGCTTCGACCGCGCGGAGTTTCCCAGCGCGGCGTCTGATGCCTTGAGCGCCGCCGTGCGCCGCGAGCTCGATGAGCTGTGGGCACGGGTGCGCGAGGTGCGGCGATGATGGGCGGTGTGTGCCAGGTGCTCAGCCGCGCGCTGAACCGTGTGCTGATCGGCGTCGTGCAGGGCTATCGGCTGTTGTTGAGCCCCTGGCTGGGCTCGGCCTGCCGTTTCACGCCCACGTGTTCACAATACGCCCTCACGTCGCTGGAGCGTCATGGTCCGCTGGCAGGCTCTTACCTGGCCACCCGCCGTATCCTGCGTTGCCACCCTTTGTGTGACGGGGGGCATGACCCCGTGCCCGACGCCTCGCCTTTCAAGAAGGCGGGGTTGTTGTCCCGTTTCTGTCAACCTTCCTCGGAACCCCCTCGCCCATGATCAACAACGATTTGCGCCGCGTGCTGCTGTGGTCGGTGTTTGCCGTCTCGCTGCTGATGTTGTGGGACGGCTGGCTGCGCCACACCGGCCAGCCCTCGCTGTTCCAGCCCGCACCGGCGGCCTCGCCGGTGGCCCAGGCCGCCAGCGGTGGTGCCGACAATGGCACGGCCTCGGTGCCGGCGGCCGGCGGCACCCTGGCCACCAACGCCGCGGGCGCCACGCCGGGCGCCGAGGTGGCGGCCGCCCCCGCAGCGACACCGTCGGAGGTGCTGAGCATCAGCACCGACGTGCTCAAGGTGGACATCGACACCCTGGGTGCCAGCGTGGTGCGTGCCGAGATGCTGCAACACCGTGCTTCTGGCGAGGCGGGCGGCAACATGGTGCTGTTCGATCGGTCGGCGGGCAAGACCTACGTGGCGCAGTCGGGTTTGATCGGCCAGGCGGCCGGTGATGTGCCCACGCACCTCACGCCGTTCAAGCTGGTCAGCAATGAGCGCACCCTGGCCGAAGGGCAGGACACCCTGGTGGTGAAGCTGGCCTCCGACCCGGTGGCCGGCGTGCAACTGGTGCGCACCTACACCTTCCAGCGCGGCAGCTACCTGGTGGACGTGCGCCAGGAGGTGCTCAACCAAGGCGCGGCAGCGATCAACCCGCAGTTGTATGTGCAGCTGGTGCGCGACGGCTCGCTGATCCATGAAGGCCCGGATGTGTGGGGTGCGCCGCAGTCGTACACCGGCCCGGCCATTTACACGGCCGAAGCCAAGTTCCAGAAGGTGCCTTTCGACAAGATCAGCAAGAAAGAAGCCGATTTCCAGAAGTCGGCGCCGGATGGCTGGGTGTCGGTGGTGCAGCATTACTTCACCTCGGTGTGGTTGAACCCGGCCAGCACGCAGCGCGAGTTTTTCGCGCGCCAGCAGGCCGGCAACCTCTACGCCGTGGGCATGCTGTTCCCGGTGGGTGAGGTGGCCCCGGGCGCCTCGGCCACGGTGGACACGCAGCTGTACATGGGCCCCCAGGAAGAAATGAAGCTCAAGGACATCGCCGAGGGCCTGGAGCTGGTCAAGGACTACGGCTGGACCCACCTGCTGGCCAAGCCGCTGTTCTGGCTGCTGTTCCACATCCACAACCTGGTGGGCAACTGGGGCTGGGCCATCGTGCTGTTGGTGGTGCTGCTCAAGGCCGCGTTTTACGGCCTGAACGCCAGCGCCTACCGCTCGATGGCCAAGATGAAGGCGCTCAATCCGCGCATCCAGGCCCTGCGTGAGTCGCTGAAAGACAACCCGCAGCAGATGCAGCAGGAGATGCTGAAGATCTACCGCGAAGAAAAGGTCAATCCGATCGGCGGCTGTCTGCCCATCCTGATCCAGATTCCGGTGTTCATCGCGCTGTACTGGGTGCTGCTGTCGTCGGTGGAGATGCGCAACGCGCCCTGGGTGGGTTGGATCACCGACCTGTCGGTCAAGGACCCGTACTATGTGCTGCCCCTGCTGATGACCGGCTCCACCCTGCTGCAGACCTGGCTGAACCCCACGCCGCCGGACCCCATGCAGGCCAAGCTGATGTGGATCATGCCGCTGATGTTCTCGGTGCTGTTCTTCTTCTTCCCGGCCGGCCTGGTGCTGTACTGGTTGACGAACAACATCCTGTCGATCGCGCAGCAGTGGATGATCAACCGCAGCCTGGGCGTCAACACCTGACGAGGGGCGAAGCGCCACGGACATGGAGCCGCCGGGTCACCCTGGCGGCTTTTTCATTGAAGGGGTCGCCGCAGGGCTGGCGCTCAGTCGCGGCGGCGGCGCAAAATGCCCACGGCCAGGGCCACCGAGGCCAGGGCCAGGGGCCAGGTTTGTGCGGGGTCGGTGGTGGGTGCACCGATCAGGAGCAGTTGGGCCAGGGTGTCGAGCATGGGGCCTCCGTGTGGCGGGCTTGGTCAATGCTGCAATGCAACATCGGTGCCAGCTCGGGGCCATCATGGCGTGTGAAGGTGTGAGGTGACGATGCGTTGGGGACAACACAAGGAGCCGATCGTGGCGGTGGCCACGGCCCCCGGCCGAGGGGCGGTGGGCATTGTGCGGGTGTCGGGCCAGGGCCTGATGCCACTGGCCCGCGCGCTGTGTGGCCGTGAACTGGCGCCGCGCGTGGCCACGTACGGGCCGTTCAAGGACGCCCGTGGCGAGGCGCTGGACCATGGCCTGGCGGTGTATTTTCCGGCGCCGCACAGCTACACCGGTGAGGACGTGCTGGAGCTGCAGGGCCACGGCGGCCCCGTGGTGATGCAGTTGTTGCTGGCGCGCTGCCTGGAAGCGGCGGCCGCGCCTGAGGGGGCCACGGGCCGCGCCTGCCTGCCGGGCTTGCGACTGGCCGAGCCCGGCGAGTTCACGCAACGGGCGTTCTTGAACGACAAGATCGACCTGGCCCAGGCCGAGGCGATCGCCGACCTGATCGATGCCAGCACCGAGGCGGCGGCACGTTCGGCCAGCCGCTCTTTGGGTGGGGCCTTCAGCCGCGAGGTGGAGGCTTTGCGCGCCCAGATGGTGCAGTTGCGCATGCTGGTGGAGGCCACGCTGGACTTCCCGGAAGAAGAGATCGACTTTCTGGAAAAGGCCGATGCACGCGGCAAGCTCGACCGCCTGGCCACCACCCTGGAGACGGTGTTGCGCCAGGCACGCCAGGGCGCCTTGTTGCGCGAAGGACTTCAGGTGGTGCTGGCCGGCCAGCCCAATGCGGGCAAGAGCTCCTTGCTCAATGCCCTGGCCGGCGCGGAGCTGGCCATCGTCACCCCGATCGCGGGCACCACGCGCGACAAGGTCAGCCAGACGATCCAGATCGAGGGCGTGCCCCTGCACGTGATCGACACGGCCGGCTTGCGCGCCGACGAAGACGCCACCGACGAGGTGGAGCGCATCGGCATGGCGCGCAGCTGGGAGGCCATCCGAGGCGCCGATGCGGTGTTGTTTCTGCACGACCTGACCCGCGTGCATGAGCCTGCGTATGTGCAGGCCGACGAGGCCATCGCCGCCCGTCTGCCGCCAGGCCTGCGCGTGGTGCACGTGTTCAACAAGGCCGATGTGGACGCCACCGTGGCGGGCGTGGCGCCGGCGGCCGGACAGGCCGTGCGGCTGTCGGCCCGCACCGGTGAGGGCTTGCAGGCCCTGCGTCAGACCTTGCTGGAGATCGCGGGCTGGCAGGCGGTGCCCGAGGGCCTGTTCATCGCCCGGCAACGCCATGTGCAGGCCTTGCGCGTGGCGCGTGAGCACCTGGGCCATGCCCAGGCCCACGCCGCACAGGCCGATGGGGCCCTGGACCTGCTGGCCGAAGAGCTGCGACTGGCGCACAATGCCCTGGGCAGCATCACCGGGGTGTTCTCGGCCGACGATTTGCTGGGTGAAATATTCACGCGGTTCTGCATCGGCAAGTGACAGCGGCGGGCGCTTGATTTAAAGTCACTCGGTTGCGCAGGCTTGGCGCGCACGTCAGGCACGAGCAGAGCACAGGCACAGCGCAAGCAAGGCACAGGTGAGGCAAGGATGGATTCGACAGAATTGATTCAGGCGATACAGACGCTGAACACGGAAGACGCCTTCCGTGCGCGCCTGGATGCGCAGCAATGGCGCACGTTTTGCCAGTACCTCACCCGGCATGAACTGCGCTCGGGCGACCTGCTCATCAAGCAGGGTGACCACGACCGCACGGTGTACTTTCTAGGGCAGGGCTCGCTGCAGGTGTTCGTCACGGGCGGTGCGCCGGGTGCGTCCCGCATCGCCATCTTGCGGCCCGGGGCCATCTGCGGCGAACCCGGCCTGTTCACCGACGCCCCCCGCATGGCCAATGTCGAGGCCATGACGCCCTGTGTGATCTACGCCTTGCGCCTGCCTCGGTTTGAAGAACTGGCCGCCCGCGTGCCGCTGGTGGCGGTGGAGGTGGTCAGGGCCGCAGGCGGGGTGATGGCCTTGCGCATGCGGGCCAACCTGACACGGCAGGTGCCGGTGGCGTGAGGGGAGGCCAGCAGGGATGTCCGTGACGACAGGCGTGCGCCGGCCCACCATCCTGGTGGCCGACGATTCTCCGCAGAACATCGAGTTGTTGACCCGGGTGCTGGGGTCGGACCACCGCATCAAGGTGGCCACCTCCGGCGAAAAGGCCCTGCAGCTGGCGTACTCCGACGAGCCACCTGACCTGATCTTGCTGGACATCATGATGCCCGACCTCAGTGGGCACGAGGTGTGTCGGCGCATCAAGGCCAACCCCGATCGCCGCCGCATTCCCATCATCTTCGTGACGGCCATGAGCACGATCGAAGACGAGGCCATGGGCCTGAGCCTGGGCGCGGTCGACTACATCACCAAACCCATCAGCCCGCCGCTGGTGCAGGCCCGTGTGCGCACGCACCTGGCGCTGTACGACCAGTCGCGCGAGCTGGAGCGCATGGTGGCGCAGCGCACCAGCGAGCTGGTGGCCACGCGCCAGCAGATCATCCGTCGCCTGGGACGGGCCGCCGGGTTCAAGGACCACCAGGGTGGCAACCACGTGGTGCGCATCAGCCACATCGCCCGCTTGCTGGGGCAGCAGATCGGCCTGGGCCCTGAAGCCCTGCAACTGCTGTTTCAGACCTCGGCCTTGCACGACGTGGGCAAGATCGGCATCCCCGACCATGTGTTGAGCAAACCGGGCCCTCTGACCGATGACGAGCGCGTGCTGGTGCGCCAGCATCCCCAGATCGGGGCCGACATCATCGGCCGCCACGAGCACGAGTTGCTGGCCACGGCCCGCACCATTGCGCTGACCCACCATGAGCGCTGGGACGGCACCGGCTATCCCCAGGGCTTGCAGGGCGAGCAGATTCCCTTGTTCGGGCGCATCGTGGCCATGGCCGATGTGTTCGATGCGCTCATGAACGACCGGCCTTACCGCCCCGCCATGACGGGCCCGCAGGCACTGGCCATCATCGCCGAAGAGCGCGGCCGGGCGTTTGACCCGGTGCTGGTCGATGCGTTCATGCAGCAGCAGTACGAGATCTTGCGGATCATGGAGCTGTACGCCGACGAGCGCGGCGCAGGCTTCGCCGATTCGGTGATCTGATCACGCCGGCGTGTGCTGGCCGTGGAGGGCCAGACCGTTCACCAGGGCCGTCAGCGCTTGCTGGGCGGCGCTGAAATCGTACTGTTCCAGCGCCCGACGCAGTGGCGTGATCAGCGGCTCGTCCAGCAGGGCCGGCCAGGTCTCCAGCAGTTCGTGCAGGTGGTCGCGGGCCTGCGCGTCGTGCTCGCTGATCAGGCGGGCCAGGGTGTCCCAGTCTTGGCCGTCGGTTTGTTGGGTCATGGCCTGCAGGGCCTGGCGCGCCGCGTCCTGGCGATCGGCGCCGGTTTGTTGCATGGCGTCGATCTCGCCGATGACCTGGTCGAGCGCGCTCACGGCCAGCTGCTGCAGTTCGCGACAACGGGTGCGCCACAGGGCCGGTTCTTCGGCGGCCTGCTGGCCACCCGACAGCGCCTGCTCCAGGTGTTCGCACGCCTCGGCCAGCGCCCGCGCGCCGATGTTGCCGGCCAGGCCCTTGAGGGTGTGCGTGAGCAGTTGGGCCTGCTCGCGGCTGCTGGCGTGATCGTAGAAGGTGCCGAAGTCGCGCTGGGTGCGCGCAAAGCCCTTGAGTAGCCGGCTGTACAGGTCCAGGTTGCCCATGCAGCGCGCCAGTCCGTCGGTGGTGTCCAGGTGCTGCAGCGAGCCGCTGTGTGGTGTCTGGCCGTCCACGCCCTGGAGCAGGTGCGCGGTGTCTGCCCGTCCTGAGGGCGTGATCCAGCGCGCCATGATGTCGAACATGCGGGCCAGGTCCAGCGGCTTGGTGATGTGGTCGTTCATGCCGCTGCGCAAGACGCGCTCGCGGTCGGTGGCCATGGCCGAGGCGGTCATGGCGATCACGGGCAGGCTTTGCCACTGGGCTTGCTCGCGGATGCGCTCGGTGGCGGAGTAGCCGTCCAGCACGGGCATCTGGCAGTCCATCAGCACGCCGTCAAAGGGCCCGTCGTCCTGCAGCCGGTTCAAGGCCTCCTGCCCGTTGTTGGCCGTGATCACCTCCATGCCGGCGCGCTCCAGCAGGTCACGGGCCAGTTCCTGGTTCATGGGCTGGTCTTCGACCAGCAGCACGCGGGCGCCCGCCAGACGCTCACGGGCCTGGGTCAGGATCCGGGTGCTCTCTGGCAGGGCGCTGGGTGGGGTGTTGTCCTGGCCGAGCACGCGGCTGAGCGTGTCGAACAGGGTGGAGGGCGTCACCGGCTTGTTGAGCACGCCGGCCAGGTCGACGCCGGCGTCCTGCGCGGCGGCGGTCGCTTCTTCACGCCCGAAGGCGGTGACCAGCAACACGCAGGGGCGGTGTTCCGGCGGCATGTCCAGCGCTTCGCGGGCAAAGGTGATGCCGTCCATGTCCGGCATGCGCCAGTCTGTCAGCAAGATGTCGTGGGGCTGGCCGGCCTGCACGGCCTGTTGCATGCGCAGCAAGGCGGCGTCGCCGCTGTCGGCGGTGTCGACGTGCAGACCCAGGCGACGCACCATGTCGCCCAGCACCTCGCGGGCGGTGGCGTTGTCGTCCACCAGCATCACGCGGCGGCCCTGCAGCTCGCTGGCCAGCAGGGCGCGGCGCGTCTGTTGCGACTGCACGCCAAAGCGCGCCGTGAAGTGGAAGGTCGATCCTCGGCCGGGCTGGCTGTTGGCCCAGATGCGGCCGTTCATGAGCTCGACCAGTTGTCGCGAGATGGTCAGGCCCAGGCCGGTGCCGCCGTACTGGCGCGTGGTGGAGCTGTCGGCCTGGGTGAAGGGCTCGAACAGGTGCTCGATCTGGGCCTGGTCCATGCCGATGCCGCTGTCGCGCACCCAGAAGTGCAAGAGCACGTCGTGCGGGCCCTGGCGCTGCACCTCGCAGCCGATGAGGATGTCGCCGCTGTCGGTGAACTTGATGGCGTTGGTGCCCAGGTTGATCAGCACCTGGCCCAGGCGGATGGGGTCGCCGATCAGGGCCGTGGGGATCTCGGGCGGGGCGGTGAACAGCAGCTCCAGCCCCTTTTCTTCGGCGCGCACGCCCAGCACTTCGGCCATGTGGCGCACGACGTTTTCCAGCTGGAAGGGCACGGACTCGAGCTCGAGCTTGCCGGATTCGATCTTGGAGACGTCCAGCACGTCGTTGAGGATCTGCAGCAAGGTGGTGGCCCCGCGGTGCGCCTTGTCCACATAGCTGCGGGCCTTGGCGGGCAGCTCGTCCATCAGGGCCAGATGGGTCATGCCCATGATGGCGTTCATGGGGGTGCGGATTTCGTGCGACATGTTGGCCAGGAAGTTGCTCTTGGCCTGGGTGGCCGCTTCGGCGGCGCGTTGAGCGGCCTGTTGGGCCAGCTCGGCCCGTTTGCGGGCACTGATGTCCTGGATGACGGCACAGTACTGCAGGCGCTGCTCGAACTCGAAGGGCACGAGCACGATCTCGGTGTCGAACGGCTCCCCGTCCAGGCGGGTGTGTCGCCATTCGAAGGTGACGGCCTGTTGGGTGTGGGCGGCCTGCGACAGGATGGCCTGGGCATCGGGGTTCAAGGCGGCCATCGGCGACAAGGGCGGGCGCGTCGGGTCCAGTCCCAGCAGGGCCTGGTCGGTTTCGGCACCAAACAGCTGCAGGGCGCTGGGGTTGCAGCGCGTGATGCCGTGTTCGGTGTCAAAGAACAGGAAAGCCACCGGCGAGTTGAGGAACACGGCCTGGGTGCGGGCCTCCACCTGCTTGCGCTCGGTGATGTCGGCCCAGTAGCCGTTGAAGACCTGGCTGCCGTCGCTGTGGTGCACGCACCGGCTTTCGCAACGCAGCCACCGGTTGCCTTCGGGTGTGCGGATCTGGAAGTCGGTGGGGTGCAGCGGTGGGCCCACCATGTCCGGCCCCATGAGCGACCAGACTTTCTGTGGTTGCGTGCGGAAGTCGTCGTGGCCCAGCGCCAGCAGGCTCTGGGCGCTTTGGGCCACGAAGCTGAATTCGCCCGGGGCGTCGGGTGGCTGGCGCCAGCAAAACACGCTCAGCGGCAGGGCGTGGGCCATGCGTTCCAGCTCGCGCTGGGCGCGGCTGAGTGCGGCCTGGCGACGGATGCGCTGCCCCATCAGGGCCAGGCCCCCCAGGCCCCCCAGCCAGGCCAGCGTGGTCACGGTGGCGCCGGCCGCGATCAGGGCGGCTTCGCCTTGCATCGGCACCAGCGCCCACAAGGTCAGGTCGCGCCCGTCCAGGGGCCGCGACAGCGCCATGAAGCGTTGCTCGCCTTCGCGCACCACCAGCACCTGCTCATCACGCACCCGCAAACGTTCAAGTTGCCAGTCCACGGGCACGGGGCGGGTTTTGTACAGGCGCGCAGACGCTTCCTCATTGAGGGCCCCACGCCCCATCAGCGGTGTGCGCTGCAGGGGCAGGGCCAGTTCGCTGGCCATCACGATGACGCCTTGCTCGTCGGTGACGAACAGCCGCCGCCCCGGGTCTTGCAGCATTTTGGAGAACGCGCGCGCGTACTGCATCACCACCACGACGCCCATGGGCGCGTCGATGGGTCCGACCCGCGATGAAAAGAAGAACGCCGGCCCGACGGCCACCTGCGAGACCGCGAACTGGTAGCCCAGGCCACTGGGGTTGTCCAGGGCATCGACGTAATAGCGGCGGCCGCGGAAGCTGCGCCCGATGGCGTTGTCCGTCTGGTGGGCGTTGCTGTCGGCCAGGGTGGTGCCGTACGAGTCGGTGACGAACAGGGCGCCCAGCCCAAAATCCTGCGCCGTGGCGGTGAGCTGCTCGCTTTGGGCCTGCACGCTGCGCTGCACCTCGGCCAGGTTGCGCACCTGTGTGCGCTGGGTCTCGCTCAGGCGGTCGCTGTTGGCCAGCACGTGGTCGTTCAGGTAGCGGCGGATGCCCTCCTGGCGGGCCAGGGCGCGGGGCAACACCGTGAGCTGCTGAAAGCTGTCTTGCAGGCCGCGCTGGGCGCTGTCCAGTCGGTGCTGGGTGGCTTGCAGGGCTTCGTGGCGCAAGAACTGCAGGGCCTGCCACAGGCCCCAGCCCCCAAGCGACAGGGCCAACACGCTCCATAAGACGGCCGCGATGGTCACGCGGCGCGAGAGCACGCGCCAGGGGCGGTCGGTGGGCAAGGACATCGCATCCGGTGGGGTGCTGGCCATGGACATGGAGCCTCCAGGGTGAATGGCGCCCCTGCTGGGCCTGGACGGCTGGGACGCCGGGCCGCGGTGCGCATGGCCCCGAGTGTGCATCTTTGAGGGCCACAGGCCTAGAGGGCATGCCCCGCTTTTGGGCATTGAACAACAACAGACTGCACACAACCTAGAATCGACCGCATGAGCGATGTCAATCCATCCATGCCGCCCGAGCAGGCGGTGCTGAACCAGGCCACCCGGGCCCTGGCCATCGAGGCGCAGGCCCTCAGCGAGATGCGCGATCGATTGCAGGATGTGCAAGGCCCGGCGGGCCAGGCCTTCGTGCAGGCGGTGCGCACGGTGCTGGCCTGCCGTGGTCGCCTGGTGGTCATGGGCATGGGCAAGAGCGGTCACGTGGGGCGCAAGATCGCCGCCACGCTGGCCTCCACCGGCACGCCGGCCATGTTCGTGCACCCGGCCGAGGCCCACCACGGGGACCTGGGCATGGTGCGCCCGGGGGATGTGGTGCTGGCCATCTCCAACTCGGGCGAAAGCGAAGAGCTGACGGCCTTGCTGCCCGTCATCAAGCGCCAGGGCATTGCCCTGCTGGCGATGACCGGCAAACCGGGATCGGCCCTGGCACGGCACGCCGATGTGGTGCTGGACAGCGCCGTGGCCCTGGAGGCCTGCCCCCTCAACCTGGCGCCCACCGCCAGCACCACGGCCCAGATGGCCCTGGGGGACGCGCTGGCCGTGGCCCTGCTGGATGCGCGGGGCTTCAAGGCCGAAGACTTTGCCCGCTCGCATCCGGGCGGCTCGCTGGGCCGGCGCCTGCTCACCCACCTGCGTGATGTCATGCGCACGGGCGAGGCCATTCCGCGCGTGGGGCCCCAGGCCAGCTTTGGGGATCTGATGCGCGAGATGAGCGCCAAGGGCCTGGGCGCCGCTGCCGTGGTCGACGCCGATGACCGGGTGCTGGGCGTGTTCACCGATGGCGACCTGCGCCGCCGCATCGAAGCCGGGGTGGATCTGCGCGCCCTGGACGCGCAGGCCCTGATGACCCCTGCGCCGCGCACCGTGCGCGATGAGGTGCTGGCCGCCGAAGCCGTGGCCCTGATGGAACAACACCGCATCAATACCTTGCTGGTGGTCGATGCGCAGCAACGGCTGGTGGGTGCGGTCAGCACCAACGACCTGATGCGCGCCAAGGTGATCTGACAAGGTGGTGAACGTGTCTGCTGCAAACCTGTTTTTTGATGCCGCCTTGCTGGCCCAGGCTGCGGGCGTGCGCGCGGCGATTTTCGATGTGGACGGCGTGCTGACCGACGGCACGCTGTACATCAGCGAGGCGGGCGAGACGCTCAAGGCCTTTCACGCCCTGGACGGCCATGGCCTCAAGCTGCTGGCGATGGCGGGCCTCACGCCCATCGTCATCACCGGCCGGGATTCGCCGGCGGTGCGTCGCCGCCTGAAAGACCTGGGCATCACCGAGGCGGTGTTTGGCGCCCACGACAAGCTGGCCGTGGCCGAGCCCGTGCTGGCCCGCCTGGGGCTGTCGTGGTCGCAGGTGGCGGTGATGGGCGACGACTGGCCCGACCTGCCGTTGTTGCTGAGGGCCGGCCTGGCGGTGGCCCCGCCCAATGCCCACACCGAGGCGCAGGCCGTGGCCCACCACGTGTGCCGTGCGCGAGGCGGTCAAGGGGCTGCGCGTGAGTGCTGCGACCTGCTGCTGCTGGCCACGGGCCACTACCAGCGCCTGCTGAGCGGCCACGCGCAAACGCTGGACACCACGGCCGAAGGGCCCCGCACATGAGCCCCCGGCCAAGCCGGGTCCGGCGCGCGTGGGTGTGGGCCTGGCTGGAGCGGGCGCAGGCTGCCTTGCCGCTGGTGGCGCTGGCGGGGGTGGCCGGCTTCAGCTGGTGGCTGGTGCGCTCGTCCATGGTGCCTGAGCCGAGCGTGGCCACTGCACTGAAGGACGACACCGCCGATGTCGAGCTGCAGCACGCCGAACTGTTGCGCGCCGGGCCGGATGGCCGTCTGGCGTGGGTGCTGCAGGGCGACCGCATTCGGCACCTGCCCCTCAGCGAGCGCCTGACCGTGGACCGCATTCGCCTGCATGCACTGGACGACACCGGGCGCACCCTGCGGGCCGAGGCCTTGTTGGGCGAGGCCGATCAGCGCCGCGAGGTCGTGACCATGCGCGGTGACGTGCAGGCCTGGATGCGCGGGCCCGGTGCCTCGGGGACGTCGATGTTGCTGGGTGAGGGCCTGAGCGCCGACCTGCGCCGCGAGGTGCTCAGCTCGTCCACACCGGTGGTGATGCTGCAATCCGGCAGCGTGGTGCGGGGCCAGAGTCTGCGCCACGATGCACGCACCGGGGTCAGCGAACTGGGCGGGCGGGTGACCGGCCGCTACGAGTCAGCACCCTGAGCTGCAGCGCGCCCAAAAAAAAACGACACCCGGAGGTGTCGTTTTTGGGGGGGTCAGTGTGACCAGACGGGCTCAGTAGCCGCCGTAGCCACCACCGTTGCCGCCACGGCCACCGCCGTAACCGCCGCCGTCACCACGGCCGCCGCCGTAGCCGCCTTCGCGGCGACCGCCGCCAAAGCCACCACCGCCGCCTTCACGACGGCCACCGCCGCCGCCGCCGTTGCCACCACCGTAGGGGCTGCGGAAGCCGGCAGGACGCTCTTCACGGGGACGGGCCACGTTCACGACCACGGCGCGACCCGCCACGGGCTGACCGTTCAGGCCGTTGATGGCGGCCTGGGCTTCTTCGTCAGAGCCCATTTCGACGAAACCGAAGCCCTTGGAGCGGCCGGTTTCGCGGTCCATCATGACCTTGGCCGAGTTGACCGAGCCATATTGAGAGAAAGCGTCGTTCAGATCCTGATCGCGCACGCTGTAGGCCAGATTGCCCACGTACAGCTTGTTGCCCATGAGAGAGCTCCTTTCCAGTGAACCATGCGGAGCTTCAACCCATCAGGACCCATTCCATCAGACGGTGCCGCTTCCAGACACAGACCCGGCCATTATGGTGGAGCACAATGCGTTGTGCCAGTCTGTCAAGCAGAAATTTTGCTGCCATGTCAAGCCAGCCGATTCCGTGTTGTGTGGCCCCCTCAGGGTCCCCCCCGGGCTTGCCCCTATGATCGGGACGCGTTCGACGCCCGCCCGGCAGGCCGGCGTGACGCCACAGAAAGAGGTGTATGTCTGTTCCATCCCATGCGCACGGCCCGGCAGGGGGCCGGTTTGACTGGTGGCAGGCCCTGGTGAGGGTGCTGTCCAGCGTGGAGGCCTTGCGTGAGGGCCGCGCGCTCTACACCCTGCTGGCCACCTTCTGTTGCGCCGGCCTGGCGGCGGCCAGTGCCCAGGCCTCGGTGGGGCGCGATGAGCTGCCATGGGCCATTGGCCAGGGGGCGTTGGCCTTGTTCGTGGCGTTTTACGGCGTGAACGCGGCCGGTCTCATCATGATGGACCGTGCACAGGGGCGGCCGCCCCGCGAGGTGGTCGATGCCGTGCTCGACGCCTTGGGCATGGCCCACCGTGTGCTGCTGGTGCTGTCGGTGATGCTGCTGGCCGGCGCCTGTCTGGCCGCGGTGCTGGGCGGCATGTACTGGCTCAGTGGGCCCAGGCAGGTGGGGCCCTGGTTGTTTGCCCTCGTGGCGCCCGTGACGGTGGTGCTCATCGGTTGGGCCTTGCTGGCCGGTGCGGCGGTGCTGGCGCCCCTGACGGCGCCCACGGTGTGGGCCGGTGCAGGCTCATGGCAGGCCCTGCGGCGGGTGTGGCGCTTGATGCGCACCCGCCTGTTGCAGGCGGTGGTGCTCAATGCCGCCCTCAGCGTGGCCACCGGCTTGGTGGGCGCCGCCGCCAGCCTGATCGTGCTGATCGGGGGGCGTGTGATGGCCGAGGCCTCGGTGTGGATCATGGGGGTGGACGTGCCGCCCGAGGCCTTGATGGCCGGTCTGGTCGGCCGTGGGGTGTGGGTCAACAACCCGTCGGCCGTGCCTGCCGAGTCGCTGCAGTACATCGCGTCGGCCACCATCGGCGGGGGCGTCGTCTTTGCCATCGCCCTGGTGTTGCCCACCCTGGTCTACCTGCGGGGCGTGTGCGAAATCCACCTGGCCCTCGCAGCCTCTGATGCGTCGTCCGAGGCCCCATGACGTCACCGGCCTTGCCCCGTCGCCCGACCGACCCGCCGCCTTGTGATTGCGGTCGCGCCAGGGCCTACACCGCGTGCTGCGGCCTGTTCCATGCCGACCCCATGGTGGCCGCGCCCGACCCCGAGTCATTGATGCGCTCGCGTTACAGCGCCTTCGTGCGCGACGAGCGGGCTTATCTGCTGGCCACCTGGCACCCCTCGACCCGCCCATCCGAGATCGAGGCGCCCGAGCCAGGCTTGCGTTGGCTGGGCCTGGAGGTCAAGGCGGTGCGCTGGGATGGTGGCGATGAAGGCACGGTGCGTTTCGTGGCCCGATACAAGCTCGGGGGGCGGGCCTTCAGGCTGGAAGAAACCAGCCGCTTCGTGCGTGAGGCGGGGCGCTGGACTTACGTGGCGGCGCTGGACGCCGCTTGAGGCTGGGTGAGGTCTTCCAGCACCTCCAGCCAGTGCAGGGCGTGGACCCGGTCGGGGCCGCACATGTCGGCGCTGGGTGGCAGTGAACTGCAGACGGCCGGGCGCTGCGGCTGGCCGAACAAGCGACAGCGCAGATCGTGGTCCAGGTGGGGGCAGGGCACGCCGGCCGGTTTGCCCTGCGGCAGCCCCGGCATGGGCGAGCTGATGGACGGCGCGATGCAACAGGCCGCGCAGCCAGGACGGCAGTTCATCTGAGGAAAGAGGGCCCTGCTTGAATGCTCGGTGACGACAGCGAGAACAGTCACTATACGAGCCTGCCGGGGGCTTGCCAAGCCCCCATGCGTGCTCAGGCGCGGCGTCGGGCCGCCCAGCCCAGCCCGACCAGGCCGATGCCCATCAGGGCCCAGGTGCCGGGCTCGGGCACGGCGCCCACCACCAGGCTGGTGCTGTCGTAGGCCACCACGCTGCTCAGCAGTTCCAGCTGACCTTGTTCGTCAAAGCGCAGCTGGGCCCAGCCCAGGCCTGTCCAGGGCTGGGATCCGACATTGCCTTCGCGGGTTTGGGCGCCCAGCCAGAAAGTCTCTGTGCCGTACACGGTCAGGCTGGTCCAGGTTTGGTTGGTGGCGCCCACCAGCGGGATGTAGGCGCCGCTGTCGAACAGCGCGTTGCTCAGGGTGGCGCCCTCGTTGACGATGTAGAGCGCGGCGGCCACGTCCAAGCTGAAGCTCAGGCCCTGCAGGGTGTGGCTGAGGCTGCCGTCGCCCGCGACTTGCTGAGTCACTTGCCCGTACAGATAGGTGACGTCCGACTGGTTGGGTGCGTGGTAGATGGAGAACTGCACGTTGCCATCAGGCCCGTTGTAGACGTCCCAGGCGTTGGTGTCGATGGCGGCCTGGGCCGTTGGTACCATCAGCGCCGACAGCGTGGCCACGCCCAGGGCGATGGCGCGGGGGACAGGGCGCACGGCGGTGGGGCGCAAGATGGTGGACCTGGATGGGATCATGGTGTGCTCCTGGGTTTGGTGGGTCGGTCACGCGACGGTGTCCGATCAATTCGTGGCTTGATTGTGCCCGCAGGATCGCGGCGGCGCCACTGCGGGAGCACCCTTGTTGAGGGGGCGAGCGTGGCAGGGTTTCTCGCCGACAACGGCCGCCCTCGGTACAATGGAAGGTTGCTCAAAAATGAGGCAGGTTGCCCATGCTGTATCCCCAAGAATTTGACGTCATCGTGGTCGGTGGCGGCCACGCTGGCACCGAGGCCGCCCTGGCCGCGGCCCGCATGGGCTGCGCCACGCTGCTGCTGAGCCACAACATCGAGACGTTGGGGCAGATGAGCTGCAACCCGTCGATCGGCGGCATCGGCAAGGGCCACCTGGTCAAAGAGGTCGATGCCCTGGGCGGGGCCATGGGCCTGGCCACCGACGAGGGTGGCATCCAGTTCCGCATCCTCAACTCCAGCAAGGGCCCGGCCGTGCGCGCCACCCGCGCCCAGGCCGACCGCATCCTGTACAAGGCCGCCATCCGCAAGCGCCTGGAGAACCAGCGTAACCTCTGGATCTTCCAGCAGGCGGTGGACGACCTGATGGTCGAGGGCGATGGCGACGGGGCCCGCGTGGTGGGCGCCGTCACGCAGGTGGGCATCCGTTTTCGCGCGCGCACGGTGGTGCTGACCGCCGGCACCTTTCTGGACGGCAAGATTCACGTCGGGCTGCAGAACCACAGCGCCGGCCGCGCCGGTGACCCGCCCGCGATCTCGCTGTCGGCACGCCTGAAAGAACTCAAGCTGCCGCAAGGGCGTTTGAAGACCGGCACGCCGCCGCGCATCGACGGGCGCAGCATCGACTTCAGCAAACTGAGCGAACAGCCCGGCGACGGGGTGGGGGCCGTGGGGGGCTGGGGCGTGCCTGGCGAGCCGCTGTCGGCCCCGACCGGCCCCAACGTGCCCGTGTTCAGCTTCCTGGGCACGCCCGAGATGCACCCCCGCCAGCTGCCTTGCTGGATCACGCACACCAACCAGCGCACGCACGACATCATCCGCTCGGGCTTCGACCGCAGCCCGATGTTCACCGGCGTGATCGAAGGGGTGGGGCCGCGCTACTGCCCGTCGATCGAGGACAAGATCAACCGCTTTGCGGACAAGGACTCGCACCAGATCTTCCTGGAGCCTGAAGGGCTGACCACGAACGAGTTCTACCCCAACGGCATCAGCACCTCGCTGCCCTTCGACATCCAGCTGGCGGCGTTGCGCTCCATGCCCGGCTTGGAGAACGCCTACATCCTGCGGCCGGGCTACGCGATCGAGTACGACTACTTCGACCCGCGCGAGTTGAAATCCACCTTCGAGACCAAGGCCATTGGCGGCCTGTACTTCGCGGGCCAGATCAATGGCACCACCGGCTACGAAGAGGCGGCAGCCCAGGGCTTGTTCGCCGGCGTCAACGCTGCGCTGCAGGCCAAGGGGGAGGGGCCCTTCACCTTGCGCCGCGACCAGGCCTACCTGGGCGTGCTGGTGGACGACCTCATCACCAAGGGTGTGACCGAGCCGTACCGCATGTTCACCAGCCGGGCCGAGTTCCGCCTGCAACTGCGGGAAGACAACGCCGACATGCGCCTGACCGAGCTTGGCCGCCAGATCGGCCTGGTGGACGATGTGCGCTGGGATGCCTTCAACCGCAAGCGCGATGCTGTTTCACGTGAAACAGAACGGCTGCGCAACACCTGGGTGCGCCCGGCCACACTGCCGTCGGCCGACGCCGAGCGCCTGGTGGGCAAGGCCTTGGAGCGCGAGTACAGCCTGGCCGACCTGTTGCGCCGACCGGGCGTGGGCTACGACCAGGTGGCCGAGGTGGCGGTGGTCGCTGCGGCCAACCAGTTGCGGCTGCGGGCAGAGGCGGGCAAGCCGGATGGGTCGGTGAGCGGCGAGGGCGGTGTTTCACGTGAAACCACCGGCCGTGCAGCCTTGAGCGAAGGGCTGGGTGCCAAGCTGGCCGAGGCCGTGATCGAGCAGGTGGAGATCAGCATCAAGTACGCCGGCTACATCGACAAGCAGAATGAAGAGGTGGAGCGTGCCGCGTACTACGAGAACCTGCGCCTGCCCGATGAGCTGGACTACATGACCGTCAGTGCCCTCAGCCACGAGGCCCGTCAGAAATTGAACAAGCACCGGCCCGAGACCCTGGGGCAGGCTTCCCGCTTGTCGGGCATCACCCCGGCGGCGATTTCGCTCTTGCTGATCCACCTGAAGAAGGGGCGCTTCAAGGGCTTCGGTGGTTCGGCGGTGCCCGCACCCGATCAGGCCCAGACCCGGGGAGAGGTGGCATGAAAGGCTACAGGCGGCCTCTCGGCCTGAGCTCGCCAGGCGCCGGCAAGACCGGTGGCCAGCGCCCCCAACCGCGACTCGCGCCGAAGCCGGCGGTTCGCCCGCCCGTGAGCTGGTCCGAGGACCAGTGGCTGAGTGCCCTGGGGCCGGTGCTGGAGGCGCTGGGTGTGGCGCTGGACGAGGCGCAGCGTCAGCGTTGCGCTGCCTACATGGGCATGCTGGCGCACTGGAACGCCACCTACAACCTGACCGCCTTGCGCGACGCGCCGGAGATGTTCACGCACCACCTCAGCGACTGCCTGGCAGTGTTGCCTCGCCTGAACGGCCATCTGGCGGAGCGTGGCGGTGATGCGCCCGTGCGCCTGCTGGACGTGGGGAGCGGCGGTGGCCTGCCGGGGGTGCTGTTGGCGATTGCCCGTCCGGATGTGCAGGTGACCTGCGTGGACACCGTGGGCAAGAAGGCGGCCTTCATCCGGCAGGTGGCGGCCGAATTGCGCCTGCCCAATCTGCGGGCCGAACACGCGCGGGTGGAAGACCTGCGCAGTCAGCACGAGTTGGTCACGTCACGGGCCTTTGCGTCGCTGGCCGATTTCGTCGCCTTGACGCGAGAGCGCCTGGCCCCTGGCGGCGTGTGGATGGCGATGAAGGGCAGGGCACCCGAGGACGAGTTGTCTCAACTGCCTGCCGACGTCGAGGTGTTCCACGTGGAACCATTGACCGTGCCCGGCCTGGAGGCCGAGCGTTGTCTGGTGTGGATGCGCCCCGTGCCTGCCCAGGTCGGCTGAAGCCGCTGACACTGCCGATACGGCCGACAGGTGACGGGGCCGCTGCTGGCTCAGCCGCGTTGGCGGCGGCGACGGGCCATCGCGCCCACCACGCCCAGACCGGCCAGCATCAGGGCGTAGGTTTCAGGCTCGGGCACGGCCGCCGTGGCCAGGTGGAACACCGCGGTGGTGCTGGTCACTTCGTTGGACAGCGCCAGGTAGTAGTCGTTGCCCACGCGGAAGCCCTTGAGGCCTTCGGGCGAGACACTGCCATCGGCCACCAGCAGCTGCAGGAAGCTGACCGCGTTCGGATCGGTGATGTCGAAGGCGGCCACGGCCGACTTGGTGGTGCGCTCCAGGCCGATGAAGGCGACGGTGCGGCCTTCGATCTGCATGATCTCCACGCCCTCGGGCTCGACGCCCTTGTCGTCGCTGCGGCCGTCGTCGTAGATGCCGGCGGCGATGGCGGCGGCGTCCAGGATGCTGCCGCTGTCGTACACCAGGTTGCCATCTTCGTCACGGATCGAGAACGAGCGCGCACCGGCGGTGATCAGGTCGTTGGCGGTGGAGTCGGTGGTGGAGATGTTCAACTCGTTCAAGGGCGCGGCGGTGCCGAACACGTTTTTCGCGCGCTCTTTGTCGGCGTCGTCTTCGCGGAAGTCACCTTCGTTGGCCATGACCAGGAAGGTCTGACCACCCGCCTCGTAGGCCACCACGCTGTCGGGCATGTACAGGCCCTTGACGTTCAGCGACTGCAGTTCGATCTTGTTGTCTTTGTGGCTGGCATCGATCTGATTGCCCGGCTGGCTGAAGTCCTTCACGCCCAGGCCCACCACCTTGTCCACCTGGCCGCTGGCCACGTCCACCACGGCCAGGCCGTTGGCCTCTTGCAGGGTGACGTAGGCCTTGGTGCCGGCGGCGTTGACAGCGATGTACTCGGGCTCGAAGTCCATGCCGGTGTTGGTGCGCAGGTAGGAGCCCGTGCGGGCGGCGGTGTTCAGGTTGCTGGTGGTGGTGACGGTGCCCGTGGCCACGTTGATGATGCTCACGCTGCCCACGGGATCGCTGGGCGCCATGCTGCTGCCCAAGGCGCCGTAGACCGAGGGGGTGCCTTCGTTGGCCACCAGGATCTTGCTGCCGTCCTTCGTGAAGGTGAGCATGTCGGGCAGGGCGCCCACGGCGTAGCTGTTGCTGAGCGAGCGGGACGCCGTGCTGTAGGTTTGCACCAGTCCGGGCAAGTCGCGGTTGTTGTTCTCGATGGCCAGGGCGGCCACGCCGTTGTGGATGGCCACGCTGTTGACGTGCCCGAAGTTGCTGATGTCCAGGCGCTCGATGAAGGCACCCGTCGCGGCATTCAGGATGTCGACGCCCGTCACGCCCGCCACCCACAGCTCGTTGCGGGCGTCGTCAAAGGCGATGATCTCGGACAGGTAGTCTCCGTCGACGCTGTGTTGATGTGTCCAGGCCAGCGATGCACCGTCCAGCAGGCCGGCATGGGCCGAAAGGCTCAGGGTGGACAGAGAAGCGGCGGCGGCCAGGGCCAGAAGCGATTTTTTCATGGTGCACTGCAATCAGGGTGAAACACAAACCGCCAGCGAGGCGGCATACACCCTGCCAATGTGCAGAGACCGTGTGAAAGTACCGTGACATGCTGCGCACCGCTGAAGCGGTGTCACCCCCCGCTCAGAGGGTGTCCAGCGCGTCGCGCGCCTGGCGCGGACAGCCGCTGTGCAGGGCTTGCGCCAGGGCCTGTGCGCTGCCGGCAGGCCCCACGCACTGCCATCCCGCCAGGGTGTCTGCACGCCACACCACGCGCCAGAAAAAGCCGCTGTCGGCGTCGGCCTGCCAGACCTCATCGGAGTCCTGGGCCCGGCTGTCGCCCCACGCCACCACGTCCAGGTCATCGGCCTTGAGCTTGAGCATCAGCGGCCCCGCATCGCCGGTGGTTTCCTGCGCCAGCAAACCCTGCACGGCCCGTTCGGCCTGCGCCACGGCCGTGGCCCACAGCCCGCCGGGCCCGGGGGTCAGTGCCACGTCCCCCACGGCCAGGATGTGCGGGTCACTGGTGCGCTGCAAGCCGTCCACCTCGATGCCACGGGCCTGCACACGCAGGCCGGCTTCTTGTGCCAGGCGGCTGCGCGGCCGAATGCCCAGGCAGGCCACCACGATGTCGGTGGCCAGCTCCGGTCCGTCGCCCATGCGCACGCCGCGCAGTTGCTGATGGGCGTCGGTCACCCAGTGCAGTGCGGTCACCTGGGTGTGCACCGAGATGCCGCGCGCCACCAGGGCATCCGTCAGGTGGGCGCCGCCCACCGCGTCCAGCTGCGCTGCCATCAGGTGGGGCGCACGCTCCAGCAGGTGCACCTGCAGTCCACGCAACTGAAGCGCCAGCGCGGCTTCGACCCCCAGCACCCCGCCGCCCACCACCGTCGCCCGGCGTGCGTCGTGCTGACCCAGGTGGCGCTGAATGCGCTCGACGTCGGCGATGGTGCGCAACACGAAGGCGTTGCCGGCCGCATCGAACACCGCATCGGGCCGGGCGGCGTGGGCGCCTGTGGCCAGCACCAGGCGGTCATAGGGCAGGGTGCGGCCGTCTTTGAACACCACGGTTTGCGTGTGCCGGTCGATGCGCCGAACCGGGGCCCGCAGCCAAGGCGTGATGCGCCAGTCGTCGGCCCAGGCCGCGTCGCGCAGGTACAGATCACTCACCTGGGCCGAGGCCCCCAAGGCGTCCGCCAGGCCCATGCGGTTGTAGAAGGGGTGTGCTTCGTCGCTGACCAGGTGCAGCGTCACGCCAGGGCAGTGTCGCCGCAGGGCTTCGGCCATGGACACCCCGGCGATCCCGTTGCCGATGATGACGACCTGCTCGATGCCTTGCTGTTGCAGCGCGTCGGGCCCGGACGCCCTGGCCCCGTCAGGCGCGCAGGCCAGGGCTTCGCGCCGTGTGTCCACCGCGATGGGTGCGGTGACCTCGCACATGCACGCCAGGCGTGCGCGGCCTTCCAGGCCGAGGCGCCGCAAGGTGGCCAGCTCTTGGGCACCCGGCGGTGGCAACTGTTCCAGCCCTTCGCAGATGGCCACGGCATCGCCGCCACAGATCCCGGCCCCACAGCCCTTGGGCAGGCGCGTGCCCTGTTCGCGCAAGGCCTCGGCCAGGCGCTGCCCGGGTTCGACCGTGGACTGCTGGCCAGTGGCGACGTTGCGCAGGGTGGGGCGGTGCAGGTGGATGGCCTGCCACTGTGCTTTGCGCTGAGCCTCGGCCTTGCGCTGCGCCCGCAGGGTGCGGCGGTGCAGGTGCTCGTTGCGCAGGCCATTGACCAGCATGCTCAAGCCACCCAGCAAACCCAGGCCGGTGGCCCAGCCCTGGGCGTGGGGCGAGGCCTCCAGGCCCAGCAAGGCGGCAGCCTGGCGCACCATGCCCGGGCCGGTGTACAGGTAGAACAGGGCCAGCGCCGTCAGACCAAACAACAGCGACAGGCGGTAGCGGCCGATGGGCAGGGCCGTGCTCAGCAGTGCGTACAGGCCCAGGGGCGCCAGGGCGGACCCCAGCAGGCGCGCCTCGTAGTGCCACACACTGGCCGCCACCGGGGGGCTCAGGGTGAAAAAGCCCACGATCAGGCCGGGCAGCAGCCCGAAAAACCATTGCCGCCACTGCGCATGGCGGGGATCGTCGGCCGACAGGTCCTGAAAGATGGCCTGCCGGGGGTTGGCATCAAAGCAGTGCTGCTGGCAGCCCACGCAACTGGGGCAATAGCCGTTGGGCACGACGGCCAGCGGCGCATGGCCATAGGCCCGTTGCACGGGCCCCAGAGGGCAAAAAGTGCCGCACCAGCCACTGCGGCCTTTGAAGACCAGGCCGCCCGCAAACGCCAGTGCGCCCATCATCAACAGCACCCCGGCCAGCAAGGGGCCGTGGGTGTTCAGCACAGGCCCCCGCAGTGCCACACCCAGAATGAACAAGCCCATGGCGATGCCGAAGGAGGCCCGCTGCCAGCCATCGGGCAAGGTGCGCCGCCAGCCGACGCGCAGGGTGCGTGGCAGTTGGTTCATCAGCGCCATCGGACAGACCTGCCGCCACAGCCCCGGTGCCAGCACCAGCACCATCGGTACAGCGGGCACAACCAGCCCCCAGAACACAGGCAGGGCCTGCTCAGGCGCCCAGGCCATCCACGTGATGAGCCCGAGGGTGATCGACAGCGTGAACAAGCGCAGGCCCCACCACCAGGCACCGGGCAGGGCTGAACGCGCGTGCGCGTCTCGCGCAAATGGATGAACGATGTCTGTGGTGGACACGGCGGGCTTCCCTGAACGGTGCCACCGGCGGCGCGACGACCGGGGCCCTGATTTATTAATGAAACCTTAACAGTCTAGGGGTTGGCCCTTGGGTTGAACACCTCCGCAAGGGGGTACGGTGTGAAAATGCAGGCCGGCCGGAAGCGTTCTGCCACGCGATAATCACCCCATGCCGCACATCTTCTGCATTGCCAACCAAAAGGGCGGGGTGGGCAAGACGACCACCACCGTGAACCTGGCCGCCGGCCTGGCCCAGATCGGGCAGCGCGTGCTCATCGTCGACCTGGACCCGCAGGGCAACGCCACCATGGGCTCGGGCGTGGACAAGCGCACCTTGCCCCACAGCGTGTACGACGTGCTGCTGGAAGACGTGACCATCGCCGAGGCCCGTGCCCGCAGCGAAAAAGCCGGCTACGACGTGCTGGGCGCCAACCGCGAGCTGGCGGGCGCCGAGATCGAGCTGGTCAACCTGGAGCGGCGTGACCGACGCCTGAAGGCCGCCATCGAAGCGGCCGCCGCCGACTACGACTTCGTGCTCATCGACTGCCCGCCCAGCTTGAGCCTGCTCACGCTCAACGGCCTGACCTGCGCGCATGGCGTGATCGTGCCCATGCAGTGCGAGTACTTCGCGCTGGAAGGCCTCACCGACCTGGTCAACACCGTCAAGCAGGTGCATGCCAACCTCAACCGCGAGCTCAAGCTGATCGGGCTGTTGCGGGTGATGTTCGATCCGCGCATCACCCTGCAGCAGCAGGTGAGCGAGCAGCTCAAGGGGCACTTTGGCGACAAGGTGTTCAACACCGTCATCCCGCGCAATGTGCGCCTGGCCGAGGCCCCCAGCTATGGGGTGCCTGGCGTCGTGTTCGACCCCTCCAGCAAGGGCGCGCAGGCCTTCGTCAGCTTCGCGCGCGAGCTGGTGGACCGGGTGGCCCGGGGCGTGGCCTGATCGCCGCATGCCCGCGATCCGGGGGCTGTGCGGTCTGCCGGTCTGTGACAAGCTCTGACGCCATGAAACACATTGGAGTACCGGGCATGGGGATGCGCCTGTGGCCCGCGGCCGTGATGGCTGCCGCTTTGTTGTCGTCCATGGGCGCACAGGCCCAAGAGGTGCTGGCCGTGGACAGCTACACCTTGTCGGTCAACGGGCCCAACAATGGCTATGGCTACAACGACCCGGGCGGCGAGCTCACGGATGGCGTCATCCCGGCGGGGGTGGGCGCGGGGTACAACAACTGGGCGCCCTATGTGCTGTGGGATGGCAAGTCACCCACCATCACCTTCGACCTGGGCAGCGACCAGGCCGTGGGCCAGATCCGGGCGCATTTCCTGACCTATCCCAAGGCGGCGGTGTACCTGCCCTTGTCGGCCACCGTGCGGTATGCGCTGGACGGCGGCGAGTTTGGCGAGGCCGTCACGGTGCCCACGGGTTATGTGTCAGGAGGTGCGCTGGCCCACGATACGCCCGTCATGCTGAGCTTCAACACCCCGGGCGTGGGCCGGCTGGTGCAGCTCACCCTGCAAACGCCTGGCCGCTGGTTTGCCTTGAGCGAAGTGCAGTTGCTTGCCCCGACCACGCCGGTGCCTGAGGCCCAGTCTGCATGGCTGGCCCTGGGCGGTCTGGCCGTGTGCGCTTGGGCGCTGCGCCGCCGTCGCCAGGCCTGAGTGTGGGGCTCGTTGGGGCCTGACGAATGGGGGACAATGCACCCCATGGCAACGAAAAAATCCAAAGGTTTGGGCATGGGCCTGGAGGCCCTCTTGGGCCCGAAGGTGAGCGACACGCCCGCGGTGGCCGCCGAGGGTCTGCCCAGCACCCTGCGGCTGGACCTGCTGCAGCCCGGCAAGTACCAGCCCCGAACCCGCATGGACGAGGGCTCGCTGTACGAGCTGGCCGAGAGCATCCGCGCCCAAGGCATCATGCAGCCCATCCTGGTGCGCCCGGTGGGCGGGGGCCAGTACGAGATCATCGCGGGTGAGCGCCGCTCGCGGGCCGCCAGGTTGGCGGGCCTGCACGAGGTGCCGGTGCTGGTGAAGGACGTGCCCGACGAGGCCGCCGCCGCCATGGCCTTGATCGAGAACATCCAGCGCGAAGACCTCAACCCGCTGGAAGAGGCCCAGGGCCTGCAGCGCCTGACGGCTGAATTTGGTCTGACCCACGAGCAGGCCGCCCAGGCCGTGGGCCGTTCGCGCAGTGCGGCCAGCAACCTGCTGCGCCTGCTGAACCTGGCCGAGCCCGTGCAGGGCATGCTGATGGCCGGTGACCTGGACATGGGCCACGCCCGGGCCTTGCTGGCGCTGGACAAGGCCCAGCAGATCACCACCGCCCACGAGGTGGCCAGCAAGAAGCTGAACGTGCGCGAGACCGAAAAGCTCGTGTCCAAGGTGCAGGGACAGGGCCGCCAAGCCCCGCTGTTGCGGGTCAAAAGCGAGAAGTCGCGTGACGTGCAGCGCCTGGAAGAAGCCCTGTCTGACTTGCTGACAGCGCAAGTGAGCATTCACATCCGCAAGAAAACCAAGCGTGGCGAGCAAGGCGAGGTCACCATCGCCTTTGGCAGCCTGGACGAACTCAACGGCCTGATCGACAAGCTGCGCGGCTGCGCGGCCGAGGCCTGAGCCGTTACCGCCCCGCCATGATCTGGCCCTTGCCCGCCGTGTTGAGCTGGCTGGCCGCCTGGGGCCTGTGCCTGGCCTTGCAGCGGGCCGCCGCGCCGGTGTGGGCCATCTGGCTGCTGCCGGCCTTGCTGGGTGCGGCGCTGGCCAGCTGGCCCCGGGTGGCGTCCACACCCTGGCGACAGGTGTTCGTGGCGGCAGGCTTTCCGGCCAGCGCCTTGGCCCTGGCGCCCTCGGGTGGTCTGCCCGCCTGGGTGTGGCTGGTGCCGCTGGGCGTGTTGCTGCTGGCCTACCCGCGTCAGGCCTGGCGCGACGCGCCGGTGTTTCCCACGCCGGTGGGCGCGCTGCGCGAGTTGCCACGCCACCTGCCCCTGCCGGCCGGCGCGCGCATCCACGACGCCGGTTGTGGCCTGGGCGATGGCCTGAAGGCCTGGCGCGAGGCCTACCCCACCGCGCAGCTCAGCGGCATCGAGTGGAGTTGGCTGTGGTGGGCCGTGGCGCGCCTGCGCTGCCCCTGGGCCCGCGTGCAGCGTGGCGACATGTGGGCGGTGGACTGGTCGGCCTTCGAGGTGGTCTACCTTTTCCAGCGGCCCGAGACCATGCCCCGCGCCATGGACAAGGCCCGCCGGGAAATGCGGCCTGGCAGCTGGTTGGTCAGCCTGGAGTTTGAAGCGCGAGACGCCCAAGGCCAGGCCTGGCCGGCGCAGGCCGTGCTGCGCCTGCCGGCGGGTGATCCGCAGGGCCGGCCGGTGTGGGTGTACCGCAGGCCATGACCTTGCTGGCCCCACTGGCGCGTGGCGGCACTACACTGTGCGCTTGATTCCCGCCTGCTCCATGACCACCTCGTCCGACGCCTGCCCGGCAGATGTGCCCTTCAGCCCCGATGAATTCCGTGCCGCACTGGGCCAGTTCACCACCGGGGTGACCATCGTCACGGCGCGTGACCCCGAGGGCCGGCTCATCGGCCTGACGGCCAACTCCTTCAACTCGGTGTCCTTGTCGCCCCCGCTGGTCTTGTGGAGCCTGGCGCGCCAGTCCACGTCCATGCCTGGCTTCCTGGCCGCTTCGCACTACGCCATCAACGTGCTGGCCGCCGATCAGCGCCTGCTGGCCGAGCGCTTTGCGCGCAAGGGCATCGATCGCTTCGAGGGCACGCCCTGGCGGCCAGGCCTGACCGGCGCGCCCGTCATCGAGGGGGCGGTGGCAGTGTTCGAGTGCGCCCACCGCAGCCAGCACGACGAGGGGGATCACCTCATTTTTGTCGGGCGGGTCGAGCATTGCCGGCGCCGCGTGGGGGCCACGCCGCTGGTGTTTCACGGCGGGCGTTTTTTCACCGACCTGGCCATCTGAGGGGCCGATCAGCCCGACAAGGGCAGTTCACCCCGCGCACAGCGGTCCAGCAGCTTCAGCAGGCGTGCCACGTCCAGGGGCTTGCTCAGGTAATCCACAAACCCTCGGTGCCGGGCGGCCTCCACCCGGTCGGGCATGACATCGGCCGAGAGGGCCACGCGGGGGATGTCCTGGGTGGTGGGGTGGCTGCACAAGGCGTCCGAGACGTCCAGGCCCGTCATGTCGCCCAGGTGCATGTCCAGCAAGAGCAGGTCGGGCGGTTCTTGCAGCGCCTGTTCGATGGCCTGGTGGCCGTTGACGGCGACCAGGAGCGTCCATTGGGGGCGCATGCGCAGCACCTGGCGCACCAGCTCCACGTTCACCGGGTTGTCCTCGGCGTACAGCACGCGCAGGGTGCGTTCGCCGATCTCGTCGAGCAGGCCAAAGCCCGAGCGGGTGCTGGGCGTGGCCTCCTGAGCGGGGTCGTGTGCCGCGACGGCCCGTGGCAGGATCACGCGAAAGCAGGTGCCCACCTCCGGCGTGCTGCTGAGCTGCACCCGCCCGTGCATCAGCTCGATCAGGCGCTTGACGATCACCAGGCCAATGCCGGTGCCTTCCACCGCCGTGCGCTCGGCGCCCAGGCGATTGAAGGGCTCGAACAGGTGGGCCTGTTGCGCAGGCGTCAGGCCCCGACCGGTGTCCGTCACCGAGATGACCAGCTCAGACCCCAGGGGCTGGGCTTCGAGCTGCACCCAGCCACCGGGCCGGTTGTACTTGATGGCGTTGCTCAACAGGTTGACCAGCACCTGGCGCAGGCGCACGTGGTCGCCCATCACCTGCCACGAGGGGTCGGCCGGGGTGATGCGCAGGCCCAGCTGGGCCTCTTGCGCCTGGTGGCCCACCAGGGCGGCGGCGTCGTCCAGCACCTGCTGCACTGGCAGGGCGCGCATCTGCATGGGCAGGCTGCCGGCTTCGATGCGCGACAGGTCGAGCACGTCGGTCAGCATGGCCAGCAGGTGGGCGCCGGCTTTTTCGATGTGGTCCACCTTCTGGCGTTGGGCGGGGCTCAGGGGCTGCTGGGGGTCCACCCGCAGCAGCTGCGCAAAGCCCAGCATGGCGTTGAGCGGAGTGCGCAGCTCGTGGCTCATGCGCGAGAGGAATTCGGTTTTGGCCTGGCTGGCCCGTTCGGCCGCCTGTGCGCTGGCCATGGCCTCCTGCATGCGTCGGCGCTCGCCGATGTCTTCGACGATGGCCAGGAACTCGCCAGGCGAGCCGGCTTCGCCCTGCCACAGGGTGACGGTGACGGCCACCCACACGGTCTGACCATGGTGGGTCAGGTAGCGTTTTTCTAGCGAATAGCGCTCGTGGTCGCCGTTGAGTGCGGCGTCCATCTGCGCCTGGCTGATGGGCCAGTCGTCCGGGTGGGTGAGGTCTTGCACGTGCAGACCCACCAGTTGCTCGGGCGTGCGCCCCACCAGCTCGGCCAGCCGAGGGTTGACTTCCAGAAAACGCCCTTGCAATGACAAACGGGCAATGCCCGAGCCGGCTTGCTCGAAGATCTGCCGGTAGGGCGCGTCGTGAGACGGGCTGTGCATGCTGATACGGCTCTTGTACGCGTGCGCCACACCACGTGTTGTCGTCTGGCCCGCACCTGGTGGGCGTGCCGGACGTGCTCCCTTGTTCAGCCGAGGGGTGGCGCGCCCCAGCCTTGCCTCGACTGTCTCACAATTGGCCGTTTTCGGCCAGTGGCTGGCGTGTGTCCGGGTGTGACAAGCTGCCAGGGGCGTCGGGGTGTGGGCCCTGTGCCGGCAAGGTCACGGCGCGGTCACGGCCCGCGTGTTTGGCCGCGTACAGGGCGCGGTCGGCGCGCTCCAGGGTGGCGTGCAGGGCTTCGTCGGTCGGGTGGTCGGTCACGCCGGCCGAAAACGTCACCCGGATGCCCTCGGGCCAGGTGGTCTGGGCCACGGCCTGGCGCAGGCGCTCCAGGGCCACGCCCACGCCCGGGGTGCCGGGGTCGGGGGCGGTGAACATCAGCAAAAACTCTTCGCCGCCCCAGCGGGCCAGGGCGTCGGTCTGGCGCATCACCTGGCTGGCCACCCGGGCGAAGGTGCTCAAGACCTCGTCACCCGCCTGGTGGCCCAGCCGGTCATTGATCTGCTTGAAATGGTCCAGGTCGATGATGGCCAGGCTGAAGCCTTCGCCACAGCGTTGCTGGCGCAAGACCTGCTGGTCCATCACCGATTGCATGTGCCGCCGGTTGTACAGGCCGGTGAGCTCGTCGCGCATGGCCACTTGCTCCAGCCGGCTGAGGGCGTCGCGCAGGGCTTCCTTGCGCTGCAGCAGGCGGGCCCGCACCTGCGCCACGTAAAAAGCCACCGCCGACACCGCCGGCAGGGTGCAGGCCGTCAGCACGAACTTGATGAATTCGAGCCGGGGGTCGAATGCCTCGGGGTGGGCCAGCACCATGGCCGTCATCACCAGGCCCAGGCTGAGCACCGTGAACACCCCCATGATCACCACCTGCATGGCCGTGAGGGTGAACATGCCAAACACCAGCACCAGCGCGATCAGCATCAGCACCGACGAGCGCACCGGCCCCGTGATGACGTAGGCAAACAGGATGGCCACGATGGCGTACAGGCACTGCGGCAGGTCCATGCCGGGGTTGCCCAGGCGGGTGGACCAGTCCGTGCGCACCAACAGGTAAAAGCCCAGCATGCCGACCAGCACGTAGGCCAGCAGCACCTGGCCGGGCCCTTCGGCCACCAGGCCGATGCGCATGGCGTACACCAGCAGCAGGGCGCTGACGCTGTAGCCGTACACGGCGATCATCGTGAGCTGAACGCGGGTGCGCACCTTGGGCTCGGGGCCCAGCACCAGGTTCAGCAGCGCCTGCCAGATCCGCACGGCCCCACCCGTCACGGCGGGATCGAGGCCGCGCCCTGCAGCCTGGTGGGGGCGACCGTGGGCGCCATGGACACGTCCATCACCGTGCGGTCACGGCCTTCGCGCTTGGCGCGGTACAGGGCCTTGTCGGCGCGCTCGATGCAGCTGTCCAGGCCTTCGCCCTCGTCGTAGGCGGTCAGGCCAGCCGAGAACGTCACTTTCAGCTGCGGCAGCGTCGGCACCAGCACCGCCTCGGTCAGCAGCGCGCGCGCGCGCTCCAGGCCCACATTGGCCAGCTCCGGCGCCGTGTCATTGAGCAGCAGCAGAAACTCTTCGCCACCCCAGCGGGCCACCACATCGGTTTCGCGCAGGCCGCGTTGCAGCACCTGGGCAAAGCCGCGCAGCACCTCGTCGCCCACGCCATGGCCGTGGGTGTCGTTGATGCGCTTGAAGTGGTCGATGTCCACCAGGGCCAGGCAGAACTTGTGGTGGCCCGAGCGCAGCAAGCGCTTTTGGTGCTGGCCCAGCACTTCCATCATGTGCCGGCGGTTGATCAGCCCGGTGAGCTCGTCGCGCGTGGCCAGGATCTGGATGCGCGTCAGCGCGTTGGCCAGCTCGTCTTTCTGTTTTTGCAGTTTGGCGCGCAGGCTGCTGAGCTGGGCCGCCAGCGACGAAATGGTGGGCACGATGGCCGCGGTCAGCACGAAGTGCGCGATCTCCAGCTTCCAGGGGTAGTGCACCGGGTCGGACTGGGTTTTGTAGGCGATCACCACGCCCATCAAGACCACGGTGTAGCCCCCCGCGATGCGGGCGCCCCGGGGTTTCATGTTGAAGATGCCGAACACCAGCACCAGGGCCAGCAGCATCAAGGTGGAGCCATGCACCGGCCCGGTCACCGCATAGGCCCCCACGATGATGGTGATGGCCGACAGGATCTGCGGCAGCGTCATCGCCGGATCCCGGTAGCGCAGGTTGTGGCCCGAGCGCAGCACACCGTACCAGGCCAGGCAGTTGAGCACGATGACGCCGCTGAGCCGGTACACGTCACGGTAGTCCATGAAACCGATCCACGCCGCGTAGAACTGCAGCGCGCAGCAGGCCAGGAACACATTGGCCGCCATCAGCGAGCGCGTGATGCGCAGTCGCTGTCGGGGATCGCGGCTCAAGAGCAGATCGGCCAGTCGGGACGAGGGTTTCGCAGACATGGGGCGTGAACAAAGGCTACGACGGTGTATCGGTGCTTGGCGGCCATCCTTGAGCACTCAAATTAATTGAATGATGGCGTCAAGCGCGTGCAATCCTTTTCATCTTGTGAACGCTACGCTAGCGCATGATGACGTGAACCCAGGAAGGACATCCGCGATGAAACAAGGTCAAACCCCCCCAGACTCGCGCTACACCCTGACGGCCATGGCCTTGCACTGGGTGCTGGCCGTGGCCATTTTGGGGGCCATCGGCGTGGGTTGGTACCTGGAGGGGCAGCCGTTTTCGCCGGCCAAGCTCAAGCTGATCAACTGGCACAAGTGGGCGGGCATCACCATCCTGGCCCTCAGTGTGCTGCGCCTGGTGTGGCGCCTGACGCACCGTCCGCCGGCCTTGCCCGCCGCCGTGGAGGCGGGCATGCCGCCCTGGCAGCGCCTGGCGCACCATGGCACCCACGCCCTGATGTACGTGCTGTTTTTTGTGGTGCCCCTGCTGGGCTGGGCCGCCAGTTCGGCCAAGGGCTTTCCCATCGTGTGGTTCGGTGTGCTGCCGCTGCCCGACTGGGTGGGGGTGGACCAGGAACTTGGCAAGGCCTTGCAGGGTCTGCACAGTCTGAGCGCCTGGACGCTCACCGCCTTGATCGCCTTGCACGTGGCCGCCGCCCTCAAGCACCAGTTCATCGACCGCGATGGCCTGCTGGCCCGCATGCGCCCCGGGCGCTGACCCTCTGAAACCCTGAAGGACCGTTGTCATGCATGTCACGTCTTCTTTGTCTGCCGCTGTGTGTCTGGGGCTGGCGTTGTCGGCCGCCCCCGCCCGGGCCCAGACCGTGCCCACCCAGACCCTGGTGCCTGCGTCCAGCGAGGTGGTTTTTGTGGCCAAGCAGCTGGGCGTGCCCATCCAGGGCCGCTTCCAGCGCTTTGCCGTGCGCAGCCAGTTCGACCCCAAGGCGCCCGAGCGCAGCCAGGTGGCCATCGACATCGAGCTGGGCAGCGCCAGCATGAACCCCGATGCCGACGCCGAGCTGCCCAAGCCCGAGTGGTTCCATGCGGCCAAGTTCCCCAAGGCCACCTTCCAGTCCAGCGGCATCCGCGCCACCGGCCCGGGCCGTTTCGAGGCCACGGGCCAGCTCAACATCAAGGGCCAGGTTCGGCCCGTGGTGGTGCCCGTGCAGATCAGCCAGGCCCAGGGCCTGAGCACGGCCAGCGGCCAGTTCAAGCTCAAGCGCCTGGATTTCAAGGTGGGCGATGGCGACTGGCGTGACACCAGCATCGTCGCTGACGAGGTGGAGGTGCGCTTCAAGCTGGCGCTGCGCAACATGCCGCCGCTGTGAGCCCCCACCTGCCTTGTGTCGTTTCTCTCGTTCGTTTGTGTTCAACCCCTGACCTCGTAAGGAAGCCCTCCATGACCATCCGTGTTGCCCTGGCCGCCGCGGCCGCCACCCTGCTGTCCGTCACCGCCGTGCAGGCCGAGCCCGTCACCTTCACGCTCGACCCGACCCACACCTTCGTCACCTTCGAGGCCAAGCACTTCGGCACCTCCACCAACCGCGGCCGCTTCGACAAAAAGAGCGGCAGCATCGTGATCGACCCGGTGGCCAAGACGGGCCAGATCGAGATCAGCATCGACATGGCCTCGATCAACACGGGCACCGGCTCGTTCGACGGTCACTTGAAGAGCAAGGATTTCTTCAACGCCGAGGAATTCCCCACCGCCACGTTCAAGAGCACCAAGATCAAGTTCGAGGGCGACAAGATCGACGAGGTGGAGGGCACCCTGACCATGCTGGGCAAGACCGTGCCCGTGACGCTGGACGCCGAGCACTATGGCTGCTATGACCACCCCCGACTGAAGCGCCAGGTGTGCGGTGGCGATTTCGAGACCACCATCAAGCGCAGCGACTTTGGCATGAGCTATGGCCTGCCCATGATCCCCGACAACATCAAGCTGGACATCCAGGTCGAGGCCGTGCGCCAGTGACCCACTGAACCCGCCCGCAAAAGTGCATGCACTTTTTGTATGCAATCTTGATGTGAGATTGTATGCAATCTGGTGCATGCGCCCAGGGATGACGCCCTGCAAAGGCGCAAAACCGGCCCCATCTGCCGTGTTTTGCGCCTTTTTTGCGTCCCAAAGGCCTGGCACGCCGTTTGCGCTGTAGAACCCGTGCCGACGGGAGGTCGGCGTCACGGAGTTCGCCATGTCCCTCATGTCTTTGCGGTCCCAGCGGGTGGCCACCATGGCCGCGCAGGCCGACCTGCTGCTCAACCAGCTCGTCAAGCGCTATGGCGACGGTCCGCAGGCGCCCGTGGCCGTCAACGCCATCGACCTGCAGGTGCAGGCAGGCCACTATTGCTGCCTGCTGGGCCCCTCGGGCTGCGGCAAGAGCACCACGCTGCGCATGATCGCAGGCCACGAATCCGTCAGCGAAGGCGACATCGTGCTGGGTGGCCGCAACATCACCCACTTGCCGGCCTCGGCGCGCGGCACGGCCATGATGTTCCAGAGCTATGCGCTGTTTCCGCACCTCAGCGCGCTGGACAACGTGGCCTTCAGCCTGAAGATGCGCGGCGTGTCGCGCGAAGAGCGCCAGGCCAAGGCCGCCGAGTTGCTGGAGCGCGTGTCGCTGTCGCACCTGGCGGCACGCAAGCCCGCCGAGATGTCGGGGGGGCAGCAACAGCGCGTGGCCTTGGCGCGGGCCCTGATCACCGAGCCCCGCGTGCTGCTGCTGGACGAGCCCTTGTCGGCGCTCGACCCCTTCTTGCGGGCGCGCATGCGCACCGAGCTCAAGGGCTGGCAGACGACCCTGGACATGACCTTCGTCCACGTCACCCACTCGCAGGAAGAGGCCATGGCCCTGGCCGACCAGGTGGTGGTCATGAACGCCGGCCGCATCGAGCAAAGCGGCCCGCCCAGCGAGGTGTTCAATCGCCCGCTCACCGAGTTCGTGGCGCGCTTCATTGGTGGGCACAACGTCTTGCCCACGCCGCAAGGCCCTGTGGCCGTGCGCACCGACAAGACCCGCCTGAGCCGCACGGCCTGCGCAGACGGCTCGCCCGGCCTGAGCGCCGTGATCGAGGCCATCGAGTACCAGGGCACGCATGTGCTGGTGTTCCTGATCGCCGGTGAGGGCGCGTCGGCGCTGGAGCTCACCGTGATGCTCAGCGAGGCCGCCTGGGCCGATCAGCCCTGGCAGCGCGGCGAGACCGCCCTGGTGCACTGGGCCCTGGCCGACCAGCACGCGCTCAAGGGCTGAGCGCGCGCCTGCCCGGCCCCGCCGTTGTTCTCCCTGCTTGCCTTTCTCTCTTGTCCACCCCCACCGCATCCTCAAGGAGCCTGACCATGACCTGTCCCGAAGACCGCCCCGACCACTTGTCTGCCGCCGACGCGGCCGCACCCGACAGCCCCCATGACCTGAGCCGCCGCGGGGTGTTGCGCGCCGGCCTGATGGGCACGGCCGGCATCCTGGCGTCGGGCTGGGCGCCCGCCGTGCACAGCAGCGAGACCATCACCCTGCGTTACCTGGGCACGGCCGTCAACCAGGACAAGGCGATCGCCGAGAAGTTCGCGGCCGACACCGGCATCAAGATCCAGTACATCCCCGTGACCACGGACGACGTGACCAAGCGCGCCGTGACCGCCCCCAACAGCTTCGACCTGATCGACACCGAGTACTTCTCGCTCAAGAAGATCATCCCCACGGGCAACCTCAAGGGCATCGACGTCAAGCGCATCAAGAACGCCGACAAGATCACCTCGCTGTTCACCAAGGGCGAGGTCAACGGCAAGAAGGTGGGTGACCAGGGCACCGCACCGAAGAAGGTGATGTTCCTGGACGGCGAAAAGAGCAAGAAGTTCGCCGCCAGCCCCACGCAGTTCATGACCCTGATCCCCACCGTGTACAACGCCGACACGCTGGGCATCCGGCCCGACCTCATCAAGCGCCCCATCACCAGCTGGAAAGAGCTGCTCAACCCCGAGTTCAAGGGCAAGGCCGCCATCCTCAATATCCCGTCCATCGGCATCATGGACGCGGCCATGGTGATCGAGGCCATGGGCCTGTACAAGTACCCCGACAAGGGCAACATGAGCAAGGCCGAGATCGACCTGACCATCAAGACCCTGATCGAGGCCAAGCGGGCCGGTCAGTTCCGCAGCCTGTGGAAGGACTTCAACGAGTCGGTCAACCTCATGGCCTCGGGCGAGGTGGTGATCCAGTCGATGTGGAGCCCGGCCGTGACCGCCGTGCGCACCAAGGGCATCGCCTGCACCTTCCAGCCCCTGAAAGAAGGCTACCGCGCCTGGGCTGCCGGCTTCGGTGTGCCCGCCACGCTCAGCGGCAAAAAGCTGGATGCCGCCTACGAGTTCATCAACTGGTTCCTGGACGGTTGGGCCGGGGCCTACCTGAACCGCCAGGGCTACTACAGCGCCGTGCTGGACACGGCCAAGGCCCAGATGGAGGCCTATGAATGGGCCTACTGGATGGAAGGCAAGCCCGCCACGCAAGACATCAAGTCACCCACAGGCCAGGTGCTGGCCAAGAAGGGCGAGGTGCGCGACGGCGGCAGCTACGAGCAACGCATGGGCGGCATCGCCTGCTGGAACGCCATCATGGACGAGAACACTTACATGATCCGCAAGTGGAACGAGTTCGTGGCGGCCTGAGCCCTCTCACCCTTTCATCCCCTCCCCATCAACTTTCAGGAATCCCACCATGAACACCACCCGCACCACCGGCCTGGCGCTGGCCGCCGGCCTGGCCCTGTCTCAAGCCCCTTTGCAGGCGCAGGCCCAAAGCCTGACCCTGTACGGCGCCATCGGCCTGGACGTGGTCTCGGCCAGCAACGTGTATGACGGCACCCGCAGCGGCAGCGTCGTCAAGGTTGAAGACAACGCCATCGTCAACTCCCGCTTCGGCCTCAAGGGCAGCGAAGACCTGGGCGGCGGCCTCAAGGCCTTGTTCAACCTCGAATCGTCGATCGCCCCGGACACCGGCGGGGCCCGCAACACCTTCTGGAACCGCGGCGCCTGGCTGGGCCTGTCGGGCTCGATGGGCACCATCAAGCTGGGCCAGCAATGGAACGTGGCCGACGACTACCTGTGCGGCTACTTCGTGTGCGGCTACTACGCCCCCTTCCTGATGAGCGGCTTCTACGCGCTGAGCGACTACTACAGCAACGCCATCAAGTACACCTCGCCCAACATGGGCGGCTTTGAAGGCGCGCTGTACCACAGCGTGGGTGAGCGCGCGGGCGACAGCAGCGCTGGCAGCAAGTCGCAGGCGGCCCTGAACTACAGCGCCGGCGCCTTCGGTCTGGGCCTGGCCACCTTCTCTGAAAAAGACCCCAAGGGCGGCCCCTCCAACACCATGCACGCCGTGGGTGCCAGCTATGACCTGGGTGCGGCCAAGCTGCGCGCGGGGCTGGCCTATGCCGAGGTCAAGTACAGCTACAACGGCACCACCGACACCAGCGACTACAGCAGCGGCTTCAAGGCCCGCCTGCTGGACCTGGGGGTGGACGTGCCCATCAGCGCCAAGCTCAGCACCTCGCTGGACTACGTCAAGAAAGACGTGAAAGACAGCGACAACGACACCTGGTTCGTGCGCGCGCGCGCCAGCTACGCGCTGTCCAAGCGCACCGCGCTGAACTTCAACCTCATCCGCAGCAGCAACGATGGCACCGCCGACTTTGCCTTCGTCACCCAAGGCCGGGGCTTCAGTGGTGAGGCCGGTCAATCCCAGACGCTGGTGACCGCCGGCATCACGCACGCGTTCTGAACCGACGCCAGGAGTGAAGCCCATGAAACCCGCTATCCCAGCTTGGTGGCAAGCCACGCCCATGGCGGCGGTCTTTGGCCTGTTCTTTCTCTTGCCCTTGCTGCTGATCCTGGCGGTCAGCTTCTGGCCGCAAAACGAGTACACGCTGGAGCCGGGCTTCACCCTGGAGAACTACGTCACCGTCTTCGAAGGCTGCTTCGGTGGGGCGGATTCGGTCACGGGCGATGCCCTGTGCACCACCTTCCGCACCTACCTGTCGACCTTCAAGTTCTCGGCCATCGTGTGGCTCGTCACCCTGGTGCTGGGCTTCACGCTGTCGTACTTCCTGGCCTTCCATGTGCGCAGCCCCGGCACGCAGACGGTGCTGTTCATCTTGCTGACCATCCCGTTCTGGACGTCCAACGTCATCCGCATGATCTCGTGGATCCCGCTGCTGGGCCGCAACGGCTGGGTCAACCAGACGCTGATGGACATGGGCCTGATCCAGCAGCCCATCGAGTGGCTGCTGTACTCCGATTTTTCGGTGGTGCTGGCCTTCGTGCACCTGTTCACCACCTTCATGATGGTGCCCATCTTCAACTCCATGATGAAGATCGACCGCTCGCTGATCGAGGCCGCCACCGACTGCGGCGCCTCGGCCTGGCAAACGCTGTGGAACGTGATCGTGCCCCTGTGCCGCACGGGCATCCTCATCGGCTCCATCTTTGTCATCACCCTGGTGATGGGCGACTTCGTCACCGTCGGCGTCATGGGCGGGCAGCAGATCGCCTCGGTGGGCAAGACCATCCAGGTCCAGACCTCGTACCTGCAGTTCCCGCTGGCGGCGGCCAACGCCGTGGTGCTGCTGGGCATGGTGATGCTGATCATCGTGGGCCTCAACCGCCTGGTTGACCTGCGCAAGGAGCTGTGAGATGAACCAACGTGGTTTCTGGCCCCTGGCCATCGTCTTCGGGCTGTACCTGCTGTTTTTGTATGGCCCCGTCATCACCATCTTCGTGCTGAGCTTTCAGGGGCCGGACGGCGGCCTGACCTTTCCCATGCAGGGCGCGTCGCTGCACTGGTACCGCGAGCTGTTCAGTGGCCTGGGCGTGGTGGACATCGGTGCGGCCGTGCGCCGCTCGCTGGCCCTGGGTGCGGTGGTGATGGTGCTGACCGTGCTGCTGTCGCTGCTGGCCGGGCTGGCGTTTCGCAAGGGCTTCAAGGGCAGTGGGCTGCTGTTTTACGCGGCGGTGGCCAGCCTGATCATGCCCTCCATCATCGTGTCGCTGGGCATCGGTTTGCAGTTTCGGCTGCTGGACACGGGCGTGCGCCACCTGCTGGAACAGTGGGAGTGGCAGGGCGCGCTGGAGTCCTACACCACGCTGATGGGCCTGTACACCTCGGGCCTGGGCGCCCACCTGACGTGGACGCTGCCCTTTGGCATGCTGATCATGTTCGCGGTGTTCAACCGCTTCAGCCCCGCGTACGAAGAAGCCGCCCGCGACCTGGGCGCCACGCCCTGGCAAAGCCTGCGCCACGTGGTGCTGCCGCTGATCGCGCCCTCGCTGGTGGGCATCGCCATGTTCGGCTTCACGCTGAGCTGGGACGAGATCGCGCGCTCCTCGCAGGCCATCGGCGACCTCAACACCCTGCCGCTGGAGCTGCAGGGCCTGACCACCACCGTCACCACCCCGTCCATCTACGCCCTGGGCACGACCACCACCGTGCTCTCGCTGCTGGCCATCTTCCTGGCGCTGGCCACCGGTCACTGGATGCGCCGCCGCAGCCAGCCTGGTGCATGATCGCTTGCCGCACACCCCCAGACCATGTCACCTGAGACCCCCACGCCCGCCACCGCCTTGTCGGACGACGACATCCACCAGCAACTGATCGAGGCCATCGTCGACCAGCGCCTGCTGCCCGGCACCAAGCTGGTGGAAGACCGCCTGGGCCAGGCCTTTGGCGTGTCGCGCACCCGCATCCGCCAGGTCTTGATTCGCCTGGCGCAAGAGCAGGTGGTGACCATCCTGCCCAACAAGGGCGCCAGCATCGCCCAGCCCACGGTGGACGAAGCCCGCGAGGTGTTCGAAGCCCGCACGGTGATCGAATCGGTGCTGGTGCGCTATTTCGTTGCGCGCGCCCGCCAGGATGACCTGCGCGCCCTGGCCGAGTGCATCGAGGCCGAAGAGGCCGCGCGCAAGGCGGGCGACCACGTCACGGCCCTGCGCCAATCGGGGCGCTTTCACCTGCTGCTGGCCCAGGCCGCGCGCCACCAGACCTTCGAGCAGTTTTTGCGCAAGCTGGTGTCACGCACCAGCCTGATCTTGATGAGCTATGGCGCGGCCGAGCGCGAGCGCCCGGTGCGCCAGGCCGAACCGGTACGCTGGGTGCAATCGTGCCGCTGTGAAGACCACCGCCAGCTGCTGGGCGCGTTGAAGGCCGCCATGCGGGGCAAGGCCTCGGCCGATGAGGCCGTTGGCCTCATGAGCAGCCACCTGCAGCACATCGAGGCCGGCCTGTGCTTCAACGAGCCCCAGGCCCCGGCCGACCCCCTGTGGGCGGCCCTCCATCCTGCGCGCCGCTGAGCCCCGAGGCACGCATGCCCCTGCCCACGCCCACCCACCTGGCCAGCACCCCGCATGAGCATGTGCTCTTGCTCAATCCCAACACACGGGCCGACCTCACGGCGCACCTGGCCGCGCAGTTGCAGTCCATGGGCCTGGGCCAGGGCGCGGTGCGCCTGATGACGGCCACCCCCACGCAAGGCGTGGACTACATCGCTTCTGAAGTGGCGTGCGTGACCGCCGCTGCCGGCGCCTTGGCGGCCTGGCAAGACCATGTGCGCCTGCATGGGGCGCCCAAGGCCATCTTGCTGGCTTGCTTTGGCGACCCCGGGGTGTGGGCCCTGCGCGAGGCCGCGGGCGTGCCCGTGATGGGCCTGGCCGAGGCCTCGTTCATCGAAGCGAGCCCGCACGGGCCGTTTGGCGTCGTGACCGGGGGCCACGCCTGGCGGCCCATGCTGGAGCGCCTGGCCCGCAGCGTGGGCGTGTGGGGCGATGAGGCCTTGTGCCGCATCGACACCGTGGATGCCGCCGGCGGACAACTGCTGGCCGATCCCGAGCGCGGGCGTGAGGCCTTGCTCCAGGCCTGCCTGCACAGCCTGCATGGCCCAGCGCCCGTGGTGCCGACGCGGCTGGTGCTGGGTGGCGCGGCCCTGGGCGGCTGGGCGCGTGATCTGCAGCCCCGCGTGCCCGTGCCCGTGATCGACAGCGTGGAGGCCGGTGGCCGCTGGCTGGCGCGTCAGGCCTGAGGGCCTGTCGGCGCTCAGTCCATGTTCAGCCTGCGTTCAGCAAGAACCGCTGCATCACGTCGGCCAGGTCTTCTTGTTTGAAGGGTTTGGGCAGGTGGCCGTTCATGCCGGCGGCCAGGCAGCGGTCGCGGTCGCTGGGCTGGGCGTTGGCCGTCAGGGCCACCACCGGCAGCGGCTCCAGGCCATGCTCGCGCTCCCACAGGCGCAACTGTCGGGTGGCCTCCAGGCCGTCCATGCCCGGCATCTGCAGGTCCATCAGCACCAGGTCAAACGCCCGGGGCTGCCGGCGCAGTGCGGCCAGCGCCTGCTGCCCATCTTCCACCCGTGTCACCTGCAGGCCCAGGTTGCTCAGCGTGGCCTCGGCGACCAGGGCGTTGACGGCGTTGTCTTCGGCCAGCAGCACCCGGGCGTTCACCGACACCGGCAAGGTGGTGGCCACATGGGGCGGCAAGGTGCTGGGCCAGCCCAGGCTGTCGGGGCCCTCGCCGGCCGGGGTGTCTGTCGACGCAGAGGCCGGCAGCGCCATGTCGGCGGGCGGGTTCAGCGGCTGCAGGCCGCTCTGAGCGGCCGGTGGCGTGGTTTGCAGGTCGGCAAAAAAGGTGAACTCCGAGCCCCGCCCCAGCACCGATTGGCAACGGATGTCGCCGTCCATCGCGCGCGCCATTTCGCGCGCGATGGTCAGGCCCAGGCCCGTGCCCTTGTGCTTGCGGCCAAAGCTGCCGTCCACCTGATGAAAGGCCTCGAACACCAGGGGCACCTGGTCGGCCGGGATGCCCTCGCCCGTGTCCGACACCGTCAGCACAAAGCGCTGGCGGCCGGGGTCGCGCGCGGCTTCGGTGTGCAGCTTCACCCGCACCTCGCCCACCTCGGTGAACTTGATCGCGTTGCCCACCAGGTTGCTGAGGATCTGGCGGATGCGCCCACCATCGGCCCACACCCAGCAAGGACGGGGCAGGCGCAGGTCGACCTGCAGGCTCAGGCCCTTGTCCTGGGCGTTGACGCGCAGCACCTCCAGGGACTCGCTCAGCAGGTGGTGCAGGTCCACCGCCTGGGCGTCCATGTGCAGCTTGCCGGCTTCGATGCGCGAGTAGTCGAGCACGTCGTTGATGATCTCCAGCAGGTGCTCGCCAGTGTGCTCGATCAGCTCGGCCTGGTGGCGGGCCTCTTGCAGCAGCCCGGGGCGGGGTGGCAGGCGATCGCGCAGCAGGCGCGCCAGGCCCAGGATGCCGTGCAGCGGCGTGCGCATTTCGTGGCTCATGGTGGCCAGGAACTGGTCCTTGACCGCGCTGTGGCGGCGCGCCAATTGCAGCGCCTCCGAGCGCTCGCGCGCGATGCGGTCGGTCAAAAAGCGCAGCCACAGCAGCTCGGTGATGCGGCGCTCGGCCCGGCGGCTCTCGAACAGCATCACGCCGGTCAGGGTGGCCAGGCCCAGGCCGGCGAACAGGCCCAGGGCGTCCTGCCGCGTCAGCAGCATCACCGAGGCGGGCAGCAGCATGGGCAGGTTGGTGGCCAGGTTGGGCCGAAAGTGCGCCTGCAGGGTGAAGGTGGACACCGAGGCGGCCCCCACCAGCGTGGCCACGACGGCGGCGTTGGTCACCATGTCGTCCACCGGCACCAGCAGGCCCGCCAGGCCCCAGATGGCCCCGTGCACCAGGCAGACCTGCGACAGGCTGTCCAGCCACCGGGGTGAGGCGCGGTCGGCGGCCCGCAGGTAGGCCTGCCAGTGGCCCCAGCGCAGCAGCGAGCCCAGCACGCACAAGATCACCCACCCCAGGGTGCGCTCCATGTGTTGCCACTGCTGTTGTGCGCCAATGACCAGGCCCAGCGCCATCGCGCTGAACGCACTCACCACCGCCACCTGCAGGGTGGGCGAAAACAGCATGCGCAGCCGTTCGGCGCGGATCAGGCGATCCAGCTCGGGGTCATCAAGGACGGCGCGGGCCGGGTCGGGGGCAAGCAGCATGGATCAAGCAAAAACAGGCCGCAGGGCCCCAGACGATCGAAAGCCGACGCGGCGCACGCCCAAAAGCGTCACGCGCCAGTTTGGCGTGAAATGCCAAACATGCTGAGTCTTGCTTGTTGCGCTGTCAATCCAGAGAAAACAGGGGGGTCAGGTAAGCAGACGTTTCTGCGGCCGGGCCTGACGCAGGCCGGCCAAGCCCAGCAGCCCCAGGCCCATCAGGGCCCAGGTGGCGGGTTCGGGGATGGCGATGGGCGGGTTGGGAAAGGCCTGTGAGGGCGGCACAAGGCCGCCAAAGTTGGGGCTGAGCATGACTTGAGCAGACAGTGTCATGCCCAACTCCACCTCGTTACTCCAGTAGTTGGCCAAGCCAATCTCGAACGTGCCACCGTCGCTGAAGCTGCCTGTTTCCTGGGAGAAATTCCAGAATGCGCCGGTGGGAATGTCCGAGGACACGCTGCCGATGGGTTGTGTGGATGACAGCGGGTTCAAGCCAATCTTCAACGAGGCGCTGACAGCGCTGGCCTCCGGATTGGTGTCTTGGCCTGCGATCGGTGCCAGCAGTGCGTCGAGGTCGTTATGACCTTGGAGAGACCACGTGCCCGAGATCACGATGCCTGTGTCGCCACTCAGGATGAGCGTGCGCTGCCCGGTTGGCGTACCGTACTGCACGGTGGCACCGCTCACGGACAGGTCGCCCCACGTGCTGTTCGCGATGGTGTTGCGACGTGCTTCAACCTCGGCCGTGCTGATGGAGAGGCTGGCCCCGAATTCGTTGCCCTCGAGCGGAAAGTTGGGGCCAACCAACGACAAGTCGGCATCGATGTTCGAGATCGTTGGGCCTGTCTGCAGGCCAACCACGGTCGGCAGCCACTGCACCGATGGCGCCACGTCATCGAAGGGGTTCAGGTCCACCAGCGTGAACGTCAGGTTGCTCAAGCGGGCTTCGCCGGCCATGGCCAGGTCGGCGGTGCTGGCCTGCGCCGGCGCACCCACCAGGCCGCACACCAGGATCAGGGCCGATGGGGTGAGCTTGAAGCGCAAGGACGAACGACAGTGGGCCATGGCGGCGGTCTCCCCGAGGTGTTTGAGATGGTCTGCGCGCATCATCTGCAGACACATCCGGGGTGTCAACCACCTGATCAGGGTCGGCCGGATGGCCGACGGGGCTCAGCCTTCGCGCGTCATGTTCAGGCGTTCGCACACCCGCATGGTGGCCAGCTGGAAGGCCTGGAAGTGCAGGCCCACCTGCTGGGCCAGGGGCTCGAGCGACTGCCACACCCCCTGTGGGTCGGCGGCTTGCGTGGGGTTGAGCAACAGGGCGTCCACGGCGGTGCCGATGGTCAGCAGCTTTTGCACCGTGTCGCGCTCTTGAGGCCACTGGCTGGGGGCACTGGGCCGGGCACGCACGCTGTCGGCCACATCGCGCGACAGGCCCCAGCTCTGGCACAGGGCCGCGCCCAGGGCCGAATGGCTCACGCCAAAGGCCTCGATCTCGGCGGCGCACAGCAGGGCCTCTTCATCGTGACCGGATTCCAGGGCCGCGTAGCGGGTCTGGTCGTAGGCGTACAGCACGGCGCGCCCACTTTCGGCAAACAGGCCGGCGGTGTGGGCCAGCCAGGGGTCCACGTCCAGCTGGCGGGCAATGCGCCCCATGGCCAGGCCGCGGATGCCTGCGCGGTCCCAGATGCTTTGCAGCAAGGGGCTGGGTGGAAACGCCCCGCGCAGGCCGATCTCGTAGGTCAGGCCCGCCACCTGCGCCATGCCCAGGTAGCGGATGCCCTCGTGCACCGTCTCTACCCGCTTGAGCAGGCCGAACAGCGCCGAGTTCACCGTGCGCACGATGGCCGACGACAGGGCCATGTCGGTCTCGATCAGCGCGGCCAACTGGTCGACCGTGCAGTCGTCGTCGGCCATCAACAATGACAGCTTGACCAGCGTGCTGGGGCAGGCCGGCAGGTCGATGTTGAGGTTGCGGAGTTGGGGGGCGATGCTCATGGGGCCGAGTCTAGGCCGCCTGCGCCCGCCTGAAACCCCGAACAGCGGCCCGGAGTGTGGCTTTTTACCGGGGGATGAAACGCCGCCGCAGGTTCTGGCCTGGCAGGCCCTGTTGCTTGCGGAACTCGCTGGGCGGCACGCCCTTCCAGCGTCGGAAGGCTTCGATGAAGGTCGTGACGTCGGCGTAGCCCAGGCGCTCGGCGATTTCGCCATGGGTCAGGCTGGCCGAGCCCATCAGCTCTTCGGCCAGGGTTGAGCGCACCTCTTCCAGCAAGGCGCGGAACGAGGCGCCCTCGGCCGTCAGGTGCCGGCGCAGCGTCCGCGAGGTCATCTGCATTTCGGCGGCCACCTCTTCCATGTCCGGGATGTGGCCCGGGGTGCGCAGCAGGCGGTCGCGCACCTGGGCGGCCACGCCGGTGCGCTGGCTGCGGCGGTCCACCAGCTTTTTGCACATCTGCTCGCACAGCTGGGCCGTGTGGCTGTCGGCCTGAGGCAGGGGTTGTTGCATCAGGCCGGCGGCAAACAAGCTGCGGTCGTGGCTTTGCCCAAACTGCGGGCAGATGCCAAACAGGCTGGTGTAGGCCTCGGCCACGTCGGGCGTGGGCTCGGGGCGCCGCATCAGGATGGCCTGGTAGGGCAGGGGCTGGCCCAGGATCTCGCGCTGCAGCGTGATCACCGAGGCCCGGTCGCGGTCAACGATGAAGCCGCGCACATCCGGCGGCAGGTGGTCGCTGTGGTAGGTCACCGTCACCAGCTCGGCGGCTTGCTCCACCTCGTTGGTCGTCAGCGAAAAGGTCTGGTTGAGCATGCGCGAAGCCATGCCGATGGCCGCGCCCAGGGTGGGGCTGCTCAGCACCGCGTAGCCCCACAGCCCGTAGGTGGTCACGTGGTAGCGCGTGCCGGCCTGCAGGCCCAGGGTGGGGATGTGGGGCAGCGCCTGCTGCAGGTTGCGGATGAGCTGGATTTCTTGATGCGCATCAATTTCACCCTTGGGGTCGTCCAGCACCGCACGCGTGATGCCGGTGTGGCGCAGCATGTCGTCCACGCTCACGCCATGGTCGTAGCCCAGCTGGGTCAGCACCCGCGCCGTCGCCACGCCTCGCCGGAAATCCCAGGCGGCCCTGGGGATCGATTTCGCGCTCATGACGCTGCCTCTCCGTTCGTCTGTGTGACGACCGATTATGTCGGATGAGGCCGGCGAGGTGTCCGAGATTCCGTGGCTTTACCCGGATTTACGAGGGGTATTGGGGCGCAATTTCAGGATTTTCGGACAATCGCCAGGCCCTTGAGGTATTCGCCCTCGGGGAAGGTGAGGGTGGTGGGGTGGTCCGGGGTGGCTTCCAGGCGCTGCAGCAGGTAGCCGTCCACGCCGGCGTCCATGGCCGCCCCCGCCACGATCTTGTGGAACAGCTCGGCCCCGATGCCGCCAGAGCACGAAAAGGTCAGCAGCAGGCCGCCCGGGTTGAGCAGCTTGAAGGCCAGGCGGTTGATGTCCTTGTAGGCGCGGCTGGCGCGGTCGGCGTGGGCGGCGCTGGGGGCGAACTTGGGGGGGTCCAGCACGATGGCGTCAAAGCGCTTGCCCTCCTGGATGAAGCGGCGCAGCGTGCCATTCACGTCGGCATCCAGCGCAGTGTGAGCACTCACTTCGTAGCCATTCAAGGCCACATGGGCGCTGGCGCGGGCCAGGGCCGGGCCGGACGAGTCCACACTGAACACCTCGGTGGCGCCGCCGGCCAGGGCCGCCACGCTGAAGCCACCGGTGTAGCTGTAGCAGTTCAGCACGCTCTGGCAGCCGAACTGCCGCACCAATTGCGCAAACAGCCCCCGGTTGTTGCGCTGGTCCAGGTAGTAGCCGGTTTTGTGGCCTTCGGCCACGTCCAGGGTCAGCTTCCAGCCGTTTTCATCGATGGTGACCTCGGTGGAGCGGCGGCTGCCATCGGCCGTCTCGGGGTGACGCAGCCAGCCGGTCACGGGCGCCAGGCCTTCCAGGCCGCGCACGCCGGAATCGGAGCGCTCATACAGGTAAGGGCAGCCGGTCACGGCCACCAGGGCGTCGGCGATGGCGTCTTTCCAGCGTTCGGTGCCGGCGCTCAGAAACTGGGCGCTCAGCAGGTCGTTGTACTGGTCGACGATCAGCCCGGGCAGGCCGTCGGCCTCGCCATGGATGAGGCGGATGCCGTTGGAGGGGATGCCCAGGCGCTGGCGCAGGGCAACGGCGGCCTGCACGCGGCGCTCGAAGAAGGCCGCGTCGATGCGTTCGGCTTCGTCAAAGCTCCAGGCGCGCACGCGGATCTGCGAGCTGGGGCTGAAGGCCGCCCAGGCCAGGAACTTGCCGTCGTGCGACTGCACGCGCACCGTTTCGCCCGGGTCGCCGCCGCCTTTGGCCACACTGCCCTGGAACACCCAGGGGTGACGGCGCCACAGCGAGCGTTCTTTGCCTTCGCGCAGGGTGATGACTTTCATGGTGCAGGGGCCGGGTTCAGCGAGGTCGTTCAAACCCTGTATTGTCTGCCGAGACGGAACTTCGCCCCGGGACAGCCCCCCTTGTGGCCCACCGCAGAGCGTGTATCGTGACACGTCACCCCTGAACGTGGAGCAGTATGGCCTCGCAAGCAAGTCCCGATGGCAAGGGCGCCAGCGACCTGTCGTCCGGACTGGATTGGCAGGCCGAGCGTGCGGCCCTGCAAGACGAATTGCACGCGCTGCGGGCCCAACTGGCGGCCCAGACCGCCGACCACGCGCGCTGGCAAACCATCCTGGACCGCATGCCGGGCGCGGTGGCCTATTGGGATGCACACCTGCGCCTGCGCTACCTCAATCCCTACCTGGCCCGGCACTGGGCCCACAAGGACGAGGCCACGCAGGGCCTGGGCCTGTTGGGGCGCCACATCACGGACGTGCTGTCCGCCGCGGGCTGGGCGCGCACCCGGCCCTACGTGCACGCCGCCCTGGAGGGGCGCGCCAGCGTCTGTGAACACGTTGAGCGCGACGGCCTGACGGCCCATGTCAGCTACACGCCCGACCTGGTGCAAGGCGAGGTCCGGGGCTTCATCGTCATGGCCCTGGACGTGACCGAGCTCAAGCGCGCCCAGGCGGCGGCCGAATCGGCCAGTCGCGCCAAAAGCGAGTTCCTCGCCAGCATGAGCCACGAAATCCGCACGCCGCTCAACGCCATCATCGGCTTTGCACAGGTGGGCCAGCTCAAACACACCCAGCAGCCCGAGGTGGTGGCCGATTTTGACCGCATCCTGCAAGGTGGACAGCACCTGCTGCGCCTGCTCAACGACGTGCTCGACTACTCCAAGATCGAAGCGGGCAAGCTCACCCTGCAGCCCGCCGAGCTGAACCTGCCCGAGCTGCTGGAGCGCACCCTGGGCCTGCTGCGCGCCCAGGCCGATGCCAAAGGGCTGAGCTTGTGCCTGGACGTGGCGCCGGGCACGTCGGCGCGCTGGTGGGCCGATGGCCTGCGCTTGGGGCAGGTGCTGCTCAACCTCTTGAGCAACGCCGTCAAGTTCACCGAGCATGGCGAGGTGCGCCTGCGTGCCGAGCCCTGGCGACAGGGGCTGCGCCTGGTGGTGGAAGACACCGGCCCGGGCCTGGACGCCGACATGCGCGCCCACCTGTTCGAGCCCTTCGAGCAAGGGCAGCACAGCCGGCGCCTCAGCGGCGGCACGGGGCTGGGCCTGTCCATCTGCAAACGCCTGGTCGACCTCATGGACGGGGACATCAGACTGGACACCCACACCATGAGCGGGACCCGCTTCGTGCTCACCTTGCCCCTGCAGGCCTTGGATGAGCAGACAGCGCTCATCGACAACGCCGATCCGGCCCGCCGAGACCCGGAGGTGATCGCCACCGTGCCCGGCATGCTGTCGGGCCTGCGGGTCCTGGTGGCCGAAGACCACCGCGTCAACCAGATCGTGCTGACGCAGTTCCTCATGGCCCTGGGCGCCGAGGTGGACTGCCGTGACGACGGCGAGGCGGCGCTGGACGCTGTGCGCCAGGCCGGCGTCGGCGCCTACCACCTCATGCTGTGCGACGTGGACATGCCGGTGCTGGACGGCTGTGAGGCCGCCCCCTTGATCCACCAGATCGACCCGGGTCTGCCCATCGTGGGCCTGACCGCCCACGCGCTGGACGAAGCGCGTGAACGTACCCGTGCGGCCGGCATGGTCGACCACATCACCAAGCCCTTTTTGTTTGACGACCTGCGTGAGCGGGTGCTGGCCCACGCCCGCCGATGATCCGAACGGACCATCCGTAACCCGCAATGGCGCACCACGGCGGTGCCGTTTGCCACAATGCCCCGGTAAACTCAGGGGTGTTAGACATGTGCAGGGTCAGCCTCGCCTAAGCTGCACCACAGACCGGCCTGTTCAAGCCGGCCGGATCGCAGCTCTGGCTTTGGCTTCAACCTGCAAGGAGCAGTTCATGTCCCTTCCCCTCGACCTTGACGGCACCGCCGTGTTGCAGCGTACCTTTCAGGGCCAGATCGCCCTGCTGATGGGCTCGGTGGATGACCAGCCCGCCGCCCGCCAGTTGTTGTCTGTGGTCAATGGCTACACACCGCTGGCCCACCTGGTGCGCCGCTTGCAGGCCGAACATGGCACACAGGCCACCCAGGCCGCCGTGCAGCACCTGGTGGCGATCGGCTACGTCAAATCAACGCCGCCGCCCAGCACCGCGCTGCCCACCACCGCGCAGTGGCACTGGGGCGACGACGAGCCATCCCTGCACGCTTGTTGAACCACCCCGGCTGAGCCGCCCGATTCACTTGCGCTTGGCGCGGGGGTGGGCCGCGTCGTACACGCGCGCCAGGTGCTGGTGGTCCAGCCGGGTGTACACCTGCGTGGTGCCGATGTGGGCGTGACCCAGCAGCTCTTGCACGGCGCGCAGGTCGCCGCTGGACTGCAGCAGGTGGCTGGCAAAGCTGTGGCGCAGCATGTGCGGGTGCACGTGTTGGGTCAGGCCGGCATCCAGGGCCAGCTGCTGAAGCCGCTTGCGCCACTGCGCGGCCGTGATGCGCCGGCCCAGCCGACTCAAGAACAGTGCTGAGTCCTGCGGCGCCACCAGGCTGGCCCGCACCTGCAGCCAGGCCTGGAGGGCCCGGCGCGCGGCCGCGCCCATGGGCACGATGCGCCGCTTGCTGCCCTTGCCCAGCACGTGGGCTTCGCCGGCCTGCAGGTCGATCCAGCCGTGGGCGCCGGGGCCGGGGTGCACGTCCAGGCCCAGCAGCTCGGCGCTGCGCAGGCCGCTGCCATACATCAGCTCGACCATGGCGTGATCTCGCGCCGACAACCACGGCCCTTCGGTTTCCATGCGCCGGGCGGCGGCGGCCGTGGCCGCGCGGGCCACCATGACTTCGGGCTTGGGTTGCGCCTCGGCCAGGGCCACGGCCTGGTCCACCGTCAGGGCCTTGGGCAGGGGCTTGGGCGCCTTGGGCGCCCGAATGCCCTCGGCCGGGTTGGTGGCCACCAGGTGCTCTTGCGCCAGCCAGCGGTACAGGCCCCGCCAGGCCGACAGCGCGATCGCGATGCTGCGCGGGCCCAGGCCCTGCCCATGCAACTGTCCTACCCAGCCCCGCACGTGGTGGGCCTGCACCTGCGTCAGCCCGATGCGCTGAGCCTCGCAGGCCCGCTGCAGCCGTGCGAAGGCTTCGGCGTACATGGCCAGCGTGCGCTCGGCCAGCCGGCGCTGCACGCGCAGGTGCTCCAGGTGACGGTGGATCAGATCGGGTTCAGACAAGGGCCGAGCGGCAGACATGCGCCCATTGTGCGCCGGCTGGCGACGCCCCGCCGGGCGCTCACTTGGTTGAGCGTCGTGCCGCCGCGCCCACGGCCAGCAAGCCCATGGCTATCAGCGCCCAGGTGGACGGCTCGGGCACGGCCGACACCTGTGGCGCACCAGTGATCAAGGGCATGTCAGAGGTGTTCAGGCCGGTGGGGGACGAGATTACCACCGTGCCACCTGCGCTGAACGGCGGATCATTCGATGGCGTCTGTGGCGATTGAAGCGAAATGCCGCCAGCGCCAACGTCTCCGTCGGCTTCGATCACGATGGCGTTCGACGGGTTTGGTGCGTTGCCCAACAGGTCTCCCACGCGGTCACTGCCATGGGCAGCGCCCGTCAGTGCCAAGGCGACGATGAACAAAGACGAACGCATGGAACCCTCCCGTGATCTTGCATTGATGTGCGTGCCACTATAAAGCCATGCGCCGCGTGCCATCACCCCCGGGGGCGTGGGGGCACTCTGCACAGCCCCACCGCCAGCAAACCACCCAGCGCCAGTGCCCACGCGCCTGGCTCGGGCACGGGCGACAAAGACGGTGACAGCGACAGGAAGCCCTCTGGCGGCTCCGTCGTCAAGGTCAACGAACCTGACAGCATCTGCAAACGCCCGCCTGCCGACACAGATGGACGGCCTTCGTGTCCCGCGACATGGATCATGGCCCCGGGCGTGATGACGATCGATCCACCCGGCGCCGTTGGGCCGCTGCCCATGGGTGGTCGCTGGCTTGGCGCGCGGTTGGCGAAGACGTCAATGGTGCCGCCAGGCGACACCAAGCCACCGTTGAGCACCACCTCCAAGCCGTCCAGCACGATGTGAGGCGCCACCAGCGTGAGGTCGCTCAGGCTCAGCCGGCCATCGGCGCGCAGGGTGATGGCGTCCGCCGCTTCCAGGCGGGCATTGGGTGCCAGGCCGGTCAGTGACAAGTCGCCTGCGCAGTCCATGGCCACCACATCGCCCCAGCGTTGGCTGAAAGCGCCAGTGCAGTGCCCCTCAAACGCCCAGTCTGCAGATCCCACACTGGCCTGGGCCCCGGTGACCATGCACAGCATCCACACTGCACGCGGCAATCGCATGTTCGTTCTCCCTTTTTTGCCGCAGCTTACGGGCGCGCCATGACATGCTCATGACACACGAACAGATCACTCTGAGCGTTCAGCCCCGGCCACCGGCACCAGCAAACGCGACAGCGCCGCGCTGGCGATCTCTGCCACCTGCACCAGAAAGTCCACACCCATGTCGGCGGTGTAGCGCGTGGGGTCGGGCGAGCCCAGCACCAGCAGGCCAAAGCAGGCCGGGCCGTGGTGCAGAGGCAGCAGGGCCACCGAGGCCATGCTGGTGCCATCGTCCAGCCAGCGGCTGGCCTCAAAGCCTGCGTTCACCCCGCAGTACGGCAGGCTGAGGCTGGCGGCAAAGCTGCGGGCGTCGTCGCTCACGGCCTGGGTGCAGGGCAGGTCGGCCAGGCCGGTGTGCAGGGCGTGGGTGTCGGTGCCCCACACGCGCACCGCCGCTTGCGGGATCAGAAACTGATCTTGCAGTCCCTGTACCAGCACCTGGGGCAGGATGCGGTCGTCGTGCGTGAGCATGGCCTCGCGCACCCAGTGGTGCAGGCGGGCGGCGATGGCTTCGTTTTCCTGGCTGTGGCGGATCATGTCCATGATGCGCCGCTCCAGCCCGCGGATTTTCTCGCGCAGCATCTCCATTTGCCGCTCTTGCAGCGACACGGCCCGCCCGCCATGGGGGCTGACCAGCTGCACCGCACCCAGCAGTCCGGCCTGGCGCTCGAAAAACCCCGGGGTGTGGATCAGGTAGTTGGCGATCTCGTCTTCGGTGATGCCTTGCAGGGTCATGTCAGCTTGCTCACAGTTCGGGAATGTCGATCTCGCCGTCAAACACCTTGACGGCCGGGCCGGTCATCATCACCGGCGTGCCGGGGCCGGCCCAGCGGATGGTGAGCCGCCCACCGGGCATGTCCACGTCCACGGTGTCGTCCAGCCAGCCCAGGCGGATGCCGGCCACCACGGCCGCGCAGGCGCCCGAGCCACAGGCCAGCGTCTCGCCGCTGCCGCGCTCGTAGACGCGCAGCTTGATGTGCTGGCGCGACACCACTTCCATGAAGCCCGCGTTCACGCGGCGCGGAAAGCGCGCGTGGCCCTCGACCTGCGGCCCGATTTCGTCCACAGGCGCGTGCTCGGCGCTGTCCACCCGCATCACCGCGTGCGGGTTGCCCATGGACACCACGGCCACCTCCAGCGGGTGGTTGGCCAGCTGGATGGGCCACAGCTCGCAGCCGTTGACCAGCTTGGGGCTGAGACCCGTGGCGTCAAACGGCACCTCGGCAGGCACCAGGAAGGGCGCGCCCATGTCCACCGTCACGCGGCCATCGGCCTGCAGGCGGGGCTCGATGATGGCTTTTTGCGTTTGCACACGGATCACGTCTTTGGTCGTCAGGCCCGTGTCGTGCACGAAGCGCGCGAAGCAGCGCGCACCGTTGCCACACTGTTCCACCTCGCCGCCATCGGCGTTGAAGATGCGGTAAGTGAAGTCGGTGCCCGCCGCCGCGTGGCCGGGCTCGACGACCAGGATCTGGTCGGCGCCCACGCCCAGCCGCCGGTCGGCCAGAAAGCGAAACTGGGCCGTGCTCAAGGTGTGCCCTTGCGCCAACGGCCCCCGGGTGGCGTCGAGCACGACAAAGTCGTTGCCCGCGCCGTGCATCTTCGTGAAACGCAGCTTCATCCGGGGATTATCGGTCGGTTACCAAACCACTGACATCTTAGGGATGCACTTTGTGGCGGCGCTTGCCCATCATGCGGGCACGATCACTCTGGAGGCATGCACCATGCGCACCGATGTCCGACCCCTGATTCGCCCGGCCGGCTGGGCCCTGAGCACCTTGATGCTGGCCGGCACCGCCCAGGCCCTCACCCTGGAGCGCGGCACGCCCAGCACCCTGACGGGCAGCCTGGGGCCGTTCCAGGTGAACTCGGTGGACGACGCGCCCAGCGTGAGTGGCTACCACGCCGGCGGCAGCCTGCTCACCGAGGTGGATCCACCGCTGCCCGTCACGCGGGTGCAGTACGACGTCTACAACACCAGCCCCAGCAGCCTGGCCTTCACCTACACCGTGAGCTATGCGCCGGGCGCTACCGTGCTGGGCGCGGCCACGCCCCAGGGCTTCTACACCGAGGCCGGCGACAAGCTCACCTACTGGGCGGGCACAGGTTATGCCACGCTGTTTGACCGGGGCTACGGCACCTATGCCGAAGACGGCAGTGAGTGGGTCATCGAGTACACCGCCGACAGCGTCAGCTGGACGCAGCGGGGCAACGGCATGGCCGAAGGCACCGCCACCGGCTTGACCAATTTCGGCTTCAACGCCACGTTTGGGCTGTACTTCGAGCGTGGCACCGCGCTGGGCTGGATGCCGGCGTCCATGTCGGGCTACAACCGCAGCATTCCCACGCAAGGCATCTCTGAGGGGCTGGTGATCTCGGCCGTGCCTGAACCCACGACCCTGGGCCTGTTGGCTGCAGGGCTGGTGACGGTGGCGGGGCTGGGGGCCACCCGCCGCACGCGCCGCTGAGCGTCACACCCTGAAGCGTTGCACGGCCTGGGCCAGATCCCGGGCCTGCTGGCGCAGGCTGTCGGCGGCGGCGGCCGATTGCTCGACCAGGGCGGCGTTCTGCTGGGTCATGTGGTCCAGTTCGGTCACCGAGTGGGTGACCTGACCAATGCCGCTGGATTGCTGGCGCGTGGCCTCGGCGATCTCGCCCATGGCGTGGCTCACGCGCTGGATGGACGACACGATCTCGGTCATCACCGAGCCTGCCTCGCGCACCTTTTGCGAGCCCACCTCCACGCGGTCGACCGACTGGCCGATCAGGCCCTTGATCTCGCGGGCGGCCTCGGCACTGCGCTGGGCCAGCGAACGCACTTCGCCGGCCACCACCGCAAAGCCCCGGCCCTGTTCGCCGGCACGGGCGGCCTCCACGGCGGCGTTGAGCGCCAGGATGTTGGTCTGGAAGGCGATGCCGTCGATCACGCCGATGATGTCGCTGATCTGGCGCGAGGCCTGGCTGATCTGCTCCATCTGGCTAACCACGCTCTCGACCACCTCGCCACCCGTGCTGGCCTGGGTGCTGGCCGTGTCGGCCAGGCGGTTGGCCTCGGTGGCGGCCTCCGCCGAGTGCTCCACGGTCTTGCTCAGTTCGTCCATGGAGGAGGCGGCCGACTGCAGGTTCGAGGCGGTTTGTTCGGTGCGGTTCGACAGGTCCTGGTTGCCTGCGGCGATCTCGGTGCTGGCCGTCAGCATGCTCTCGGAGGACTCGCGCACCGAGGCCACCATCTCGCGCAGGCCGTCCTGCATCAGCCGCATGGACTGCATCAGTCGGGCGATCTCGTCCTGGCCTCGGGGGTTGATGTCGCGCGTCAGGTCGCCATGCGAGATGGCCTCGGTGATTTCTTCGGCCCGTTTGAGCGGGCCCGTGATCGACACGATGGTCAGGCCCATCAAGGGCAGGAAGATGATGCCGGGCGACAGCAGCAAGGCCCACAGGGCGATGATGGCCATGTTGGCACTGTCTTCGGCCGCATCACGCCGGGTGTTGGCCAGCTCGGTCACGCGCGCATGCAGGGCCGATTGGGCTTTTTCCACCTCCAGGGCCAGCTCACGGGCCGGGCCACTGGACTGGAAGGCTTCTGCCGACGAACCCAGGGCCAAGGAGGCCACCAGCTCCAGCGTGGGGCGCATGCTCTGGCCATAGGCCTGGAGCTGCTCTTTGAGTTGTTCGGCGGTCACGCGCACATCGTCGGCCGGTGCCGAGGCCACCACGGCGTCCAGGGTGCCCAGCGTGCGCTTGAGCGACTCATCCCAGGCCTTGAGGGCCTCTTCGGCCGAGACCGAGTCGCCCGCGTTGATCATGGCGTTTTTTTCGAAGCCGCGCAGCTGGCTCATGTGGCCCGCCAGTTCGGCCATGCGCTGCGTGGCGGTGAACTCCTGGGCAGCGAACTTCGTGAATTCGTCTTGCAGTTTGAGCAACTGCCAGCTCATGCCGCCGCCCACGATGGTGCCGATGGCCACCACCAGGCCCATGCAGATCAGCAGGCGCGATCGGATGGAGTAATTTCTCAGCCAGGTGATCCAGTTCATGCGGGTGCGCTCCTCGTTCGATGAGGCGCCAGCACTTCGCTGCGCGGAGGTGACGCCTTGGCTCGGTATCGGCGCGCGGGCCCCGAACTTGAGGCGTTCAGTACAGGCCGGGGCTGCCTGCCGGGCGGGTTTTGAAGCGCTTGTGCACCCACAGGTACTGGGCCGGCATGCGCTGGATCTGCGATTCGATGAACTGGTTGAGGCGGGCGGTGTCGGCCTCGGCATCGGCGGTGGGAAAGTCCTTCAGCGGCGTGAGAAAACGCACGCGCCAGCCCCGCCCCCCGGGCAGGATCTCGGTGATCACGGGCTGCACCGCCATGCCCAGCAGGCGCGACATGCGCGAGGGCGCCAGCAAGGTGGCCGCCGGCACGCCGAAGAAGGGCACGAAGGCGGCGTCTCTGCGCCCGAAATCCATGTCGGGCAGGTTGAAGAAGCCGTGCCCGGCCTTGATGGCCCGCAACAGCGGCTTGACCGAGTCCTGGCGCGGGAAGATCTCGGCATTGCCAAAGCGCAGGCGTCCGCGTTTCATGAGGCGGTCCATCAGCGGGTGGCTTTGCGCCTGGTAGATCGAGGCGCCGGGTCGGGGCTGTTTGAGCAAGATGGCCGCACCGGCCACGTCCAGGCCCACAAAATGCGGGCACAACCACATCGTGGCCTGCTGGCGGGTTTGCCACAGGCGCTCGGCCAGCTCGATGTCGCCCTCCACCTGGATCAGGCGCCGGATGCGCGCCTGTGGCGCCCACCACAGCACAGCCCGGTCCAGCAGGCTTTGTGTCAGCCACTGAAAGTGTTCGCGCGCCAGGGCCTGGCGCGCTGGCTCGTCCATGTCAGGAAAGCACAGGGCCAGGTTGCGCAGCGCCACGCGACGGCGCGAGCCCGCCAGGCGGTACAACAGCCGGCCCAGCCCGCGCGCGAAGGCGGCCAGCACGGGCAGTGGCAGCCAGTGCAGCAGCCACAGCAGGCCCAGGCCCAGGCGGATGCCGCCCTCTTTCAGCCAGGCGGTCATGCGCCGGCCCCGCCCTTGACGTCGGCCGAGGTGAGCGCTTCGGCGCGCGGCCCCTTGTATCGGTTGTAGCCCCACAGGTACTGCTCGGGTGCTTGCATGATGGTGGATTCCATCAGTTGGTTGAGGGTGAGCGTGGATTGTGCCGTGTCTGCGCTGGCCAACTGGGCGGCCATGGCGGCGTCCACCCGCTGGGCGTGCACCACGTACTCACACCCCTGGCGCCAGCGCGCCCAGGGCCCCAGGCGCTCACCGCGCATCAGCACCACGGCGCAACCGGTCTGGGCCACCAGCTTCGGGGCCATGGTCATGGTGTAGGCCGGGCGCCCAAAAAAAGGCGCCCACTGGCCCATGCCCTCCGGGGGCACCTGGTCGGGCAGGATGCCCACCGTTTCACCCCGTTTGAGCGCACGCAGCATGGCCCGCACGCCCGCCAGCGTGGCCGGGCTGGTGTTCAGGCCAGGCCGGCTGCGGGCGTCGATCATGACCTGGGCCAGCCAGGCTTGCCGGGCGGGCCGGTACAGGGCGGTCATGGGTGCGCGTGGCCCAAACCGCTCGGCGTAGGCCATGGCCACCATCTCGAAGCAGCCCAGATGCGGCGTGAGGATCAGCAGGCCGCGCGAATCGTCCAGCGCCTGGTCGATCGCCTCGGCGCCTTCCCACCGCACCCGTGCGCCCAGCGGCACTTCACGTGGCCAGGCCCACAGGCGGGGCAGCTCGGCCACCATGCGCCCGGCGTGGGCCACGGCCTGCCAGCGCTGCCACCAGCCCAACCCGGCCTGGCGGGTGTGCGCCCGCACATGCCGCCGGTAGCTGGGCGACAGCAGGTAAGCCAGCCACCCCAGCACGCTGCCCAGGGGGTGCAGCACGGCCAGAGGCCAGGATGACAGCAAAAAAAACAGGCGGCTCATGGGTCTGGAAGATGCAAACAAGCTGCGAATCTTCTCAGATCCTGGCAAGTGATCCCTCAAGGCGCGTGTTGCCCCCCGAGGGCTGGGGCGTCACTCGTGCTGCGGCATCTCGGTGCCCAGCTGTCCAATGTCGCCACGGCGGCAGTTCAACGAGACCCGAGTCGGGTTCATGCGGCGAGGCGCATTTCCCCATTCGGTGGGGCCATTCACTGACAGCCAGTAGCGTCGGTCGATGGCACCTTGAAACACCCGCTGGAAGCTGTAAGTGGCCGCTTTCTGGCCGTCGGCGCCGCGTTCGAAGTCGCTGGCATGCAGGATGACGCTGTTGGTGGTGTCGTCGCCGTTCAGTCTCAGGCGGACCGAGCCGATCTGGCCCGTGGCGGTGAGCGTGGCGCGCAACATGACCACGGCCGGGCACTCGTTGTCGCGGCTGACCCGTTGAGCCTTCAAGGACATGGACTTGATGACCAAGGCCGCGCCGCCGCGCCTGGGGGGCACGGCGGTCGCATCGATCGCGCCATCACGCGGCACATCGACGTACCGGCACGGTTGCGCGTAAGCGCTGCATTGATGCCACTTGACGCCCCAGATGCGCTTGGTGCGGCAGCAATAGCCATCACGGCAATCCGAAAACGGAACGCTTCGCTCGGCCAGCCCCCAGTCGTCCCACGCGCTGCCAAACGTCGAGGTGGCCCGCACCTCTTGGCGCCAACGAATGCGGGCATTGCGTTGGGCGGCATTCCAGATGGTGTCCCAGGCCCCTGGTTTCCCGACGATCACCGAGTCACGACACTCTCGCGTTGGTTGATCGTCAGACCAGGCTGGCGTGGCGAGCGCCATGAGTGCACTCAGCCACAACAGGCAGTTGGCGATCCTGGCACTGCGGTTGAAGAATGCCCTCATGTCAATGTCCTTTCGGCTTAACAGCACAGCTCAAGCTCATCGCCGATGGCGATGGCGTCTGTCAGATTGGGGGGCTGGTGATGATGAATTTGTGCAAATGTGTTTGCACCTTGAACCCAGTCGCAGGTTTGAGCACTCCCTAGGCTTAGGGGCCGTCGTCCCAGGGGCCTCGTGGGCCATTTGCACCACATCGCCCACCAGGGGCGTGATCCGCTACACTCAACACCACATCGCCGAGTTAACAGGACAACTTGCGGGGCGATTCACAAATGCCGCTAAAGCGTTCGCCGCTGCCCGGAAACCGTTCCACAGCCCCGGCGACGCCGAGGCCCTTGAACCATCAACCGGAGCTTTTCACCGTGGCGAACGATTTCCTCTTCACCTCCGAGTCCGTCTCTGAAGGTCACCCCGACAAGGTGGCCGACCAGATCTCGGATGCCATCCTCGATGCCATCCTGGCGCAGGACCCAGTGTCGCGCGTGGCCGCTGAAACCCTGACCAACACCGGTCTGGTGGTGCTGGCTGGCGAGATCACCACGCAGGCCAATGTGGATTACATCCAGGTGGCCCGCGACACCATCAAGCGCATCGGCTACGACAACACCGACTACGGCATCGACCACAAGGGTTGCGCCGTGCTGGTGGCGTACGACAAGCAGTCCAACGACATCGCCCAGGGCGTGGACCGCGCCAGCGACGACTACCTCAACATCGGCGCCGGTGATCAGGGCCTGATGTTCGGTTACGCCTGCGACGAGACGCCCGAGCTGATGCCCGCGCCCATCTACTACGCCCACCGCCTGGTGGAGCGCCAGGCTCAGTTGCGCAAGGACGGCCGCCTGCCCTTCCTGCGCCCCGATGCCAAGAGCCAGGTGACGATGCGCTATGTGGACGGCAAGCCCCACAGCATCGACACCGTGGTGCTGTCCACCCAGCACCATCCTGACCAGTCCGAGAACGCCACCACCATGAAGGCCTCGTTCACCGAGGCCGTGATTGAAGAGATCATCAAGCCGGTGCTGCCCAAGGAGTGGCTGCAAAACACCCGCTACCTGATCAACCCCACCGGTCGCTTCGTGATCGGGGGCCCGCAAGGTGACTGCGGTCTGACGGGCCGCAAGATTATCGTGGACACCTACGGCGGCGCCTGCCCGCACGGCGGCGGCGCGTTCTCGGGCAAGGATCCCACGAAGGTGGACCGCTCGGCCGCCTACGCCGCCCGCTACGTGGCCAAGAACGTGGTGGCCGCCGGCCTGGCCAAGCAGTGCCAGGTGCAGGTGGCCTACGCCATCGGCGTGGCCAAGCCCATGAACGTGACGGTGTACACCGAAGGCACGGGCGTCATCCCTGATGACGAAATCGCCAAGCTGGTCGAGGCGCACTTTGACCTGCGCCCCAAGGGCATCATCCAGATGCTGGACCTGCTGCGCCCCATCTACAGCAAGACGGCGGCCTACGGCCACTTCGGCCGCGAAGAGCCCGAGTTCACCTGGGAGCGGGTGGACAAGGCCCAGGCGCTGCGGGACGCAGCGGGCCTGAAGGGCTGAGGCCTGCGTCAGCAGGGCTTCCTGGGCCTTGCGGGGAGCGGCCGTCAGGCCGCGAGCCACAAGGCGGCCGCCCTGCGTGCGGCTGCGGGGCTGCAAGAGACTCGCGCATCATCCACCTGATGCGCAGCCAAAGCGGGGCCTGGGTCCCCGCTTTTTCGTTCGATGGCTTAAAGGCTGAGATCAAGTGCCACCACCTTTAGGCGGTGACGATCAGCCTCCGGGATGCGTTCGCTTAGGAGCCGTTCCAGGTCTTCTGCATTTCTTGGCCTGACGCCTTCCGGACTTTTCTCTGGTGAGTGTCCGAACCACAGCACCAGGTAAACGCCGTGACCTTGGGCGGCAGGATCAGTGGCATATCGGCCTTCAAGCTGGTCTCGCCAGGCCAGCCAAATCTGTTCGTGGTTTTCTTTCTTGATTTCGATCGGTACGACCACCCGACGATGGTTGATGACGGCACTGACACGCAAGTCGGCTCGTGTGTCTTGTTGTGCGCTAGCTTCCTTCTCCAGTTGCACCGACATGTTGATCAGGCGAGCTCGCAACAGCGGCATGAGCCGATCTCGGCAGGTGTTCTCGATTTCTGGCACACGCTGTTCAAGCGACTTGGCTTTGTTGGTGGCCAGGTATCGCCAGAAGCTCGCTACGCCATTCCATTCGGCGCCACGCAGCTCCTTGCCCAACTGTCGCAAATGATCCACCGTCAACGCGGCCAGATCCGCAACGTTCGCCGGCTCCCTGCTGTACAAGGTCTGGACTACCGATGCAGCTGAAGCGTGCCTGAACCCCGCTTCTCGCGCGGCGCGTGTGTGGGCAGCTAGCGCTCCGTCCAGCACATGGCGCCATCGCATCGTGTGGGAATTGACACGCAACCTGCGAAGCGCCTCGCCCGCCGCAGTTTCAGTGGATTCCGCCAGCCGCGCGATCATGCTGTGCACCAGTTCGCGGCGGCGGTTCGATTCGCCAACCCAGAAGTCGCGGTCTGGTCGATCCGGCTCGGCATGGGGCGCTAGCTGTTCAATGAAGCTTGCCCAAAATGGTGGCGGCAACTCCAGTCGGTGTGGCAATCGCGCGCCCATGCTGATCAATGCATTCGCCATCTGAACCGCGCGTGTTTGACTGCTGCCCGTGAACTTGATCAATGCCTTCGCCATGGGTTCTGGGTCGATGCTGAGTCCGGCCACCAGCCATGAAATCCGTTGTGGCGCATCGAGGCTTCTGAGCTTCAGCCTGGCTTGAATGATGTCGAGCAGCGCATGCTTGTCCACGTGCCGGATGGCCGCTGGCAAAAGAGATTGGTTCAGGTGGCTCAACTGCGCCTGATTGGCCTTTGCAGGAAAGGCCTCCAAGATGGCTGGCAGACACCGTTTTGCGAGCTCTGCCGAGCCTTTCTCGCTGTTTAATGTCCACAAACCTGTGATCGAGCCTTCGGCCCGATGACGCAACATGCCTTGCACATACTGAGTGAACACCTGGGACACCAATTCGACGCGAGATCGCACGATGGAGGAATACCAGGTGGGTTCATCTCCTGTGCCATCTGTCAGCCACATGGCCGCCAAGCGTTCAGTCAGTTCATCCGGCCAGCCTTTGGTGGCATCTGGGTCTTCGCTGGCAATCAGTTCTGCACCGAGGAGGCATGCCGGATCGAGGGGGTGCATCCGCAGTTCACGGCCAGCTTGAAGAATGGCAGTTGCTTCCGGAAGGTCGGTCCTGTTGAGCACCTTTTTCATGCCTTCAAGCGCCACGGGCAACAATGCCGCATCACCGAGGTAATCGCACAGCCGATCCTCCGGCGTTGCACCATGGATGTCGGTGTACCGACCCAGGTAAGACATGGCCATTTGGTGGTAAAGGCCTGAGGGCGCCGAGCCGGTCGCCATGGCCTCCACGTGAGGCGCGATGCGTTCCCGGCGCTTCACTTGTTGAAGCATCTGCGTTGTGCGCCATTGCTCTTGATTCCGCCAATGCTCACCTTGAGCATCGTCGATGGGCCAGCTCCAGATGGCCTCGCGCCAAGCGTCTGCCGCCGGCCACCTTGCTCGCTGAGCCTCACACCACTCTTCCACATCACTCAGCGTGATGTCTGAATCGACAGAGGGGTTGATAGCCTGGTAAGCGGCTTGTTCAACACACCACTTGGCGATGGCTTCTGACGAGGTCTGAGTAGCCAGTGTCAGCAGCCACCGATGCCAGTCTCTTGGGAGCCTCACACCATGCAGCAACTGGCTGGCCTCCCAGAAGTGGGGCGGTGTGGATGCGGGCAAGGCCAGCGTCAGCACCGATTTCTGAACCTGTGCGTGTGCGCTCAACCATTCTCGGATTGCCTGGCCTTCATCCCCCTTCAGGGACCAGAACCCGTGTTCATCCACGGCAGTCATGAGCCAGCGGTGAACCCGCGATGCATCGATGGGCTCGGCCAAGCTGTTCAAGGCCGCAGCAATGATGTTGGCCATTACCCGAGGCATATCGAAGTGGCTTCGGAATGATTCGATGTCCGGATCCAGGTCTGCCAAACCGTCCGCCAGGATGGGAAGAGCAACAGTGGGTGTGCGGGGAATCAGCTCACGACGCCAGAAGCCCATGTAGCTGCCATGAAAGTACTCTGCTTTCGGTGGCCTGAAGTACTGCATCACTTCACTTGGGAGGATGTGGGCGGGGTACAGCGCCTCAAGCAGTGTTCCTGCCAGTTCGTCTTGCGGATCGTCGATCACGTCTTGACGAATGTCGTGTAGCCATGTCAGAGCGGTCCGCATGTCCAGCGACAGCAACCGCGCTTGAGCCAACCAAGCATCCGCTGCTTTGGTGTGAGTGTATGGGGTGTAGCTGTGGTCACGCACGACCTGGTCCAGCGCAGGCAAGAGGTCGGGCAATGGTTGACCGTGCGTGATGGCATCAAGCACGCAATGCAGCATTGACTGATGCGCTTCGGATCGGTCTGGGTTCTCGAAAAACCCTTGGTACGTCTGCTGCATGTCGGCGGTTCCGAGACCACCGAAGGGGTGATCGGCCCAATCGCCATTGCGGAACCAGGCGAACTGTTTTGCCTCCCGTTCGAGCGCTTCAAGAACGTGCAGCTTTTCCTTGACGCTGAAGTCGCTCACGTCTCCGTAGAGCACCACACCAAGCGGATCACGTTCGATCAATGCCAGTCGGTGTTCTGGGCTGTGTGCAGCCAGCCAGGCATGCAAGCCTCGCAGGGGTTGGGCGACGCCGCCATCTTCTGCACACATCAACGCCAGCACCCGAGCAACAGGCAAGGCGCTTTCGCGTAAACGCCGGGCGATCTCTTTGGCGCCAAGGTACTCTGCAACGCTGCGATGCACGGGCTGGATGCTGTCGCCTTCTGACTTGAAGAGCTTGGTTTCCAAGACCGTTCGCAACACCCCTTGCGAAACGTCAAGCGGCAGTGATTTCAGGTGCAACTCATCGGGGCTGTTGAGGGGATCCTCCGTCCACCCTTCGGCGCCGCTCAGCAACTGGATGGCGCACATCATGCCCGCATGACTCAACAGTTCGGATGTGCCGGGGGTTCGATCCCGTTTCTCCAATCGATGAACATCGTTCGCTTCCAATGCAAGGCTTTGGCATGCTCTCTCGAAAGTCTGTGAGCGAGTCTCTGGCAAACGGCCTTGAGTGTCCGCTGCCTCCATCATGAGACGCAGGAAAAGGGGGTTGCCCATCACAGGCATCAAGCCCTGCTGTTCGGCTTGTCGGCAGAACTGATCCACAGCCTCGCCATCACTCAGGCGGGCCCCCAGAATCTGTCGGATCTCTATTTCAGTGAGGGGCTCGAGCTTGAGTTCGACCACGGGTTGCTGGTCGCCCACCAATTGCGAGACGATGCCGCCGTCCAGCGCTTCGATCCAGTCTGCCTCTCGGCAGCTCAAGCGAAAGGGCGGATGTCCCATCGCCTTCAAGATGCCGCAGACAGCGTAAAGAGGACGATTTCGAGGACCATCCCCATTGCCCGCGCGGGCTTCATCTAATCCGTCGATGTACAGGACCTGTCCAGGGGCCAAAGCGGGGGGACTCCAGCTTGGGCTCATCATGTCATGGGCCCTGACGCATGGAGAACCGTTGTGTGCTTCAGCCTCGGTCACCATCGCAACAGTCTTGCCTGCGCCTGGCGGTGCCAGCAACACATAGGCCCTCTCGTACCGCCAATGCGACAAGGGCTGGACCGCCGAGCGCCCCTGGGCCTCGCGAGCGGTCGCGTGGCGGGCAATACGTACCTCAGCGGCGAGATTCATACTCAAGCCACCCAATGTGCTGCAGGGTGCCGCAAAAACTCACCCAAGGGCAGGGCGTCGCTACCCACCACCCACTTCTTGCATGCCGGAAAGCGCTGAGTGAACTCGTCGAGCCCGGCGTGCCGTGCGCTAGCACCAAACCTTCCGCTTTTCACCTCCAGCGCAGCCAGTCGGCCTCGGTGCTCGATCACGAAGTCCACCTCCAGTCCGCCTTCTCGCCAGTAGTGGACGCGGGTGTCCTTGTCGGCAGAGTTGACCAAGTGAGCACCCACTGTGCTTTCCACCAGTCGACCCCAATGACTTTTATCTGCCAAGGCCTCGGCAAAGCGGTGCTGCCCCTTGGCGCTCATCAGGGCGTTGTTCAACACTTGAAACTTTGGGGGCGACTGGCGCTTTCGCAAGACCTGGGCGGCGTGCTTGTGCAGGCCGGACATCAGTCCTGCATGGCCCAGGAGTTCAAGATATCTGGCCAGTGTGGTCACATTGCCAGCGTCGTTGAGGTGGCCCAAGGTCTTGTCCAATGACACGATCTGCCCGGAAAAAGAGCAACCCACCTCGAACAGCTGTTTTAACAAGGCAGGCTTGTCCACGCGGGTCATCATGAGGATGTCGCGTTCGATGTTGGGTTCGATCAGGCTGTGCACCACGTAGTCGCGCCAGCGCGATTCGTCGTGGATGTAGCTTGCGCTGCCGGGGTAGGCGCCAAAGAAGATGTACTGGTCAAGGGAGAAGTTGAACGCGCTGTTCATTTCTTCAAACGACCAGTGCGTGATGGGGATGACTTCGTAGCGCCCAGCCAGGCTTTCAGACAACCCTTTTTGCATCAACAGCGGCGACGATCCAAGCAACATGACTTGCATCGGGTGCGCGGTGGCGACTTGCCGGTCCCAAAGGCCCTTGATGTGATCTGACCATCGCGGAATTTTCTGGACTTCGTCAATGACCAGGACAAACGGTAGGCCAGATGTTTGCCCGAGCGCCGATAGGTGCCATGCCCTTGCGGCCTTTTCAGCGCTGGACCATTGATCGATCAACCATTCGGCATCAAAACTGGCGGCGGGGCGCCGGGTCACAGCACTGTCCCAGTCGTCAACTGTGTTCAGGCTGGTGATGTGGGGGCCATCGGCCGCGACCAGCATGACGGACTCCGCCGGGCGGTCCGCTCTGAACTGATGCACCAGCGTTGTCTTGCCCACTTGGCGAGGGCCGGCCAAAATTTGCAGGCGACGAGGGACTTCATTCAGTCTGTCGGTGATGACCTTCAGCAAGGGTCGACGGTATTCCATGAGTATTATGAGTAAATTTACTCAACATTATCATGAGTGAGTTGGCCTTGTCTATCCAAGTCACCTGATCCTGGACGTCCAACAATGTCGCAACCTTGGGCTTTTCTGAGCATCGCCCTGATGAGGGGCCCGTTAGGATCCTGCAACACGCGCGGTTTTTGTCTTTATTCGTGCGTCTAACCACAGGACCATGCTCCGAAAGATCCCCACCCAGCAACTGCGCGTCGGCATGCACATCCACGAGGTGTGCGGCTCGTGGTTTGCGCATTCGTTCTGGCGCTCGTCGTTCAGGCTCAACGATGCCAGGCAGCTGGCCGAGCTGCGGGCCGTCAGCCATGTGGTGATCGACACGGCCAAGGGCCTGGACATCGAGGCCGCCGGTGCGCCCACCACGCTCATGGACGATGTGGAGGTGGGCAGCGCCGAGGTGCCCGAGACCTCCTTGGGCGGCCTGGAAGAGGCCCCGGCGCCCGACGCCGCCTGCAGCTTCGAGCAGGAGGTGGTGCGTGCCTCGCGGCTGATTGCGCAGTCGCGTCAGGCCATGCAGACCATGTTCCAGGATGTGCGGCTGGGCAAGGCGGTGGACGCCGAAAACTGCCTGCCGCTGGTGGCCGACATCGAGGCGTCGGTGGCGCGCAACCCCGGCGCCATCGTCAGCCTGGCACGGCTGAAGACCAGCGACGACTACACCTACATGCACTCGGTGGCGGTGTGCGCCCTCATGGTGGCCCTGTCGCGCCAGCTGGGGCTCAGCGCGGCCGACACCCGCGAGGCCGGTCTGGCCGGCCTGGTGCACGACCTGGGCAAGGCCCGCATGCCGCTGGAGGTGCTCAACAAGCCCGGGGCCCTCACGCCCGAAGAGTTCACCATCATGAAAGGCCACCCGCAGGCCGGCCACACCATGCTGGTCGAGGGCCGGGGCGTGGGCCCGATCCCGCTGGACGTGTGCCTGCACCACCACGAAAAGGTCAACGGCAAGGGCTACCCGCATGGCCTGAAGGGCGAGGAGATCAGCCTCTTCGCGCGCATGGGCGCGGTGTGCGACGTGTACGACGCCATCACCTCCAACCGCCCCTACAAGGCGGGCTGGGATCCGGCCGACTCCATCCAGAAGATGGCCCACTGGGCCAAGGACGGCCACTTCGACGAGCGCATCTTCCAGGCCTTCGTCAAGAGCATCGGCATCTACCCCACGGGCTCGCTGGTCAAGCTCAAGTCGGGGCGGCTGGGGGTGGTGGTGGAGCAGGGCAGTGGCTCGCTCTTGCAGCCCCTGGTGCGGGTGTTTTACTCCACCCGGGCCAATGAGCCGATCACGCCCGAGCTGGTGGACATGGGCGCCTCGGCCGATCAGATCATCTCGCGCGAGTCGCCCACGGCCTGGGGGTTCGAGAACCTGGACAGGTACTGGCGGCCTCCGGCTTGAGCCTCAGGGCCTGTGCTCACAGCCCCTTGAGCTTGAGGCGGTTCACGTGGTTTCGATAGAACGCCACCGGGTCGGGGGCGCCCTTGGCCAGCAGCCCGAAGACGTGGTTCATCTCGTCGATGTGGTTCCAGGGCAGGTCTTCGCGGATGACCTTGCCAAACCGCGCAGCGCACACGGTGATGATGCCGTCGCTGGGCGCACTCATGACAGCGTGAAACGCATCCGAGATGTCCCACCGGTTGGTCTTGGGTTGGTTGCCCGTGAAGGAGTACAGGTACATGCCTGATTCGAACTCCTTGCTGTCAGTGCTGCAGTACGTGGACGGCACACCGGCAGGGAAACGCACGGCGAACTCATTGACCTCGCGCCCGAAGTCCTTGATGCCCTCCACGTCCTGAGGCAACTGCTTGTTGCCCGAGATCCAGGCCACGAACGAGCCAAAGAAGCTCACGGCCTTGCTGTAGTTGTTGATCAGGTCGTTGACGGGGTTGTCGGCATCTGACGGTGCCATGCGGGCCGGGCTGCCCACCGTGGTGATGCTGGCCACCAGTTCGGGCGCCACGCCGGCCACGTAGCGAGAGGTGGGGCCGCCCTGGCTGTGGCCGATCAGGTTGAATTTCTGGACGCCGTCGCGGGCCGCCCAGGCGCGCATCTGTTGCAGCAACTGTTCGCCGCGGGCCTCGGCGCTGTTGACCTGCGAGACGGCGGCCACGTAGACGGTGGCACCGTTGCTGCGCAGGTCATCAGGGATGCGGTAGAAGTAGTCCACCCCCAGGATGTCGTCAAAGCCCATGAAGCCGTGCACCAGCACAATGGGGTACTTGGTCTGGGTGACGTTGGCAGGGGTGGTGGACGGGGCTGCCTGGGCAGTCTGAACGGGCAGGGCCACGGTGCCGATCACGGCAGCGGCAGCAATCACGAGGGAAGACAGGAAGGTTCTGGACATGATGGGTCACAACGCCGCGAGCAAGTCCGCGGCCAAAGCCATTGTTTGTGTGCGGGCCAGGTCTTTGTCAAATGCCACACCCATGCGCAAGACCACCAACTGGCGCGAGGGTACCACCACCATGAACTGGCCCATGTGCCCGGCAAACCAGACCATGTCTTGTGGCAGCCTGGCCCGCAGGTCTGCGGGAATCATGTCCGAGGGTTGTCGCCAGACCATGCCGCCGTACTCGGGGCTGGCTGGCGAGGGCGCCGTCATGAAATCCATGTAGTCGGTGTCGATCAGCGTCTGCCCTTGCCATGTGCCGTGGTTGGCCACCAGTTGCCCCAGGCGCAGCCAGTCCACCGGGCGCAGCAACCCGCGTGCGCCACCCACCGGCGTGCCGGACGCGTCCAGCTCGACCAGGCCGTGGCGGATGCCCAGCGGTGCAAAAAGCCGCTGCTGGATGTAATCGTGCAGCGCCTGGGGCGAGCCTCCCAGCAGTTGGCGCATGGCCAGCATGGCCACATTGGCAAACCCGGTGGAGTAGGTGAACACGGTGCCTGGCGTGCTGGTCAACGGCCGATCGGCGGCCCAGGCACCCTGGTCGGGCTGCGAAAAGAGCATCTGCGTGGCGTCGCTGAGCCCTTCGTAGCCTTCGGTCCATGCAAGGCCAGGGGCCATGTTCAACAGGTGTCGCCACGTGATGCCCGACTTGGCCGTGGCCTGCCATGTGCGCAAGGGCACCCCATCGTCCAGCGCCAGACGGCCGTCCGTGTGCATGACGCCAGCCACCAGCGCCGTGAGGGTTTTGGTCATGGACCACCCCAGTTGCGGTTGTTCGCGTTGGTAGCCCGGGCGGTATTGTTCATGCACCAGCGCACCTTGGTGGGCCACCAGCAGCGCCGTGGTGTTCAGGCGTTGATTCAGCGCTGCGCTGGGCTCGGTGAACATGGCTTGTGCATGCGCGGCCAGCACCTGCGAGGCCGCGCTGCCCAGCGGCGCCTGGGTGGTGGCCTCGCCCACAGGCCAGGCGGCGCTGGTAGGGGGTGGCGCACTCGTGGCCCGGATCGGCTGCAGCCGCACCCCCCATTCCGTGGCCCCAGGCGGCACCAAGGTACAACCCAGGCCCTTGCGGTGGATGGCCACTCGGCGGTGCATGATCAGCGGCACCACCGAGCGCACCGACACCTTGGCGCCTGGGTAGTAGTCCACGTCCCATACCCAGGGCAAGGGCTGCACTTTGGGGCCGGCGTATTGCAGCCGCACCCGCCAGTAATCGTCACCCGAGGCGATGACGCGGGTACAGAGTTCCCAGGCCGCGTAGCCGGTGCCTGCGGGGATGTCGTCCAACAGGCTCTCGGCCCTGGCCGTGATCGGTTGGAGCAGCCACAAGCCCGCGCTGGCCAACAGGCTCAGCGTGCGCCAGATCGGTCGACGTGAAGGGCGGGCAAGGTGGTGTGTCATGGGCGACTTCCAGAGGAGGGTGCAAAAATGTACCAAGTGGTACATTCGTTCACCATCCCTCGGATACCCTGACCCGTCGACCTCAGGCTGGCGGTGGTGGCTCGATGCTGCGCACGAAGCGCGCCATCGCTGCTGTGGTGCCCTCCAGGTCGCCGGTGGTCAGCAGGTCAAGCATCAGCCCCCGCATGACGGCCAGGTACAGCCGCGCCTGGGTTCGCGCCGCCGCCGGCGCCAGTTGGTGTTCTGCCTGCAGGACCTCGGCGATCATGTCGATCCACTGGTTGACGAACTCGTGCAGAAAGTCCGGGTGCTGGGCTGGCTGACCCAGGGCGGTGCCATACACCTGGAAGAGCAGCCGAAACAGCGATTGGTTCCTGGGCGTGCTCAATTCGGCCCAGACGTCCATCAGCCCAGGGCGCGACGGGCCGTGGGTCCAGGGACTCAACGCCTGCATCTGATCACGCCGCAAACGCTGAAACACCGCCTGCCAGAACTGCGTGCCCGACCCGAAGTAATAAATCAGCATGCGATGGCTGGTGCCGATCTGCTCGGCCAGCGTGCGCAGTGACAAATCATTCGAGCCGTGTTGCACCAGGTGATCCAGCGCACGCTGAAGCAGTTGCTCACGTTCGATGGTTTGGCGGCTGGCCTTCATTCACCATCACCAGGCTATTGGCTCGACAAACTCAAGCCCGCGTGCTCGCGCAGCGGATGGAAGTGCACCTGCGGGTGGCGCTCGGCCGTCAGGCGCAGGTCGTAGCTGGAGGTGATCATGTAGGCCAGGGTGTCGGCCGCGTCCAGCGCCAGCTTGCTGGCGTTCTCGTCGGTGAACTTCTTCAGTGCCTCCGGCGTGTCGGCCGTGATCCATCGCGCGCCGCTGAAGCGGCAGGGCATCAGGCGGATCTCGACGCCGTATTCGGCCATCAGGCGGTGTTGCACCACTTCAAACTGCAGTTGCCCCACGGCGCCCAGCAGCATCATCCCGCCCACTTCGGGCCGGAAGACCTGAATCGCGCCTTCTTCACCCAGCTGCATCAGCCCGGCCTGCAGCTGCTTGCTCTTCATGGGGTTTTTCAACTCCACGGCCTGGAACAACTCGGGAGCGAAGAAGGGCAGGCCGGTGTACTGCAGGGTGATGCCATCGGTGATGGTGTCGCCCAGCTGCACGCCGCCATGCGTGGTGAAGCCGATGATGTCGCCGGCAAAGGCTTCATCGACCGCCTCGCGGCGCTGTGACAGGAAGGTCACCACCGAGGTGGGGCGCAGTTCTTTGCCGTTGCGCTGCACCTTGAGCTTCATGCCCGGGGTGTACTTGCCCGAACACACGCGCACGAAGGCGATGCGGTCGCGGTGGGCCGGGTCCATGTTGGCCTGCACCTTGAACACCACGCCCGAGAAGGCCTCCATCTCGGGGGCGATCTCCTTTTTGCTGCCGTCTTTTTCGGTGCTGAAGCGGGGGCGGGGCGAGGGTGCCAGGTCCACCAGCGCATCCAGCACCTCTTGCACACCGAAGTTGTTCACGGCCGAGCCGAAGAACACCGGTGTTTGTTTGGCCGCCAGAAACTGCTCGATGTCGAACGCGGGGGCGGCTTCGGCCATCAGTTCCATGTTGGCCTCGGCCAGCTCCCAGTCGTGGCCGAAGCGGGCGTGCAGCTTGTCGCGCTCGTCCAGCGAGACCTCTTCGTACTCGTCGCTGCGCTTGTCGCCACCCGCGTCAAACAGGCGCATGGCCCGGGTGCGCAGGTTGACGATGCCGCCAAAGGCCTTGCCCTGGCCCACCGGCCAGGTCATGGGCACGCAGGGCATGCCCAGCTCTTGTTCGACCTCGTCCAACAGCTCCAGCGGGTCGCGGCCCTCGCGGTCCATCTTGTTGACGAAGGTGATGATGGGGGTGTCGCGCTGGCGGCAGACCTCGATCAGGCGCTTGGTTTGGGCTTCCACACCGTTGGCCGCGTCGATCACCATCAGGGCCGAATCCACGGCGGTCAGCACGCGGTAGGTGTCTTCAGAGAAGTCTTTGTGGCCCGGGGTGTCGAGCAGGTTGACCACGTGCTCGCGGTAGAGCATCTGCATCACGCTGGACGCCACCGAGATGCCGCGCTGCTTTTCGATTTCCATCCAGTCCGAGGTGGCGTGGCGCGAGGCTTTGCGGCCCTTGACGGCCCCGGCGATGTGGATGGCGCCCGAGAACAGCAGCAGCTTTTCCGTCAACGTGGTTTTACCGGCGTCGGGGTGGGAAATGATGGCGAAGGTGCGGCGGCGGTGGGTTTCGGGGGCGTAGGTCACGGCGCAGGGCTGGCAGGGGCCAAAGACGTCAAACCCCGTATTGTCGCAGCCCGGGGGCTGATGCCAACGGCAGGGGGGGCTGTCATGGCCACTTCATGCGCCACCGGCAGCATGCACGGCAGTTCAACACCTTCGCAAAGAGGTCTGCCATGTTCGCTGTTCGCTTGTCTCATGCCGCCCCCCTCTTGACCGGACTGCTGCTGGCGGGTGCCGCCCAGGCCAATGTCCAGGCCGATGTCATCAGCCAATGGAGCTTCAACTCCAACCCCGCCGACACCAGCACCGCCACGGGCAGCACCCTGCCCAGCACGGGCGCGGGCGTGGCCGATGTTCTGGGCGTGAACGCCAGCTTTGCCAGTGGCGCCTCCAACGGCGGTTCGTCCGACCCGGTTGCCTCAGACAACTCGGGCTGGCAAACCACCGGCTACGCCGCGCAAGGCACGGGCGACAAGACCACGGGCGTGCAGTTTGCGGTCAGCACGGCGGGCTTTGACGCCATCACCGTGAGCTACGACCTGCGCCACAGCAACACCAGCGCCCGCCATGAACTGTTTCAGTACAGCCTGGATGGCCTGAATTTCGTGGATTTCATCGGCTTTGAGGGCGACGCGGGTGACACCTGGTTCAACCGCACGGTGGACCTCTCGGGCATCGCCGGTGTGGCCAACAACGACAGCTTCGCGTTTCGCATCGTCTCCACCTTTGCGCCGGGCACGCAGGCTTACGCGGCCTCGCGCGCGTCCAGCAGCTATGGCACGGGCGGCACCTGGCGCTTCGACATGGTGACCGTGTCGGGCATGGCCGTCACCCCGGCCGTGCCCGAGCCCGAAACCTATGCCCTGCTCGCCGCTGGCCTGCTGATCGTGTGGGTGATGTCCAGCCGCCGTCTGGGTTGAGCGGGCGGATCAGCCTGCCGAGGCGGGCTGAACGTGGCAGCCCAGCACCGCCTCAATCGGTTCCGGCTTGTGCACCAGGTAGCCCTGGGCGTGGTCCACGCCCAGTGAGCGCAAGGCCGACAAGGTGGGCTCGTCTTCGACGAATTCGGCGATCGTTCTGAGCCCCAACACCCGGGCCACGTCGCAGAAACTGCGCACGGCGGCCTGGTCCAGGGCGTCGTTCACCAGGTTCTTGATGAACTGTCCGTCGATCTTGAGGTAGTCCACCGGCAAGGCCTTCAAGTAGCCATACGACGAGGCGCCGGCGCCAAAGTCGTCCAGGGCCACGCGCACGCCCCGCTGCCGAACGGCCGCGATGAAGCCTGCGGCATCTTGCAGCTTGGTGATGGCGGCGGTTTCCGTCACTTCCAGGCAGATCTTGCGCAGGTTGACCGTGGTGCGGTCCAGCAGTTCGTGCATCCATTGCTGGAAGGTGGGGTCGCCCACCGACTGGCCCGACAGGTTGATGGCGATGGTGTCCACCGTGGCCAGGGCCTCGGGCCAGGCCTCCAGCGTCTGCAGGGTGTGCTTGAGCACCCAGCGGTCGATGCGCGGCGCCATGTGAAAGCGCTCGGCCGCCGGCAGAAACGCCCCGGGCGGGATGAGCTTGCCGTCGTCGTCCCGCAGGCGGATCAGCACCTCGCAGTGCAGGCCACGGCGTGGCGCCCGCACAGGTGCGATGCGCTGCGCAAACAGCACGAAGCGGTCCTCGTCCAGGGCTTGTTCCAGCCGGTTGGCCCACTGCATCTCGCCCCGGCGTGCGCGCAGCGCCTCGTCGGTGTCAAACCAGGCGTGCACCCGGTTGCGGCCGGCTTCCTTGGCGGCATAACAGGCCGAGTCGGCGGCCTGCATCACCGCATCGCTGCTGCTCCAGCGCTTGTCCAGCGGCACCAGCCCGATGCTGGCACCCACCCGAAAGCGCCGGCCCTCGTGCGTGAAGCGAAACTCTTCCATCTCGTCGCAGATGGACTGCGCCACGCGCATGGCCTGCTCGACGGTGCAGCGCGTCAGGATCACGCCAAACTCGTCGCCCCCCAGGCGTGCCAGGGTGTCGCTGTTGCGCACGCACCGCTGCAGCAATTGGGTGACCTGGCACAGCAGCTGGTCGCCCACGGCATGGCCACAGGCGTCGTTCACGAGCTTGAACTGGTCCAGGTCCAGGTACATCAGGGCGTGTTGCTGCTCCTGGTCGTGGGCGTTGTTCAAGGCCTGCGAAAGCTGGCGCTCGAACTCGGTTCGGTTGATCAGGCCGGTCAGCTCGTCGTGTGAGGCCCTGAAGCGCATCTCGTGGCCCATGCGCCGTTGTTCGGTCACGTCATGGAAGACCAGCACCACGCCCAGCACCTGCCCCTGGTCATCGCGGATGGGCGCTGCCGAATCTTCGATGCCGAACTCCTGACCGTGGCGCGAGATGAGCAGGGTGTGGTCGATCTGGCCGTCGTAGCCGGGGTCGGTCAGGCAGCGCAGCACCGGGCTGGGCTCAGGCTCGCGCGTCTGCTCGTTGACGATGCGAAACACCTGCTCCAGGGCCAGGCCGCGCGCGGCTTCGGTGTGCCAGCCCGTCATGCGTTCGGCCACCGGGTTGAGCCACTGCACACGGCCATGGGCGTCGGTGGTGATGACCGCGTCGCCGATCGAGTGCAGGGTCACCCGCAGCAGTTCGTGCTTCTCGGCCAGTTCGCGCTCCATGGCCTTGCGGTCGGTGATGTCGTAGTTCACGCCCAGCACCCGCAGGGCCCGACCCTCAGCATCGCGGAATACGGTGGCACGGCCCATGATGCTGCGCACCCGGCCATCGGGCAGGCACACCCTGAAGTCCACGTCCAGCGGCCGGTCGCCTGCGATGGCGGCCTTGAAGGCTTCCATGGCCATGTCCAGGTCGTCAGGGTGCACCCGGTCGGACCAGTCACTCAGCGCGCCCGTGAACTGCGCCCGGTCCACCCCGTAGATCTCGAACATCATGGGGTTCCAGCTCAGGTGCTGGGTGGCGACGTCCATCTCCCAGATGCCGATGCCGTTGGCCTGGGTGGCCAGGGCCAGGCGCTCCTGGTTGGTGCGCAGTTCGGCCTCTACACGATGCTGTTCGGTCACGTCCTGCAAGACCGACAAGGCCCGCAGGGGGTTGCCATTGATGTCGCGCTCCAGGATGGAGGAAATCGTCACGTCGATCACCCGGCCATCAGCGCGGCGCAGTTGCAGGCCCCCGTGGCCATGCCCCGCCTCGTGGAGGCGAGGGGTCAGCACGTCCAGGAACAGCCGCTCTGAGGTGATGGGCATGAAATCCGTGAAGGGCCGTCCGATCACGGCCGCGCGTGTGTGGCCCAGCGTGCGCAGCCAGGTGTCGCTGACCGTCAGCAGCCGGCCTTGCGCGTCCACGGATTGCAGCATGGCCGGCGTGGCCTCATACAGTGAGCGCAGCCGGGCTTCGCTGCGGCGCAAGGATTCTTCTGCGCGCTTGCGGTCGGTGGTGTCGCGCCCCACGGAGTGGATGCCCATGACCTCGCCCTGCGCATTGCGCAGGCAGCGGTTGGTCCAGGTCATCCAGTAGCGTTGCCCGTCGGGGCGCATCACCGAGTTCTCGCCGGTCACCGGGCCGTCGCTGTCCAGCACCCGCTGCAAATGGGCGCGCACGTGTTCGCGCTCTTCCATCGGCACGTGCAGCAGAAAGTTCTCGCCCGTCATGCGTTCGGGCGTGCTGCCAAACCAGCGTGCGTAGGCGGTGTTGACGAAGGTCAGCGTGCCGTCTGGCAGGGCCAGCGAGATCAGCTCGGTCTGGTCTTCCACGATGGCCTGGTAGAGGGTCTCGCGGTCTTGCAGCGTTTGCGCAAACGTCAGGCGCTCGTGCGCCTGGTCGTGCAACAGGTGCGCGCGCAGTTGCAGCGCTTCGGCAGCCAGGTGGGCCAGTTGCTTGAGCAGGGCGCGCTGTGCCGGCGTCAGTTGGCGCGGTGCGCGGTCGATCACACACAGGGTGCCGATGCAGGCCCCATGGCGCAGCGTCAGCGGTGCCCCTGCATAAAAGCGGATGTGCGGTGCGTCGGTGACCAGGGGGTTGTTGGCGAAGCGGGGATCCTCCTGGGCGTCGGGCACCTCCAGGATGCCACCTTGCAGGATCGCATGGGCGCAAAAGGCCACGTCTCGTCCGGTTTCGCTCACCCCCGGCAGGCCCACGCAGGCCTTGAACCACTGCCGTTCGGCATCCACCAGCGAGATCAGGGCGATCTCGGTGCCGCAATGCTGCGCGGCCATGCGGGTCAGGGCATCGAACAGTGGTTCGGGCGGGCTGTCCAGCACCAGCAACTCGTGCAGGCTCGCCAGGCGCTGGGGTTCATCGGCGGGCAGGGGGGCGGGATGGGTCATGGGCAGGTTGAAAGAGACCGGCGTGCTCGGGCGTCAGCATCATGAGTGTGCCCACAAGCCCCACAGGGCATGAGGCAGATCAAGGCCGCCAAATGCGTGCATCTTTCTCGTGCATCTTTCAACAAGCGCCCCCGCCCGCCGCCGGATTGTCTCGGCCAGGGGTGTCCGGGCGGTCCCTGCCCGCCTATAATCACCCGACTGTCGAGGAGCGTTGCAAGGTCTGGCTCACAGGCCCCAGGCTCGACAGTTTCTGCATTGCAACGGCGCTCACCCGCATGTGTCCCGCTGGGTGAGCTGTGTCCATTTCTCATGTTCCCGGCAGCGCACGGCGGCTTCTGAACCCCCTTTAGGAGCTCTGTCATGAACGCTGTTCTCAAGCCACTGGCCACCGACCAGTACGTTGTTGCCGATTTGTCGCTGGCCGACTGGGGCCGCAAGGAACTCACCATCGCCGAGCACGAAATGCCCGCGCTGATGGCCATCCGTCGCGAATACGCCGCCAGCCAGCCCCTGAAGGGCGCGCGCATCACCGGCTCGCTGCACATGACCATCCAGACCGGCGTGCTGGTCGAAACCCTGCAAGCCCTGGGCGCTGAGGTGCGCTGGGCCTCGTGCAACATCTACTCCACGCAAGACCACGCGGCCGCGGCCCTGGTGGCCAACGGCACACCGGTGTTCGCTTACAAGGGCGAGTCTCTGGAGGATTACTGGGACTACACCCACCGCATCTTCGACTTTGCGCCGAAGGGCGCCAAGGGCGAAGGCCCCAACATGATCCTGGACGATGGTGGAGATGCCACGCTGCTGATGCACCTGGGCAAGAAGGCCGAGACCGACCCGTCGGTGCTGGCCAACCCCGGCAGCGAAGAAGAGCGCATCCTGTTCGCTGCCATCAAGGCCAAGCTGGCCCAAGACAGCACCTGGTACAGCCGCAAGAGCGCCGAGATCATTGGCGTGACTGAAGAAACCACCACCGGCGTGCACCGCCTGAACGAGATGAGCGCCAAGGGCACGTTGATGTTCCGCGCCATCAACGTCAATGACTCGGTCACCAAGAGCAAGTTTGACAACCTGTATGGCTGTCGCGAATCGCTGGTCGATGGCATCAAGCGGGCCACCGACGTGATGGTGGCCGGCAAGATCGCCGTGGTGTGTGGCTATGGCGACGTGGGCAAGGGCTCGGCCCAGGCCTTGCGCGCCCTGAGCGCCCAGGTGTGGGTGACCGAGATCGATCCCATCAACGCCCTGCAGGCCGCCATGGAAGGCTACCGCGTGGTGACCATGGACTACGCCGCCGACAAGGCCGACATCTTCGTGACCGCCACCGGCAACAAGAGCGTGATCACCTACAAGCACATGGAGGCGATGAAGGAAAACGCCATCGTGTGCAACATCGGTCACTTCGACAACGAGATCGATGTGGCCGAGGCCGAAGCCAAGTGCCGCTGGGAAGAGATCAAGCCGCAGGTCGACCATGTCATCTTCCCCGATGGCAAGCGCATCATCATGCTGGCCAAGGGTCGCCTGGTGAACCTGGGCTGTGGTACCGGCCACCCCAGCTACGTGATGTCGTCGAGCTTTGCCAACCAGACCATCGCGCAGATCGAGCTGTTCACCCGCCCCGAGGCCTACGAGAGCGGCAAAGTCTACGTGCTGCCCAAGCACCTCGATGAAAAGGTGGCCCGCCTGCAGTTGGTCACGCTCAACGCCCAGCTGACCGAGCTGACGGAAGAGCAGGCCGCTTACATCGGCGTGTCCAAGCAAGGCCCCTACAAGCCTGACACTTACAGGTATTGATCTCGCCCCTGCGGCCCATTGTTAGGAATTGCATGCCACGCGCTGACCAGCTACTCGTTCAACATGGGCATGCGCCCACCCGCTCTGCCGCCCACCGCCTGGTGGACGCGGGCGCCGCACAGTGGCTGGGCCCCAAGGGCTGGACCACGCTGCGCAAGGCGGGTGAAGACCTGCCCGAGGACGCGCAGCTGCGCGTCACCAACGACGACGAGCTGCGCTGGGTGTCGCGTGCCGGTCTCAAGCTGGAGGGCGCCCTGGCGCACATCGGCCTGAGCCCGGCAGGCATGACCTGCCTGGACGTGGGCCAAAGCACGGGTGGCTTCACCGATGTGCTGCTCACGCAGGGCGCGGCCCGCGTGGTGGGCGTGGACGTGGGCCATGGCCAGTTGCACGACAAGCTCAAGGCCGATGAGCGCGTGGTGTGCCTGGAAAACCTCAACGCCCGCGAGCTGGACGGCAGTGCGCTGCGCGAGCACGCGCCGGCCGAGGGCTTTGATTTGATCGTGGCCGATTTGTCTTTCATCGCGCTGTCCAAGATCGTGCCCGGCCTGGGCCCCTGGCTGAAGCCCGGTGGCCAGGTGGTCATGTTGATCAAGCCGCAGTTCGAGGTGGGCAAAGAGCACGTGGGCAAGGGCGGCGTCGTCAAAGACCCGGCCCAGCACGCGCGTGCCCGCGACATGGTGCGCCGCGCCTGTACCGACCTGGGCTGGAAGGTGCACAAGGGCTTTGCCAGCCCGATTGCCGGTGGCGACGGCAACCTGGAATTCTTCATCTGGGCGCAGTCGCCGCTGGCGCCCGAGCAAGCGTGATCTGACTCATGACCACCGTAGACCCCACGCAGCAGCGCCTGCCCATCAGCTTCGAGTTCTTCCCGCCCAAGACGCCCGAGGGCGTGGACAAGCTCTCGGCCGTGCGCCAGCAGCTCTACCCGCTCAAGCCCGAGTACTGCTCGGTTACCTACGGCGCCGGCGGCTCCACGCAGGACGGCACCATCCAGACCGTGCGCGCCATCCTGGCCGAAGGCTGCGATGCCGCGCCGCACTTTTCGTGCATCGGCGCCAGCAAGGCCAGCGTGCGCGAGCAACTGGCCCAGTTCAAGGCCGATGGCATCACGCGCATCGTGGCCCTGCGGGGCGACCTGCCCAGCGGCTATGGCGGCTTTGGCGAGTTCAAGTACGCCAGCGAACTGGTGGCCTTCATCCGCGAAGAAACCGGCGGCCACTTCCACATCGAGGTGGGCGCCTACCCCGAGATGCACCCCCAGGCCCGCAACCCGCAGGCCGATCTGCAGGCCTACGTCACCAAGGTGAAGGCGGGTGCCGACGTGGCCATCACCCAGTACTTCTACAACACCGACGCCTACTTCCGCTTCGTCGATGAAGCCGAGAAGGCCGGCGCCACCATCCCCGTGGTGCCGGGCATCATGCCCATCACCAACGCCAGCCAGTTACTGCGTTTTTCGGACGCCTGTGGCGCCGAGATCCCGCGCTGGATCCGCACCCGCCTGGAAGGCTTTGGCGACGACAAGGCCTCCATCCAGGCCTTCGGGCTGGACGTGGTGGTGGACCTGTGCGACCAGCTGCGCTGCGCCGGCGTGCCGGGCCTGCACTTCTACACGATGAACCAGGCCACCACGGTCAAGGCCATCTGCGAGCGCCTGGGCTGGTGAGCCCGCCGCCGGGCTGACGGCCGACTGTTGCGTGGCGGCATCGCCCACGGCGGCGGCCTCTGATCTGGCGCAAAGACACGTGGTGGTGGCCGTACCGGCGACGTGGGCGGCCCCTGGCGACTTGATGCAGCACAAGTTGGTGTGTGCCCGCGCTTGTTGAAATGACTCCATCGCGGCTCCGGTCGGGGCCGCAGGAATCCTGTTCAACAAGAAGGACACCACCATGACACACACCGCTGTTCGCATCGCTGCTGCACTGGCCCTGGCCGCCTCCACCCTGACCCCTGCTCTGGCCCAGTCGTCTGATGGCGCCTGGCTGGTGCGCGCGCGCGCCGTTCACCTCGACCCGGCCAACAAGGACACCATTGATGGACTGGACGTGGGCATCAACAGCAAGTGGCTGCCCGAAGTGGACATCACCTACTTCTTCACGCCCAACATCGCCGCCGAGCTGATCCTGACCTACCCGCAAAAGCAGGACGTCAAGGCCGATGGCAGCAAGATCGGCACCCTGAAGCACCTGCCGCCCGTGCTGACCGTGCAGTACCACTTTGACCAGGTCAACGGCTTCAAGCCCTATGTGGGCGCCGGTGTGAACTACACCCGCTTCTCCAGTGTGGACCTGCCTGCCGGCCTGTCGATCGACAAGAACAGCTTCGGCTTCGCGCTGCAAGCCGGTGTGGACTACGAAATCAGCAAGGGCATGTACCTGAACCTGGACGTCAAGAAGGTGCAAATCCGCACCGATCTGGATGCCGGCGGTACAAACTTGGGCAAGGTCAAGGTCGACCCGCTGCTGGTGGGCCTGGGCATCGGCTGGCGCTTCTGATCAGCTGATCTGATCGGCTGAACACCCGCGCATCGCCGCACCAAGAGCCTCCTTCGGGAGGCTTTTGGTTTTGGGCATATGGTTGGTGTGGGGTGGAAGGCATCAGGCCGCCGGGGGCGGCGGGCGGGCTTCACGATGCGGGCCCTGCTGGCGCCGGGCTTCCCTGCGGTGCTCGCCATGGGCTGGGGCCGTGGAACTCGCTGCGCTGGCGCTCCGCTCAAACATCCCCGGCCAGTCAGATCACGAAGCCGATCTTCGCCCGCGAAGCTCGGCCCAGCCCATGCCTGCGCGCCTCGGCCGCATCGAGGCGCCCACCCGCCACCCCCGGCGGCCTGATGCCTGACCGTGGCGTGCGACGGAGCCGGGCGCCGTGCCTGCCGTTGCGCGATGTGCCCGGGCTGGACGGGTGATCGGGCTCCGCGCCGTGGTTTGAACCCAGCAAAAAGCCCGCACAAGGCGGGCTAGGGCGGGCTAAGGCGGGCTTTCCAACCAGGTGCCCGTGAGGGCACGCCAGGGATCAGGCCTGACGGCGGCGGCGCGACACCAGGGCCATGCCGACCAGACCCAGGCCCATCAGGGCGTAGGTGGAGGGCTCGGGCACGGCGGGCACCGTGGGGGTGATCGACACGGTGCCGATGTTCACGGCGGTGATCATGTCGGCGATGTAGCCAAAATCATCGGGATTGACTTCGGCGTCGGTCAGGTAATCACGGAAGGCTTGCGACAGCACGAAGCCGCTGGCCGACAGGCCCAGAGTGCGGGCGCTGCCCGAGGAGGTCACGCTGGTGCCATCCACGCCACCAAAGCTGCTGCTCACGTTCGTGGCGGTCAGCAGGGACTGGTCGTTCAGGTTCAGGAAGATGCCCGCCTTCAGGTCACCATACAAGGTGTTGGTCGACAGGTCGAAGGTGAAGTCGGTCAGGGTGATGCTGGGGTTGAACGCCTTGGTCAGCTTCAGGCCGCCGGTTTCGGCAAAGTTGATGTCCAGGGCGCCGGGGCTGGTGTCCAGACCGAGCGACTCGACAGCGATCGTCAAGGTGCCACCGCTGAGCGATGCGGCACCCGTGGCGCTCAGGCTGTAGCCGGTGGCCGAAATGGCGCTGGCGTCGATGCCGACGGTGGCGTTGGTGGCGGTGAACGGCTGGTTGGCCGCGGAGGCGGCGGTGGCGACGGCCACCAGGGCGATGGCGGTGGACAGCTTCTTGATCATCATGATGGGTACTTCCTCAGAGATGTGCTGATGAACTTCCGGTGACGGGCTTCAGGTCGCCTGGGGAAGGCTGCCTGTTTGAGTAATCATCGCGCGGCGATCCCGGCCATGGCCCAGGGTTCACCATGATCACCCCCCGAGACATGGGGTGCGTTAAGCGCTCCAGGTGTGGCGCTCGGTGATCACCACCATCAGAGGGATATCGTGTTTACCCGCGGTCCAGCGCTCGGGCGGGATGTCGCCCACCTCCCATCCCAGACCGATGCTCACCACTTCGGGGTGTGCGGCCAGGTACCGGTCGAAGTAGCCGCCGCCGTAGCCCAGGCGGTAGCCGTCGCGGGTGTGGCCCACGCAGGGCACCAGCACCACGTCGGGCGTGACCGGCGCGCCGCTGGCGCAGGCGATCCCGTGGTCGTCGCGCTCGCTGGGGGGCTGGCCGTCCCACAACTGGTAGGCCATCGAGGGCGGCGATTTGCGCGCCCGCGGCAGCGCCAGGCGGCAGCCCAACAACCGCTGCGCCTGAAGGGCCAGGGCGTTCGGGTTAAATTCCCCAGGGAGTGCCCAGTACAGCCCCAGGCAATCCGGCTCCAGCTGTTGCAGCACCTGCCACAGGCGTTCGCCCAAGGCCGCGTCAGCCACATCGCGGTCTGCCGCGTTGTCCCACCAGTCGCGGCGTTTTTTTTGCAGTTCGCGACGCAGGGTGGTGCGGTCTTCGGAGTGTTCTGGGGGCAACATGGGCGCAGGCAGCAGCAAAGGAACAAGGACGTGCGATCAGTGTATGCGGGGGTGACGTGGGGTGCGAGGCTGCTGGTGGCGTGCGGGCTGGCCGGTGCCGCCTGGGCGCAGGACGCGCCCCTTCAAGACGGTGCCACCAGCGATGGCGACCGCACCGTGCTGGCCGCGCGCGAGGCCTTCCGCACCAGCGATCAGGCCACCCTGGCGCGCACCCGTGATGCGCTGACCCAGGCCGGGCATCCCCTGGCCCCCTGGGCCGATTACTGGGCCATCAACCGCCGTCTGCCCGAGGCGTCTGTGGACGAGGTGGACGCCTTCCTGGCCCGTTGGCCCGGGTCGTACGTGGCCGATCGGGCCCGCAACGACTGGCTGCTGGAGCTGGGGCGCCGTCAGGATTGGTCCACCTTCCTGCGTGTCGTGCCGGCCTTTCGGATGGACGACGACCGGGAGGTCAGTTGCTACACCTGGTGGGCCCGGTTTGACACCGGGGTGTCGATGGCCGGCACGCCAGACTGGGCCCAGCAGGCGCGTGAGCTCTGGTGGGGGCAGCGGGATGCCGATGCGGGCTGCCACGGCATGGCCAGCCGTTTGCTGGCCGCGGGTGTGTTCAAGCCAGACGATGTGTGGCGCAAGCTGCGCCTGACTGTTGAGGCCAACCGGCCGCGCGCCATCCAGCAGACCGGTGGCTTGCTGGGCGCCAGCGCGCCGGCCATCCTCTCCGCACTGATGTCCTCGCCTAGCGAGTTTTTGTTGCCAGCCACGTCGGCGGCCAAGGTTCGCGCCGACCGTGCCGGCCCCCGCACGCCGGGCGCACGCATGGCGCCCACGCCAGCGCCGGGGCGTTCGGTGCGTCGTGGCAAACAGGCCACCGAGGCGCGGGCCATGCCCGAGGTGACACCCGCCTGGCGAGGGCCGCTCAATCTGCTGGCCTTCATCCGCTGGGCCACCACCGACCCCGAGGCCGCCGCCAGTGCCATCGGCGACCCGGCGGTGCGCCAGGCCTGGCAGTGGCGCACCGAAGAGTCGGCCTGGGCGTGGGCGCACCTGGGTCGCCATTCGGCCTGGCGCTTCCTGCCCGAGGCGCCGGCGCACTTCGAGCGCGCCCTGGCCGACCTGGCCCTGGCCGTGTCCACAGGCGAATGGCGTCCGCACGCCGGCGGCGCCGCAGCGGCCGTGTGGTCCACCGACACGCTGGAGTGGATGGCCCGCAGTGGCCTGCGCGCCGCCGTGACCGGGCAGCCAGCGCGCTGGGCCCTGGTGGCGCAGGCCATCGATGCCATGCCCGAGGCCGAACAGCAGGAAGAGGCCTGGCGCTACTGGAAGGCCAGGGCCTTGCTGGCCGCGGCGCCCGCCGGTCCGGCGGGTGAGCCCGCCCGGCAGCGCGGTCGGGCCCTGCTGGCCCAGGTGGTTCACCCTTTGAGTTTTTATGGGCAGTTGGCCCAGGAGGCACTGCACGGGCGCGCCGCGCCGGCCATCACCCCGCCGGCGCCCCTGACCGACCAGGAGCGGCAGTGGGCCCTGGACCAGCCGGGCATCGACCGCGCACTGCGGCTGTTTGCCCTGGGCTTGCGCAGCGAGGCCGTGCGGGAGTGGAACTACACCCTGCGCCACAGCACGCCCGGCGGTTTCAATGACCGCCAGTTGCTGGCCACCGCCGATGCCGCGTGCGCGCGTGCCATCTGGGACCGCTGCATCAACACCAGCGACCGCACCCAAGGCGTCATCGACCTCAGCCAGCGCTACCCCACGCCCTTCCGTGACGAGGTGTTGCAGGCGGCGCGCGAGGTGGGGCTGCCCCCGTCGTACATGTATGGCCTGATCCGTCAGGAGTCGCGCTTCATCATCGCTGCGCGCTCTCATGTCGGCGCCTCGGGTTTGATGCAGGTGATGCCCCGCACCGCCGCCTGGACGGCGCGCAAGCTGGGCCTCGACTACCACCCCAGCCGCCTGACCGAGCTGGACACCAACCTGCGCATCGGTGCCGGTTACCTCAAGCTGGTGCTCGATGATTTCCAGGGCACCGAGGCCCTGGCGGCGGCAGCGTACAACGCCGGGCCCAGCCGCCCCCGGCGCTGGCGACAGGGCCCCACCATGGAGGCCGCCGCCTGGGTGGAGAACGTGCCCTTCACCGAAACGCGTGACTACGTGAAGAAGGTGCTGGCCAACGCGGTGGTGTATGCCCACCTGCTGCACGGCCATCCCCTGTCGATCACCCCACGGCTGGGGGCCACCATCGGTCCCCGGCAAGTGGACGCGCCGGCCGAAGCCGGTGACCTGCCCTGATTCGGGCGTCTGGCGTGCTCAAACAGGAGTTCAACACATGAAGCGCATCGTGGTTCTGGGTGGGACAGGTTTTGTGGGCCGGTCCGTGTGCGAACAGTTGCAATCGGCCTTGCAGACCCACACCGGTCTGGCGGCGGCCCGCATCGTGGTGCCGTCTCGCCGGCGAGAGCGCGGCAAGCACCTGTTCCCGCTGCCCCAGGTGGACGTCGTGGCCGCCGACGTGCACCAGGACCCCGACCTGGCCGCCGTGCTGCGAGACGCCGATGTGGTCGTCAACCTGATCGCCATCCTGCATGGCAGCCCGCAGGCCTTCGAGCAGGTGCATGTCATGCTGCCGCAGCGCCTGGCCGCCGCCTGCCGTGCCGCTGGCGTGCAGCGCCTGGTGCACATCAGCGCGCTGGGCGTGCCGGATGAGGCGGCACGGGCGCCATCCCACTACCTGCGCACCAAGGCCTTGGGCGAGGCCGCGTTGAAGGCCTCGGGCGTGCCCCTGGTCATCTTGCGCCCCAGCGTGATCTTTGGCGAGCACGACCGCTTCTTGAACCTCTTTGCCCAGTTGCTGCGCCTGGCGCCCGTGATGCCCCTGGCCGGCGCCCACGCGCGCTTTCAGCCCGTGTGGGTGGAGGATGTGGCCCGCGCCGTGGTGCGCGCCGTCACCGACCCCACCCTGGTGGGGCAGACCTTCGAGCTGGGCGGCCCCCAGGTGCTGACCCTGGCCGACCTCGTGCGCCTGGCCGGCCGCGCCAGCGGGCATCCCCGCCCGGTGCTGCCCGTGCCCATGGCGGTGGGGCGCGTGCAGGCCGCGGTGCTGGCTTGCCTGCCGGGCGAGCCCCCCATGTCGCCCGACAACCTGGACTCGATGAAGGTGGACAACGTGCTCAGCGGGCGCCTGCCGGGGCTGCACGAGCTGGGCATCGAGCCCGCATCGGTGACCTTGATCGCCCCGACCTACCTGGGGCAGCAGACCCCCTCGCTGGCGCGCCAACTGGACGCCTGGCGGATGCGGGCGCGGCGCTGAACGCGCGCCGCCGTCCATCGGTGTTCACCGACCAAAGAGCTTGCGCGAGAGTTGCGACCCCAGGGCCTGCAGTGGCGGTTTGGTGCGCAGCGGGCGCGCCACCAGATTGCCCTTGCAGTTGGGGCACACGGCCCCTGTGGCGGTGGTGCAGGACTCGCAAAACGTGCATTCGTACGAGCAGATGTAGGCGAGGTCGGTCAAGCCGGTGGGGGTGCGGCAGGTTTCGCAGTGGGGCTTCATTTTCAGCATGATCCGTGCACTGTAGGCATTCCGGGATGAGCACGCCAGCGATCGATGCTTGACTGCAGTGAAGCTAAACTTCACAAGCAATCCCCCTCCAGTCCATGCCTCGTCGTCCACCACCCCTGCAATGGCTGCCCGCCTTCGAGGCCGCTGCGCGGCTCATGAACTTCACGCGGGCGGCCGAAGAACTGCACATCACCACCTCGGCGGTGAGCCAGCAGATCCGGCAGCTGGAGGCCTACCTCAATCACCCCTTGTTCGTGCGCCAGGGGCGCCGGGTGGCCTTGACCGTGGAAGGCTGTGCCTACGCCGAGCTGGCCTCTGAGGTGCTGGCCCATTACCGGCGGGGGCATGAGCAGTTGATGGCCAGGCGCGCGCGCTCGGTCATTCACTTGTCGATGACGCCCTTGGTGGCCCACGAGGTGGTGTTGCCGGTGCTGGCCGATTTCCAGGCGGCCCACCCCGACATCGAGCTGCGCATCGAGTCGTCCATGTCGCTGAACACCCTCAGGGGTCCGCACCGCTGGGCGGCCATTCGGTATGGCGACGGTCGCTGGCCAGGCCTGACGAGCCAGTCACTGGGGGGCAGCAGCGCCACCTTGGTGGCCTCACCCGCTGTGGCAGAGCGCCATCCGGTGCGCACGGTGCAGGACCTGGCCCAGCACACCTTGATTCACCAGCGCGCCGATGTGTCGGATTGGGGGCTGGCGGCCCGCCTGCTGGGCGTCGATGAGGTGCCACGCCGTGCCGATCTGCTGCTGGACTCGAACCTCTCGGCCTTGCGCGCGGCCGAACAAGGCCTGGGCGTGGCCATCGGCGTCTGGCCGCTCATTCGTCCTGCCCTGGACGAAGGCCGGCTGGTGGCGCTGTGGCCGATGTTGCCCCTGGAGACAGGCGACCATTTCGTGCACCGCAAAGACGATCCGCGACCTCAGGACATGGCCGTGCTGTACCGCTGGCTTCGGGCACAGTTTGCCCGCCTGGCCCAATCGCGGCCTGCAGATGGGGATGGCCCATGAAAAAACCGGCCCGACGTCGCAGCGTCAGGGCCGGTGTTCAGGGGGCAGGGGGCAGGGCGCAGGGACCCTGCCGGGTTCAGGCGGCGGCCAGCAGGGCGCCGGTGTCGAACACGCTGCTCATGGGCGGCAGGTTCATCACGATGGGCTGCACCGCGTTTTTCGACACCTTCACCGGCTTGACCGGGGTGTCGTTCTGGGCCACGTCGGCCTTGTCCCAGTTGCCCACCGATTCTTTGCCCGACAGGGCCATCGAATAAAACACGCGGAAGGCGATCTTGCGCTCGCCCCAGAAATCGGCCGCATCGCGGAAGGCGTCCAGCAGTTGCTCGCGCGATTCGCGGTCGAACTCGGTGCCGCCGGGAATCAGCTCCAGCACCACCACAAAACCCGGCTGCGGCCCCGACTTGTGGACCATGTCGGTCATGCAGTCGTACAGCGCGTCGAGGTTCTTGCCGAAGTGGTCCGGGAACAGGAAGTCGCGGGCGATGACGTCCAGCACGTCCTGCTTGGTCTTGGCACCGCGAAGGTTGGTGTACAGGAAGTGGTGGCCGACCGCATTGGCCGCCTGTTGCAAATCTTCCGGGCGGTAGGCGCGGATGGCTTGAACGATGTTGGGTCGAACGGATTGCAACAACATGATCGCTGAGGGCCTTGAGGTCACCGAGGGTCGATGGCCTGTGGGGCAAGGTTGAGTTTCAGGGCAAAAGAACGAAAAGAACGATGGACCTGCTGGGCCACTTTGTCAACGTCGGGCGTCAATCTCGCGAAAGCTTTGATAGTGATCCTCGGTGTAGAAACAAGTTTCAGGCAGGTGCACCACCTTGCCCCCACAAACGATGCGCCGGGCTCCCCGGTGACGCACGCCCGGCGTGGGCACGGTGTATTCACGATAAAACCCGCGGGCTTGGCGAGGCAGCAGGCGCTCACGGTTGAAAAACACCGTGCCATCCTTGTCGTAACGGAATGGACCGCCACCGAGAATCTGTGCATGCACCTTGCGGGCCTGCGCAGGCAGTTCGCTCAAGGCCACCACCGGCAGACCGGAGGTGGCGACAGGGGCCTCGGCCCGAGCCTGCGGACGGCTCTCCGTGAAGGCCTGCGCCGAGCCCGGCAGACCCCATCCCAAACTGGCACCGACCAGCAGCGAGCCCAGCCAGGAAGCGAACACGCGACGACCTGTGGACGAGCGCGAGAAAATGCTCAGCACCATGTTTGGGTGTATCCTGCCGGATTGCCGTCAGCCAGTGGCTTCTTCGTGAAAGCCGTGATGCTATAGAAATCGGCCCAAAAGCTCAAGGCCCCTGTCCCGCAGATATGGCGAGACAGGGGCCTTTTTCCGGGGGCTTGACAGCTTGTGTTATACGCCGTCAGGGTCCGGGTGGGTGCTGGCGCTCAGCGAATCGCGTTGGCGTCGGCCACCGTCATGGCCGTCATGTTGACGATGCGGCGCACCGTGGCCGACGGCGTCAGGATGCACACCGGCTTGGCCGCGCCCAGCAGCACCGGCCCCAGGGCGATGTTGTTGCCAGCGGCCACCTTCAGCAGGTTGTACGAGATGTTGGCCGCGTCGATGTTGGGGCACACCAGCAGGTTGGCCTCGCCGGTCAGCGTGCTGTTGGGCATCAGTTGCTGGCGGTAGGGCTCGTCCAGGGCGGTGTCGCCGTGCATCTCGCCGTCGATCTCCAGCCAGGGGGCCTGCTCCTGGATCAGGGCCAGGGCCTCGCGCATCTTCACCGCCGAGGGCTGGTTGCTCGACCCAAAGTTCGAGTGCGACAGCAGCGCCGCCTTGGGGCGCTGGCCAAAGCGCATCATCTCTTCGGCACCCATGATGGTGATTTCGGCCAGTTGGGCGGCCGTCGGGTCGTAGTTGATGTGCGTGTCCAGGATGTTGACCGTGCGACCCGGCAGGATCAGGCCCGTCATGGCGCCGTAGGTCTTCACCCCCTCGCGCTTGCCGATCACCTGGTCGATGTAGTGCAGGTGCAGGGCGTGGTTGCCCCAGGTGCCGCAGATCAGGCCGTCGGCGTCGCCCTTGTGCACCAGCATCGAGCCGATCAGCGTCAGGCGGCGGCGCATCTCGATCTTGGCCATCTGCTGGGTCACGCCCTTGCGCTCGGTGAGCTGGTGGTAGGTTTGCCAGTAGTCGCGGTAGCGCGGGTCGTTTTCGGTGCTGACCACGTCCACGTCGGTGCCCACCCGCAGGCGCAGGCCGAAGCGCTCGATGCGCTGCTCGATCACGGCCGCCCGGCCGATCAGCATGGGCCGGGCGATGTTCTCGTCCACCACGATCTGCGCGGCGCGCAGCACGCCTTCGTTTTCGCCCTCGGCGTAGGCGATGCGCTTGTGCAGCGCCCGCTTGGCCACGCTGAAGATGGGCTTCATCGTGTTGCCCGAGGCGTAGACGAAGCTTTGCAGCTTTTCGGTGTAGGCGTTGTAGTCGGTGACGGGGCGCAGGGCCACACCCGAGGCCTCGGCCGCCCGGGCCACGGCCGGGGCGATCTTGATCATCAGGCGCGGATCAAACGGCTTGGGAATCAGGTATTCCGGGCCGAAGCTCAGGTTCGAGCCCGCATAGGCCGCCGCCACCACCTCGTTTTGCTCGGCCTGGGCCAGCTCGGCAATCGCGTGCACGGCCGCGATCTCCATCTCGTCGGTGATGGTGGTGGCGCCCGAATCCAGCGCACCCCGGAAGATGTACGGGAAGCACAGGACGTTGTTGACCTGGTTGGGGTAGTCGGTGCGCCCCGTGGCCATGATGGCGTCGTCGCGCACGACCTTCACGTCATCGGGCAGGATTTCCGGGTTGGGGTTGGCCAGCGCAAAAATCAAGGGATTCGCCGCCATCTTGGCCACCATGTCGGGCTTGAGCACGCCACCGGCCGACAGGCCCAGGAACACATCCGCGCCGTCGATGACCTCGGCCAGCTTGCGCTGCTCGGTCTTTTGTGCAAACAGCGCCTTGTCCGGGTCCATCAGTTCGGTGCGGCCCTCGTAGACCACGCCGGCCAGGTCGGTCACCCAGATGTTTTCGCGCGGCAGGCCCAGCTTGACCAGCAGTTGCAGGCAGGCCAGGGCGGCCGCACCCGCGCCCGAGGTGACCAGTTTGACCTGCTTGATGTCCTTGCCCACCACCTTCAGGCCGTTGAGCAGGGCCGCACCCACCACGATGGCGGTGCCGTGCTGGTCGTCGTGGAACACGGGGATGTTCATGCGGTCGCGCAACTGGCGTTCCACATAAAAACAATCGGGCGCCTTGATGTCTTCGAGGTTGACCCCGCCAAAGGTCGGCTCCAGGCTGGCGATGATCTCCACCAGCTTTTCCGGATCTTTCTCGTTGATCTCGATGTCGAACACATCGATGTCGGCGAACTTCTTGAACAGGACGGCCTTGCCCTCCATCACCGGCTTGGCCGCCAGGGGGCCGATGTCGCCCAGGCCCAGCACGGCCGTGCCGTTGGTGATGACGGCCACCAGGTTGCCCCGGCTGGTGTACTTGAAGGCGTTGACCGGGTTCTCGACGATCTCCTCACAGGGCGCCGCCACCCCGGGCGAGTAGGCCAGGGCCAGGTCACGCTGGTTGGTGAGCTGCTTGGTGGCGCTGATGGCCAGTTTGCCGGGCGTGGGCCACTCGTGGTATTCGAGGGCGGCCTTCTTGAGTTCTGCGCGTTTTTCTTCAGGGGTGGTCATGAGCGTGCCTTGTGTGGCGTGGCGGCAAGAGCGCGGCCTAACCCCCTGATTCTAGGAACTCCCGAGCGGTGTGGCGTGTGGATCTCCGCAATACCTTCGAAGAGCGCGTCGCTTGGCGCGACAATCCCACCCATGAGCCTGGGCGAATTCGACCTCATCGAGACCTTTTTCTGCCGTCCCGCGGGCGTCGGTCCGCGCCGTGCCGTGGTGGGCAACGGTGACGATTGCGCGATCATCGCGCCGTCGCCGGGCCAGCAACTGGCCGTCTCCACCGACACGCTGGTGGAAGGACGGCACTTTCTGTCCACCGTCGATCCGGTGCGTTTGGGCCACAAGGCCCTGGCCGTGAACCTGTCGGACCTGGCCGCCTGCGGCGCCCGGCCCCTGGGCTTCACCCTGGCGCTGACCCTGCCCCGGGTGGAGACGCCCTGGCTGGCCGATTTCGCCCGGGGCTTGTTCCAGCTGGCCGACGAGCACGACTGCGAGCTGATCGGCGGCGACACCACGGCGGGGCCACTGGCCATCGGCATCACGGTGTTCGGCGAGGTGCCCCCTGGGCAAGCCCTGCTGCGCAGCGGCGCCCGCCCCGGTGACGACCTGTGGGTGAGCGGCACGCCCGGTGAGGCCCGCCTGGCCCTGGAGGCCTTCCGGGGGCGCCTCAGCCTGTCGGCCGAGCATTTCGAGGTGGCCCGCCGGGCCATGGAGTGCCCGCAGCCCCGGGTGGCACTGGGCCTGGGCTTGCGGGGGCTGGCCACCGCCGCCGCCGACGTCTCTGATGGCCTGCTGGGCGACCTGGGGCACATCCTGCGGCGCAGCCGGGTGGGTGCCTCGGTGGTGCTGGACGCGCTGCCGGTCAGCCCCGTGTTGTGGGCCCGCTCAGAGGCTGAGCGGCACGATGGCATCCTGGCCGGGGGCGATGACTACGAACTGGTCTTCACGGCGCCGGCCGATCGGCGCACCGAGGTGCAGGCGCTGGGCGACGCCCTGGGCCTGCGCGTGAGCCGCATCGGCGCCATCGAGGCCGAGCCTGGCCTGCGCCTGTGGCGGGGCGAGCTGGACGCCTGGCCCGACGACGCGCCCCGGCAGGCCGTGGCCAACCGCTGGACCTCGTTTGACCACTTCAAGGTGTCGGCATGAACCCCGCAGACGTCTCGGACGCTGTCCTGACCCAGCCGCCGCGCAGGCCGTCTGCCCGGCTGATGCTGTCTCATCCGGCCCACCTGCTGTCGTTTGGTGCGGGCAGCGGGCTCAGTCCCATCATGCCCGGCACGGTCGGCACCTTGTGGGGCTGGCTGGTGTTTGCTGCGCTGGACGGGGTCTGGGGCCGGGGGACGGTGGCGGATCTCTACTGGGCCCTGACCCTCGCGGCAGGCTGGCTGCTGGGCTGGTGGGCCTGCACCCGCACGGCGCAGGCCTTGCGCGTGGCCGACCCCGGCTCGGTGGTGTGGGACGAGGTCTGGGCCATCTGGCTGGTGTTGTGGGTGGCCTCACCTGTTGACTGGCGGGGTGAGCTGGTGGCGGTCATCACCTTTCGGGTGTTCGACATGGCCAAGGTCGGCCCCGTGGGCTGGGCCGATGCCTTGTTCAAAGCCCGCCCGGGGCGGTCCATCGGCTGGGCCCAGGGGCTGGGCATCATGTTCGATGACCTGGTGGCGGCAGGCTGCACCCTGTTGCTGCTGGCCCTGGCGGTGGCCTGGCGGCAAGGCGGCCCGGCGGTGGGCCTGCTGGGTTGAACACCGCCCATGCGCAACATGGTTCAGGAGCGTTTTACATGGACACCGTGACCCACCTGCCCGCCGTCGAGGCGCTGGCCACCTTGTTGCTGGCGCGCGGCGAGCGCCTCGTGACCGCCGAGTCCTGCACGGGGGGGCTGATCGCGGCCTGCTGCACCGAGCTGGCGGGCTCCAGCCTGTGGTTCGAGCGGGGCGTCGTCACCTACAGCAACGAGGCCAAGGCCGAATGGCTGGGCGTGCCAGCGGCCTTGATCGCCGAGCATGGTGCGGTCAGTGAGCCGGTGGCCCTGGCCATGGCCCGGGGCGCGCTGGTGCACAGTGCGGTGCCGGCAGACTGGGCGGTGGCCGTCACCGGCATCGCCGGGCCCGGTGGTGGCAGCCCCGCCAAGCCGGTGGGCACGGTGTGGCTGGCCTGGGCGCATCGCAGCGGGGCGGCGCACGCGGCTTGCCACCATTTCACGGGCGACCGTGCGGCCGTGCGGCAGGCCACGGTCGAGCACGCGCTGGCGGGCTTGCGGCGGCGGCTGGCCCCCCTGTGAGCCCTCCAGGATGGCCGCTCACGGACCGGCGCTCAGCGATCCTTGATCAGCATCCGGCGGCCAAACAGGCGTTGCAAGGCCGTGTCGATCACCAGGCCGCACGCGCTGTAGAACAGCGAGCCCAGCAAGGCGCTGCCAAAACCCTGCACCTGCAAGCCCTCCAGCAGCCCAGAGGCCATCTGGAAGGTCAGGGCATTGATCACGAACAGGAACAGCCCCAGGGTGAGCACCGTCACCGGCAGGGTCAGCAAGATCAGCAGCGGCCGCACAAACGCGTTGAGCAGGCCGATGATGAACGCCGCCCACAGGGCAGAGCCAAACGACTGCACCTCGATGCCGATGTTCAGCTGCGTCAGCAGCAGCAGGGCCGAGGCCAGCAAGAACCAGCGCAAGATCAGAATCATGCCCGTGAGCATAGCCCAGACGGCCTGAAGGGGCCTTGTCCTGCGCCAAGGCCCCAGGGCCCGTGCAGTTTGCACGCTGGTGTGCCTTGTTCCCCGCAGTGGCTTGCCGATAAACCCCCCATGGTTCATCCTTTGACCAGGCAACACTGGAAACGCCCCCGTGCGTGATTTTTTCGAGCGGATCCTTGTCAGCTCCACTCCCGCGTCCCGCGTGCTGCTGGCCGTGTGGTCCAGCACGCCCTTTTTCGTGATCGTGCTGGCGCTGCATGGATGGGCCCTGCTCACGCCGGCCGTCAGCGCTTCGCTCCACATGCCGTCCATGTGGGGCTTGCAGGCCCTGATCACGCTGTGTGTGCTGGTCAATGCGGGCCTGGCCTGGTGGATGTGGCCGCGTCGTCATGCGCGGCAGCGTCAGGATGCGGCCAGCCTGCTGGTGTGCCTGTCCATCGGGGTGGGCTACACCGTCATCACCATCCTGGCCGGCACCTTCACCGCCGGCACCAACCTGGTGCTCATCGGGGTGCTGGCCATCGGCCTGCTCATGTTTCCCATGCGCATCATGGTGGTGGCCTACGTGGTGTGCGCCACCATGTTGTTGTGGCATGACCTGGGGGTCTTGCTGGCGGGCTGGACCTACGCGCCGGCCTTGGGGCAGGGGCTGTTTGTCAACGACCGCCCCATGTGGTGGTTCGCGGTGTGGCGCGAGTATGTGTTTTATGCCGGCTACGGCGTGCTGATGTACCTGTTGTTGTTGCTGTTCGGGCGCCTGGACGAGATGCACGCCTCGCTGACCCAGCTGTCTCACACCGACGAGCTCACGGGTCTGTCCAACCGGCGCCGGTTCATGGCCGCCTTGCAGGCCGAGCTGACCCGCCGCGAACGCAACGGCCTGCCCTTGTGCGTGGCCCTGCTGGACGCCGATCACTTCAAGCTGATCAATGACCGCCATGGGCACCACGCCGGTGATGAGGTCTTGCGCACGCTGGGTGCCATCATGCTGGGCACCTTGCGCACCCCCACCGACATCGCGGCACGGCTGGGTGGTGAAGAATTCGCCTTGCTGCTGCCGCAAACCCGGCTGGAAGACGCCCAAAGGGTGTGCGAGCGCCTGCGCAGCACCGTGGCCGCGCAGCGGTTCAAGGACGGCGCGCACACCTTTCAGGTCTCGATCAGCATCGGCCTGGTCGAGGCGCCCGGCCCGGACGCTGATGCCGAGGCCGTGCTGGTCGAGGCCGACCGCCAGCTCTACCAGGCCAAAGCCGCCGGTCGCAACCGCGTGTGCAGCCGCCTGTGCGCGCCTGACGCGATGCGGGAGGGCACATGACAACGCCCGCCTGGCTGGAGACACTCGACCAGCGTGTGGCGCAACGCACCGACCGTGCCAGCGTGGTGCTCTACATCCTGGCCATCTGGCCCGTGCTGGCCATCCTCTGGCTGCTGCAGTGGGCGCCGATGCTGAACCTGGGCGCTGCCCAGGCCTTCGACGCACGGTGGTGGCCTGTGCTGCAGGCCGGTCATGGTGCCGTGCTGCTGTGGATGGCCTTGTGGGCGCTGTGGCTGTGGCCGCGCCGGCTGGATCCGGCGCCCGACGCACTGGCCGTGCAGGCCGTGCTCTTGCCCACGATGCTGGGCCTGGTGATTCTGGCCTTGGGCATGGGCATCAAGGACACACCCATGGGCATGTTCCTGCTCATCACCTTCGTGGTGGGCCGGGGGTTGTTCAGCATGGCCCAGATGCGCGTCGGGCTGTGGGCCTGCCTGGTCTTGATGCTGGCCCACGAGGCCGCGCAGTTGCTGGACTGGTTGCCCTACGCCTTCTTGTTGCACCGCCCTGTGTACGTGGGCGAGGCCCTCACGCCCTGGTGGAGCCTGTGGCTGCGCCTCACCGCCTTGCTGGCCCTGCTGCCGCTGTCGGGGGTGTTGTTCTTGCTGGCGTGGTTGCTGCAGCGTCGGCAACGTGCCCTGAAGTCGCTGGTGCTCAGTGATGCACTCACCGGTCTGGCCAACCGGCGCGCCTTCATGGGCCAATTGGCGCGCGAGGCCCATCGGCAAGTGCGTCACGAGCGCCCCTTGAGCATCCTCATCATGGACATCGACCATTTCAAGCAGATCAATGACCGGTGGGGGCATGCCGTTGGCGACGACGTGCTCCGGCAACTGGGGCAACTGCTGCGTCAGCACACGCGCGAACGCATCGACCTGGTGGCGCGCTATGGCGGTGAGGAGTTCGTGGTGCTGCTGCCCGACACCGATCTGGTCGGCGCCCAGGCCGTGGCCGAAAAACTGGCCGTGCGCCTGCGTGAGCACCCATTCGTCGCCAAAGGGCAACGGTTCCAGGTGTCCATGAGTCTGGGTGTGGTGCAGTACACCGGCGGTGATCCTGACCAGGCCCTGCGCGTGGCCGATCGCAACCTCTACGCCGCCAAGGCCCGGGGCCGCGATTGCATCGTGGCCTCGATGGTGCCCCAGGCCGCGTGAGACCGCCGCGCCGGCCCGGCGCGTACACATGGTGTTTCAAGTGTGACGGTGGGGCCCCCTACCCCTAGGGATGGCCGCTGTGCACCACCGCTGGGCACACTTCGCCGACTCGAACAGGGGATGTCGATGTCGTGAGCGGATGTCCCCAACTGGGGACACACGTGGGTGGTTACGCCAGCATTGCAGCCGTCGGCAAAAGCATCGAACGCCTCCTGGCGCAAGCCTTTCTGGAGCGCCAACCCGTGCCCGGACGGGCCACCAAGGCCGTGCTCATCCGCACGGAAGACCTCAGCGATGCGCTGCTGGCGTCGCGCATCGGCACCTACGCGCTGTCCATCTTGCTGTACCGGGTGGATTTCAACCGCACCATGCGCAGCACCTGGTCGGCCGTGGGCCATGGCGATGGCCGCGGCCACCTGGCGCTTGACCTGCACTTCCTGCTCACGCCCTGGGCTGAAAACGCCGAGTACCAGCACATGATCCTGGGCCGGGCGCTGCAGGTGCTGGAGGGCACGCCCTCGCTGACGGGCCCCTTGCTGTACCAGCCGGCCTTGCCACCAGCGTACGCAGACGAGCCCACCTTGCAGCCCACCGACTCGGTGCAGCTCATGCTGGAAGAGATCTCCACCGAGGCGCTGATGCGCACCTTCGATTCGCTGCCGGGCGAGTACCACCTCTCGGTGCCCTACGTGGCGCGGGTGGTGCGCATCGACACGCGCGTGGCCCTGCCCACGCCGCCGGTGACGGATGCCGACATCCAGCTCGAGGGCGCCTCATCGTGAGCGCCATCTTGCCCCCCGTCATGGGCCATCCGCTCACCCCGCAGGACACCGTGCCCATGGGCCGGGTGCGTCATCGACTGCTGATGGGGGTGCAGTGGCGCGATGCCGTCACGCAGTACCCCGTCACCCTGCCGGGTGGGGCGCTCCTGCGCACCGAGCTGGAGGCCGTGGGTCAGCGACCCTGCCCCATGCCCTGGGTAGGCCATGGCGAGGGCCGTGTGGCCTTGCGGCACGAAGGCCGTGTGGCGCGCCTGCTGGCGCGTGCGCTGGAGCAGGCCGAGCCGGTGGACGATGGCAACCCGGCCAACGATGCCGATGGCCTGCGCCTGCACCTGCGTGCACAGGACGGGCTGCGCTGGTTCGTGCCTCGTCGCTTGTCGGTGCCGCCGGTGCTGAATGCCGGCGTGCCGCCCGCCACGCTGGACAACATCCGCGAGGCCTGGTTGTGGCCCGGGGCGCGCTACCCCCTGCCCAGCCACGCCACCGCCGTGCGAGGCACGGTGTGGCGCACGGCAGCGCCTGGCGTGAACGCCCGCGTGCCCTGGGGCCGGGTCGTGATCACCCGCCCGGGCAACGGCGCGCCCAACGTCGCCACCGAGGCCCGCCTGGCCCATGGCCATGTCGACGACCGTGGCGAGTTCGTGGCCGTGCTGGGCCCGGGGGCCGTCACCGGGGCGGCCCTGCCGGCCCAACTGCCGGTGCACCTGTGGGTGTACCTGCCGCCCGCCATGCCCGACTTTGACGCCGAGCACCCCGAAGACAGCCTGCCGCTGGAGCGCGCCTCGGCGGCCCGGTTGGATGACGTGCTGCGCGGCACCCAGGTGCCTGCCGGCTACACCGTGCAGGCCGTGCGCCCGCTCAACCTCGTGCTGGGGCGGACGCACGTCGTGCCCGACGCCAGCCTTGTCTTTGCCTGAATTTTTCAGATCGTTTTCGGACCACCCCCAACCGCAGACCAGAGGGAAACACCATGCCCGAGTACCTTGCCCCAGGCGTTTATGTGGAAGAAGTGAGCTTTCGCTCCAAGTCGATCGAAGGGGTGCCCACCAGCACCACCGGTTATGCCGGCGTGGCCCGGTTCGGGCCGGTGCAGTTCACCGGCGGCCCGAAGGCCACCGAGCCGCGCCTCATCACCTCGTTCACCGAGTTCGAGCGCGTGTATGGCGGGCTGGACGCCCTGACCATGAGCGGTGAGCCCGAGCCCCGGGCCGCCTACCTGGCGCATGCGGCCCGCGCGTTTTTCAACAACGGCGGCACGCGGCTGTACATCTCGCGCGTCTTCCGTGCCGGCGCAGGCCTCACGCCACGCGACCACACCGCCCGCCTGGACGCCTCGCCCACGCTGGGCACCGCGCTGTGGTGGGCCCGCTGGCCGGGCAGCGACGGCAATGTGCTGCTCGACACGCAAGTGGTGCGCAGCAAGAACCTGGCCTTCCGCCACCCCTCGGTGGTGGGCGACCTGCTGGCCAAACACACCTGGGGCATCCAGGTCAAAACCGCGCGGCATGGCACGGTGGTCGAGGTCACGCAGGCGGCCGACACGGCGCTCAAGGGCAACGACGCCGTGGTGACGGGCCGCCTGTTGGTGGTGCAGGTGGACGCCGATGGTCGTCAGACCTTCGTGGGCTCGGGCGGCGTGGTGGACAACGCCATCATCGACCAGCCGGGCGTGCAGCTGGCCATCGTCGAGATGCGCACCACGGTGTATGGCCCGCGTGGTCGCATCGACAGCTACGAGCAGCTGGCCGCCCACCCCGATCAGCGCCGCTTCATCGGCACCGTGCTGGGCCTCAACGACCCTGAAGACGACAACGCCATGGTGGCCCTGCAATGGACGGACGCGGGCGAGGCCTTCTACCCGGCCGCCCTGGTCGCCGCACTGCAAGGCGCCGACAAGCGCCTGGCCCAGGGCAGCGATGGCGTCGTGCCTGAGCCCGATGATTTCCGTGGCGCCGAGGCCGATGTGGACCACGCCGAGGTCAAGGCCACCGGCCTGGAGGCCCTGGCCGAGCTGACCGACATCGCCATCGTGGCCTTGCCCGATGCGGGCGCGCTCGATGGTGATGAGCGCGTGCAGGCCGCCGCCGGCCACCTGATCGCCCACGCCGAGAAATGCCGCTACCGCATCGCCGTGGTGGATGGCCCGCCGCGGGCCTCGCTGACCGACATCCGCGAATTCCGCGGCAAGTTCGACAGCAAGTACGCCGCGCTCTATCACCCGTGGATCGAGATCCTCGACCCCACCGTGCCCAACGCGCCGGGGGTACCCCCCCGCAAGCTCATGCTGCCGCCGTCGGGCTTCGTGACCGGCATCTACGCCCGCAACGACATCGAGCGCGGCGTGCACAAGGCCCCCGCCAACGAGGTGGTGCGCGGCCTGACGCAGTTCGAGATCAACATCAACAAGGCCCGCCAGGACGTGCTCAACCCCGAGGGCGTCAACTGCCTGCGCTTCTTCGAAGGGCGCGGCCACCGTGTGTGGGGTGCGCGCACCATGAGCTCCGACCCCGAATGGAAGTACGTCAACGTGCGCCGCCTGTTCATCTACCTGGAGCACTCGATCGAGAAGGCCACGCAGTGGGCCGTGTTCGAGCCCAACAACGAGCGCCTGTGGAAGAACATCCGCTCCGCCGTGGAGGACTTCCTCTACGTGCTGTGGCGCGATGGCGCGCTGCTGGGCAGCAAGCCTGAAGAGGCTTACTTCGTGCGCTGCGACCGCAGCACCATGACGCAGAACGACCTGGACAACGGCCGGATGATCTGCCTGGTGGGGGTGGCCCCGAGCCGCCCGGCCGAGTTCGTCATCTTCCGCGTGGGCCAGTGGACGGCCAACGCCTCGTCCTGATCCTGCTTGACACCGCACTCAACACGGAAGGCACCACACCATGGCCACCTTGCGCAACAACCCCTACGGGGCATTCAACTTCCTCGTCTCGCTGGGCAATGGCGATGAAACCAGCGTCATCGCTGGCTTCTCCGATGTCAGCGGGCTGGGCACCGAGATCAACTACTCCGAGTACCGCAACGGCAACGACGCCGTCAACACGGTGCGCAAGGTGCCCAACACCTTCAAGCAGGAAGACGTCACGCTCAAGCGTGGCCTGGTGGGCTCGACCGACCTCTTCCAGTGGGTCAAGGAGGTGCGTGAAGGCGCCGACCGCCGCCGCTCCGTCACCATCACCCTGCTGGACGAAGCGCGCAACCCGGTCAGCGCCTTCAAGCTGCTCAATGCGCAGCCCAAGAAGTGGGTCGGCCCCACGCTGGCGGCCAAGGGCGGTGGTGAGGTGGCCATGGAAGAGCTGCACCTCACGCACGAAGGCATCGTCTACGAGTAAACCGTGCTGCGCTCGGCCCGATCACCGCTGGGGGCGCCCGGCGTCTTTGCCCTGCCGGATGTGCGTCCCGTGACGCTGCACCCGCAGCGCATGGACGTGGCCGCCTTCGTGGGCGTGGCCCCGCGCGGGCCGGCCTGGCAGCCCGTGGTCAACGACGAGTGGCCCCCCCACTGGCAGATGGTGACCGAGGCCGCACGGCCCCTGCGGCGCAGCGTGGCCGTGCCCGTGCGCAGCTTTGACGACTACGTGCGCATCTTTGGCGGCTTTGAAGGGCCGGGCCTGTTGCCGCACGCGGTGGCCAGCTTCTTCGAGCAAGGTGGTGAGCTGGCCTGGGTGGTGCGGGTGGTGCATGAGCGCGCCGCGCAATTGGGCGATGCCTACAGCGCGCAACTCACCTTGGCGGCCCCGTTCACGCTGCCGCTGGCCTTCATCGCGCGCAACCCGGGCCGCTGGGGCGAGGCGGTGCGCGTGCAGTGCAGTTTGAGCGCGCAGGCCGTGGCCTTCGAGCCCGTGCCCTTGCTGCCACCCCATGTGGCGGCGATCACGGTGTCGGCCGATGCGGCCTTGCCGAGCTTGCAAGTCGGCGATGCCGTGCGCCTGTGGGCCGCCGATGGCAGCCAGGTGCTGGCCTGGTGCGAGGCCTTGAACCCCATCGCCGACCCCGATCTGCCCGGCGTGCACGCGGCCTTGCCCCGCCTGGCGCGCGCACCGCGCACGCGCTTGCAGCCGGTGTTCGACCTGGGCGATGAGGCCGCCGTGGAAGTGGCCCTGGGCGGCCCGGTGGTGCGCCTGGAGGTGCTGCGCGCCCAGTTGCAGATCGACGATGGTCGTGGCCTGGTGGAGCGCTTTGACGACCTGGGGCTTTCGCCCACGCACCCGCGCAGCCTGGTGTCGGTGCTGGTGGCCGAATCGGCACTGGTGTGGCCGCATCCCGACTGGGCCGCGCAGCCCTTGGTGCCGGCCTCGCTGGCGTCGGTGGCCTGGCAGGGCGTCAGCGCCTTGAGCCAAGCCGGGCGTGACGATCACGCCGAGATCACCCCGGCCGATTTTTTCGATGCCCTGTGGTCGCCCACAGACGATGCGCCGGGCCAGGGCCTGATGGCGCTGGCCGTGCCCGATGCCGACCTCGGTCAGGGCGATGGCCTGGCGGCGGTCACGCAGGTGCTGGTGCCCGACCTGTACGTGCCCGCGGCCTTCGTGCCTGCCGACGATGCCGACGCCGCCCCGGAGAGCGGGGCCTCGGCCGTGTTCAGCGCCTGTGTCGATGCGGTGCTGCCCGCCACGGCGGGGCCGGTGTCGCCCAGCGTTTTGCAAGGCCTCATCCTGGATCCGCGCAAGCCCACCGAGCTGCTTGAGATCACGCGCTGGCAGCAGGCGGTGCTGGCGTTTTGCGAGGTAACCGGCCGCATCGCCTTGCTGGACGTGCCCCCCGGCTTGTCGCAAGGTGCGGTGGAGCGTTGGCGGGCGGCCTTTGATTCGAGCTGGGTGGCTGCGTACCACCCCTGGTTGAGACCCGCACGCCGGGGCGCGGGCGGGCGTGCTGCGACCGACACCCGTGCCCTGAATGTGTTGCCGCCGAGCGCCGTGGCCGCTGGCGTCATCGCCTGGCGCGAGCGCGAGATGGGCTTGCAGGTGGGGCCCGCCAACGAAGTGGCCCGTGATGTGGTGGACCTGGCCGAGCCGCAAGCCGATGGCCGCGTGGACGCGCTGCACCCCTTGGGCCTGAACGCCTTTGTGCGGGGCCCTCGTGGCATCGAACTGGTGGCCGCGCGCACCCTGTCGATGGAGCGGCAATGGCGCCAGTTGTCGGTGCGCCGCCTGGTGCTGATGCTGTGCCGCACCCTGCGCGTTGAAACGCAATGGGCCGTGTTCGAGCCCAATGGGCCGGCCCTGTGGCGCGACCTGCAGTCGGCCATCGAGGCCCTGTTGCGCCGCTTCTTCCAGCGGGGGATGTTTGCGGGCCGCACCGAGGCCGAGTCCTATTTCGTGCGCATCGACACCGACGCCCGCCGGCTGGACCGTGGCGAGTTGTGCGTCGACATCGGCGTGGCTCCGGCCGAACCGCTGGAGTTCATCCTCGTGCGCCTGCGCCGCGATGGCGACGGCACCTTGCGTCTGGAGGCCTGAGCCCGTGTCCGATCTCTTGCTCACCACCTTCCGCTTCGATGTGCGCCTGATCGCCTCGGCCGAGGTGATCGCCGGGCGGCAGCGCCTGCCCGGCGCCCAGGGCGGCTACAGCGAGCCCCAGGGCAGCCAGACCTTGGGCAGCGGTGCCTTTCAGGAGGTCTCGGGCCTGGACATCGAGATGGACGTGCAGGACTACATCGAGGGTGGTCGCAACAACGGCATCGTTCGCCGGGTGGGCCGCGCCAAGTACGTGCCCCTGGTGCTCAAGCGCGGCATGTTCCATGCCCCGAAAGACGATGCCCGCGTCAACACCGAGCTGTGGCATTGGCTGCAGCGCATCGTCAATGGCGTGCGTCCGGTGCGCCGCTACGACGGCGTCATCCACGTGATGGGCGCGGATGGCACCGTGCGGGCGAGTTGGGTGTTCGACCGCGGCCTGCCCCAAAAGATCAAAGGCCCCGAACTGAACGCCCGCACGGGCGAGATCGCCATTGAGGAGTTGACCATCGCCCACGAAGGGCTGCGGCTCTTGCCTGCGGAGGCGCCGCTGTGAGCGAACTGCGCAAAGCCCGCCTGGGCGAGATCGGCTCCGGTGATGGCCCGCAAGAAGGCAGCCACTGGGTGGACGTGCAGTTCAACCCCACCTCGCTGCGCGTGCAGATCAGCAACCGCACGGCCGGTGGTCAACAGGCCGGGGCCCAGGCACGGCAGCGCCCCGGCACGGGCGAGATGCAGGTGAGCTTCGACCTGGTGTTCGACACGGCCGACGAAGGCACGACGGACGAGCCCGTGGACGTGCTCAAGCGCACCGCCTCGGTGGAGCGCTTTGTGCGCCCGCGTGGCACGCAGCCGGGGCAGGAGGCCCCGCCGCGCGTGGCGTTCGAGTGGGGCAGTTTCCAGGTGCAGGGCGTGATGGAAAGCGCCAACATCGACCTCGACTTCTTTGACGCCTCCGGTGTGCCCTTGCGCGCCAAGGTGTCGGTCACGATCAAGGGGCAGGACCCGCGATGGGCCTACGAGCCCGACCCGCGCCTGGCCGCAGGCGCCGCCAACGCCTCAGGTGACGGTGGCGGGCGTCAGGCGGGCTCGGGCCCGGCCGCCTTGCAGGCGCCTCCTGGGGGCGCGGGTGGGCTGCCCGCCGGGGCGCCCGGCACGCAGGGCGCCAAGGGCCCCGTGCAACAGTTGCTGCAGGCCATGCCGGGCGAAAGCCTGGCCCAGTTGGCGGCCCGCGCCGGGGTGGCGGCGTCGGCCTGGCGCGCGCTGTCGGCCTCGGGCGGCGGGGCTGTGGGTTCGCAAGGGCTGGCGCTGGGTCAGGAGGTGTCGGTGCCTGCAGGCTTGGGCGGCGGGCAGGGCGGTGGCCTGGCCACCGGCCGGCAGACCGCAGGCCGCGACCCCGGGCGCACGGCGGCCCAACTGCCGCTCACGGCGGGCGCGTCCGGCACCCCGTCGGCATCGGGGGCGGTGGCCACGCCGGCGGTGCAGCAAGGCCAGGCTCTGGCGGCACTGGGTGGGGTGGGTGGCGCGATCCAGCAGCGCCACGATGCACACCATCAGCGCGGTGCCGCCGACAGCCTGCGCGCCTTTGGCCAGGCGGCCGGCGCCACCGAGGCCACCGACGATCGCCCCTGGGGCGCCGGTGTGCCGCTGCGGCCTCGCCTGGGCGCGGCCAGCCTGGGCGGCGGTGCCCGCAGCACAGGCACCTTCATGGCCTCTTCGGGTGCCCCGGCGGCCATCACCCCCACGACCTCATCCACCAGACCCTCCAAGCCCGCCGCCACCAAGGCCGCCAGTGTCGCTGCACGCGGTTGTGGCTGCCGAGGCCGTCGTCGCTGAACACCGGAGACATCACCATGCCCATCGCCATCGGACAAATCGACAGCACCGTGGAAGTAGAGGCCGGCGACACCGCCTCGGCGGGCGGCGAGGCGGCGCAGGCGCGTCCGCCGCAAACCGTGGAGCGCTGGCGCTGGGAACTGCTGGCCCGCCGCGAAGCCGAAAGCCAGTCGCGCGTGTCCGCCTGGGGCTTTGAGGACTGAACAAGGACCGAGCCGCACCATGTCGCTGCAACGCATGCCCCTTCAGGCCGAGACCCGTCCGGCCATCAACGTGGCCAGCCAGGCCCAGCCCCAGCTCACGCGTGATCTGGTGCGCCTGAACGTGCGCCACGACATCGATGGCCTGGCCCGCCTGGAGATGACGCTCACCGCCATCGGCCACCACGAGGGTGAGGCGCAAGAAACCCTGCTGTGGCTGGATGGGCAGGTGCTGGATTTTGGCCGCGAGCTGGACATCACCATCGGCGCTGGCGATGGCCGCGCCAGCGTGTTCACCGGCCGCATCAGCGCCGTCGAGCTGGACATGAGCCAGGGCCGCGCGCCCGAGGTGACCGTGCGCGCCGAGGACCGCCTCATGGACCTGCGCATGACGCACCGCTTCAAAACCTACGAGCAGCTCAGCGATGCCGAGCTGCTGCAACAGATCGCGTCGCAACATGGCCTGCAGGCCCAGGCCGATGTGGATGGGCCACGCCACGCCTGCCTGCAACAGTGGAACCAGAGCGACTTGGCCTTTCTGCGCGAGCGGGCCCGCCGCCTGGGCGCCGAGCTGTGGCTGGACGGCCGCACCCTGCACCTGGCCACGCGCGAGCAACGCCAGCAGCCGCTGGTCACCCTCATCCAGGGCCACAACCTGGTGCACGTGCAATTGCGCGCCGATGTGGCCCACCAGCGCAGCAGCGTGAACGTGGCCGGTTGGGACGATGCCCAGGCCGAAGGGGTGGACGAAGCCGCCAACGACAGCGACGTGCAGGCCGAAGCGCAAGGCGGCTCGCACGGGCTCGCCGTGCTGCAGCGGGCCTTTGGCGAGCGCGCCAGCCACCGCACCCGCGAGGTACCGCTCAAGGGCGATGAGGCGCGGGCCTGGGCGCGGGCCCAGTTGCTGACCCGGGCGCGGCGCTTTGTGCGCGCCAGTGGGGTGGCCGAGGGGGATGCGGGCCTGCAGGTGGGCAGCCGCCTGTGCCTGCAGCGCGTGTCGCCGATGTTCGAGGGCGAGGGCTATGTGGTCACGCAGGTGGAGCATCGCTTCGATTTAGCCCAAGGCTACCGCACGCATTTCGAGGCCGAACGGGCCTGGGTGGGGCAGGGCGCATGAGCATCCCGGGCATCGACCCCCGCCTGCCGCCCGATGGGCACGGGCCCCATTGGTATGGGCTCTATCCGGCCGTGGTGACCGACCTCGTGGACCCCGATCGCAAGGGCCGCATCCAGGTGCGCTTTCCCTTCCTGGGCCAGGCTGGCGAGGCGGTTCGCGCCTGGGCCACCTTGCTCACGCCGTATGCCGATGACGACCAGGGCCTGGAGATCCTGCCCGAGGTCGATTCGCAGGTGGTGGTGGGCTTCGAGGCCGGTGACCCGTCTCGCCCTTACATCGTGGGCGCCTGCTGGAACGGGCGCACCACCCAGCCCGAATCGCCCGAGGCGGCCAACAACCTGCGCACGCTCAAGACCCGCTCGGGCAGCGTGCTGCAGTTCGACGACACTCAGGGCGCCGCCAAGGTCACGGTGTCCATGGCCAGCGGCCACCAGCTGGTGATGGACGACGCCGCGCAAGAGGTGTCGATCACGCACAGCAACGGCTGCACCATCGTCATCAACGTGGCGGGCCAGGTCAGCATCACGGCCAACAGCACGGTGGAGGTCAACGCCTCGGCGGTGAACCTGCACGCGCCCATGGTCACGGCCGATGGCGTGGTGCAGTGCCAGACGCTGATCGCGCAGACCGGGGTGATCTCGCCCAGCTACACGCCCGGTGCGGGCAACATCTGGTGAGGCCGGCACGATGACCGCGCACACGAACCACCCCTGGCTGCTCTCCGGCCCCTGGTACCGCTGGTCGGCGCCGGGCTTGCCAAGCGCTGGGCGCGTGAGTGCGCCGGCCTTGCAGAAGTTCGCGGGCGACGACTTCATCCAGGCCTTCATGGCCCGGCCGCAGGCCTCGCTGAAGTTCGACCCGGTGAGCGATGTGGTGCACCAGCACGACCTGGTGTCCATGAGCCGCTTCAGCCCCTTGGGCCGCTGGTTGCTGCTCAACCGCGATGGCCAGCCCGCCAGCGCCGCCGAGCAGGCCAATGGCCAGGCCTTCAAGGCCCGTCTGGCGCCCACGGGCCTGCGCAAGCTGTACCAGCCCACGCACGATCGGCACTACGTCGTCAGTTGCGAGCTGCACTGCGACGTGCCGGGCCTGCCCTCGGTCACGCGCCAGCAGGTGTGCCAGGCGGGCTTTGTGGTGCGGCGTCGTACCAGCGTGCAGCCCGCCGGGGCCGATGTGAACGCCATCGATGAAGCCTTGAAGGCCGTGCGCGCCGCCGAGGCCGACTGGCACGAGCTGGTGCACCTGGCCCGTGCGGGCGACGAGGCCGCACCGGGCTCGGACCTGCGCCGCAATGTGCTGCGTCGGCAGCAGGCGCTGGTGCAGGCCGCCAGCCCGGCGGTGGCCAGCTGGGAGGCGCTGCTGTCGCGTTCGCTGGCCACGGTGGACGAGGCCCGCGCCGCCTTGCAGGCCGTGCAGACGCGCGAGGGCGTGCGCGTGCAGATCGAGGGCTGGTTTCCGCAGGTGGTCAATGGCCGACCCAGCCCGACATTCGGCGAGTGGCGTGCGCTCAACGACGACGCGCAGCAGGCCGATCCCTGCGGTGTCATCGGTGCGAGCGCCGTCCCCACGACCACCACCGAGCAGGTGTACCCCCTGTTTGCGCTGGTGGCCGACCCCCGCGACACGCAGCACGATGCCGCGGGTCGCACCATGTACTACGGCGTGGTGCCCACGGCCAGCCTGCAGCACGATCTGCAGGGCCAGGCACGCTTTCACGACCAGGCCACCTACGAGGTGCGCTGTTTTGTGCGCCGCCACAGCCCCTGTCAGGCCCGCGTGGGCAAGCAGCCCGACTGCTTTGGCGCCGTCACCTGGAGCCGGCCCACCGAGGCCTTCCGCGTGGCCGCGCCGTTCGACGTGCTGGGCTCGGCCAACCGCCCCATCACCATCAAGCTGCCGGACCTGCGCGAGCTGGCGGCCCAGGCGGCCATGCGCCCCAAGGGCCGCTTGTCGCCCGTGCGCATGGTGCAGCCGCAGCACCTGTCGCCCAACACCGATGGCAGCGGCCTGTCGGGCGGCACCATGGGCGGCGAAGCCATCTGCAGCTTCTCCATTCCGCTGATCACGCTGGTGGCGCTGTTCGTGCTCAACCTGTTCCTGCCCATCGTGGTCTTCGTCTTCCAGCTGTGGTTCCTGCTGGTGTTCCGCTTCTGCATCCCGCCGTCGGTGCAGGCCAACCTCACCCTGGATGCGGCCCTGGCCGCCACCCCGCCTGGTGTGGATCTCGAAGCAGACTTCCAGGTCGAGGTGGCGGGCGTGGACACCCTGGTCAAGGCCACCGACCTGGCCGCCCACCTCATGGGCAACGGTGGCATCGGCCAGATGGAGCTGCGCATTCGCCAGTCCGCCGGGCTGAACACCACGCCCTCGCTGGAGGGGCGCGACAACCAGACCCTGGGCAGCATCGACCAGTCCTTCCAGGACCACGCCGCCTTGCCCTCGTCGCTCACGCCCGTGAGCAGCGGTGGGGCTGCGGCCTTGCCGCCGGTGGGTGAGCGCCTGGAGACTGAACCCCCCGTCGTGCCCGTGTGGCCCGTGGGCTTGACCAAGGGGTCCACGCCTCAAGGAGCCTCCGCATGAGCAGCCTGTTCGCCACCTCGTCAGCCGCTCTGGCGGCCGAGGCCGCCCAGACCGAACGCCACCGCCGCCTCGGCCAGGGTTGGGGCCAGCCCCTCACCCCCGATGCGCAGGGCCGCCTGCCCGTGGTGTCCGGCCCTGAAAAGGTTCGCCAGGCCATCTTCACCATCCTCGACACCGAACCCGGCGAGCGCGTCATGCGCGCCGATTTCGGCTGCGGCCTGCGCCGCTTCCTGATGCAGCCGAACAACCCCGGCACGCGCGCCGGCATTGAGCGCGTGGTCACCCAGGCGCTGGTGCGCTGGGAGCCGCGCATCCGTGTCATCGAGGTGCAGGTGCTGTCCACCGACGACCCGGCGCTCGTGCACATCGACCTGCATTACGCCCACGTGCTGGACGGTCGCCAGGACGTGCTGGTCTACCCCTTCTATCTGGAGCAGCGCTGATGCCCCTGATCACCCCGGTGCTTGATGACCGCGACTTCGAGTCGCTGTATGCCGAGCTGCGTGCCCGCATCCCGGTCTACAACCCGCAGTGGACGGACCACCTCGACAGCGACCCCGGCATCACCTTGCTGCAGCTGTTCGCCTACATGGGCGAGGGCCTGCAGTTCCGCCTCAACCAGGTGCCCGAGGCCACGCAACTGGCCTTTCTGCGCCTGCTGGACCTGCCCCTGCATCCGTCGCGACCAGCCCATGCCCTGGTGCGCGCGGTCAGCGAGGCCGAGGTGGGCGTGAGCGTGTACGCCGGTGACCAGCTCAAGGCGGGCAACACCGTCTTCACCGTCACGCAAGACGCCACCCTGTGGCCGCTGGATTGCGTGGCCGTGGCCCGTGTGCGCGAGATCGCCGAGGCCACGCCGCAGGCCCTGCAGACCTTCATGAAAGACCTGGACCCGGAGGTGCACGACACCTTACAGGCCAGCATCGACGCCGTGGCCCGCCAGACGCCGAGCGTGTCGGCCGTGGCGCCTTACACCGTGCAGCGCCTGGAGGCCGATGGGCGCTCAGAGCCCGTGGACCTGGGCCAGACGGTGGACAACTGTTTGTGGATCGCCTTGCTCAAGCCCGAGGGCCTGCCCGGCTTCGACCCCGCCATCGCCCTGGACGCGGGTGCGGGCCGCACGGTCTCGCTCAGCCTGGGCGTGATGCCCGAGGCGGTGCGCCCGGCGATGGACGAGGTGAGCGCCTGTGGCGCCAGCGCGCTGCCCACGCTGTGGTGGCAGGTGTCGCTGCGCACGCCCGGGGCCGACGGCCAGCCGCGCTTTGCCGCCGTGCGGGTGTCGGGCGACGACACCCAGGGCTTGCGACAAGCGGGGGTGGTGCGCCTGGAGCTGCCGAGTGCGGCCAAGATGGCGGAGTGGGGTGTGCCCCCGGTCGAGCCCGGACTGGCCGGCACCGGCCACCATCCGCCCGAGCTGGACGATGAACGCGCCGACCGCGTGTGGTGCTGGTTGCGCGTGTGGCCGGGCGATGGCAGCCGCCTGGGCCCCGTGCGTTGGGTGGGCCTGAACGTGCTGCCGTGTGAACAGGTGGTGCACGCCGCGCCCGAACTGCTGGGCAGTGGCGATGGGCAGCCTGAAGCGGTGTTTCAGCTGGCCCACCGCCCGGTGCTGCACGATGTGCTCCACCCCTTGCCCCTGCAGGTGGAATCGCAAGGCGTCTGGCAGGACTGGACCCAGGTGGACAACCTGGATGCCAGCGGTGTGGACGACCGGCACTTCGTGCTCGACCGCGAAGCGGGCACGGTGCGCTTTGGCCAGAATGCGCCGCAGATCGGCGAGCGCGTGCGCGTGGCCAGCTACCGCTGGGGCGGGGGCGAGGCGGGCAATGTGCCAGCCGAGGCCATCGGCCGCTGGGGCGATCTGCGCAACTCGCCCGTGCCCCCACTGCCGCTGCGCCGGCCAGCGGGCTTGTCGATCAAGCTGGCCAACCCCTTCGCGGCGGTGGATGGCGAGGACGCCGAGTCGATCGAAGAGGGTCTGCGCCGCATCCCCACCGAGCTGCGCCGCAACCGCCGTGCCGTCACGTCGGACGACTTCGCCAGCCTGGCCCTCGAGACGCCCACCGTCAGCCTGGTGCGGGCCGAGTGCCTGCCCTTGTTCCATGCGCCCACGCAAGTTCGGCAGCCGGGGTGCGTCAGCGTGGTCGTGTGGCCCGCGCGAGACCCCGACCATCCCCAGGCGCCACGCCCCGACAGCCGCGAATTGAGCGAGGTCTGCCGCTGGCTCGACCAATGGCGCCTGGTCACCACCGAGCTCTACGTCATCCCGCCCACTTACCAGCGCGTGGCCGTGTCGGTCTCGGTGGCCGTGCAAGCGGGCTATGGTCTGGATGCCGTGCGCGACTGGGTGGCGCAACTGCTGCATCAGTACCTCTCGCCCCTGCCGCCCTTCGGGCCCGATGGGCGTGGCTGGCCCCTGGGCCGCACGGTGATCGCCCGCGAGCTGGAGGCCGTGGCCATGCAGGCCGAAGGTGTGGCCTATGTGGAGGCCTTGCAACTGGCCCGCGAGTCCCTGAGCGTGGACGCCGAGGGCCGCACGCAAAGCACCTGGACCGTGATCGAGCGCGCCACCCTGGCCGACTGGGTGGTGCCCGAGTTGGCCGCCGTCACCGTGGTCGATGAGGCCACGGCCCTGCCTGCGCCCGGCGCAGACGTGGCCCCGCCGTTGACGGACGCGCCGGTGCCCGTGCCGGTGTTGCCCACTGTGTGTTGAGCGAGGCCCACCCATGCGCTTGACCCCCGATGCCGCCACCCTCTGGATGCGAGGCCTGCCCCACTGGCGGCGCTGCGCGTTCGACGGTGTGGCGTTGCTCGGCGACGACCTCGTGCTCGCGGCCGACCCGACGGCCCCGGCACCGGCCTGGCCGGTGGCTCCCGCCCAGCGCTGGACGGGCATGGCCTTCGACACGCGGTGCCGCCTGTTCCGCGCCATGCCGCAGGCCGGCGCGACGGATGCCGAGCCCCTGGCGGATCTGGCCTACGTGATCTGGGGCCAGACCTCGGCCCTGGGCGTGCACAACGCCACCGTCCACCCCTTGCACCTCAGCGGCATGGGCACCGAGGGCGCGGGTGACCCTGGTGAGGTGCCTCAGCACCTGGTGGCCGTGGGCGTCGATGCCCATGACCTGCTGTACGCGACCGACCCGGTGCGGCGTGCGGTGTGGGTCATCGACCCCTGGCAGCGCGAGGTGTCGCGGCGCATCGAGTTCACGGCCATCCCGCTGGACGTGGCCACTTGTGGCGACGCCGTGTTCGTGCTGACCGACGACGGGCAGGTCTGGCAACTGTCGGCCTGCGAGGCCCCGCAAGCCATGCCCTGGCCCCGTCGTGCCGGCGCGGTCCGCCTGACGGTGAGTCGGGCCGTGCAGGCCCTGGACGCGGGCGCCCAGGCGATGGGTGCCGGGCCCTGGCTGGCCTGGGTGCTGGTCAACCCCGGGGCGGCGCTGTCGCGTGTGCACGCCTTGCACAATGGCTCGGCCGTCACGGTGGCCGACGCGCTCGACCTGGTCAGCGGCGACGACGACGCCCGCCTGGGCACGCCCCTCACGCTGGCCATGACGCCAGGGCAGGACTTCGTGCAACTGCGCTGGCTGGGCGCGCAGCCCACGGTGCAGGGCGCAGGCTTGTCCGCACCCGGTTACGACGACACCGGCATCGCGCTGGCGCCGGATGGGCGCGTGGCCTACTGGAGCCCCGGCGGCTTGCGCCACGCCTCGCCGGCGCGGGCCCGCTACCGCACACGCGGCCAGGTGCTGGGCTTTGCGCTGGACAGCGGTCACGACCAGCGCAGCTGGGGGGCGGTGCGCGTGCAGGCCTGCGTGCCCCAGGGCACCGAGCTGCGCGTGTGGATGGTCACCCGCGACGAGCTGGACCACACCGACCCCGTGCCCCACACGGCGCCCGTGGGGGCCTTGCCCGACTTCACCGACGTGCCTGAGCCCGAGCGCACACCGCTGGTGTCCTCGCTGAGTTGGGCGCTGCAGTTGACGCAAACGCCCCAAGGGCACGCGCTGTACCGCGACACGCACCAGCCCCGTTTGCTGGACGCCCCCGATGAGGGCATGCAGTGGTTCGAGGTGCCGGTGATGGCCCCGCCCGGACGTTACCTGTGGGTGATGCTGGAGCTGCGTGGCACGCGCCACAAGAGCCCCAAAGTGCGCGCCGTGCAGGTGCAGCACCCGGGCCACCGCTGGCTGCAGCAGCTGCCCCGCACCTTGTGGCACGAGCCCGCCTCGCGCGATTTTTTGCATCGCTATCTCATGCCCCTGGCGCGTCTGCTGGACGACTGGGACCGCAGTGCCGCCGAGCGCCATCGCCTGCTCGACCCCCGCATCACGCCCGCCGAGGCCTTGCCCTGGCTGGGCCGCTTCGTGGGCCTGGCGATGGACCCGTGCTGGCCCGAGGCCGTGCAGCGACAGCTTGTGGGCGAGGCCGCGCGCTTGTTCCGCACACGCGGCACGGTGGCCAGCCTCAAGCGCATGATCGGCATCCTGGTGGGCGACGCCGAGGTGGTGCTGCTCGAGCATTACCGCCTGCGCGGCGGTGGGGTGATGGGCAACGAGGCCGCGCGCGAATCCCAAGCCGTGCTGGGCGCAGGCTTCCGCGTGGGCGGGCTCATCGGCGAGCCCAACACGCGCCCACTGGCCGACACCGAGCCCGTGCGCTTCGACGACTTCGCGCATCGCTTCACGGTGGTCATTGCCACGGTGCTCACCGAGGCCCAGCGCGCCTGCGTCGAGCGCCTCATCGAGCTGCACAAACCGGCGCACACGGCGTTCACCCTGTGCACCGTGCAAGGTGGCTTGCGCCTGGGTCTGGGCTCGCACCTGGGCGTGGCCACGGTGGTCGGGGCCTCGGGTGGATTCCAGCCCGCCATCACCGGCGAGGCCGCGTTGGGCCAAGGCTTCATCCTGGGGCGGCCCGAGCTGGACGCGCCCGCCACCCCCGGCACCACCGGCACGCATGAGGCAGGGGCGGACTTCGCACCCCATCCCGAGGAGCCCATCGCATGAGCCTGCCGTCCGGTGCCCGTCCTGATCCGAACGCCGCCGTGCAGGTGGGGCGTTTGCATCAGCGCTTCGTCTGCGCGGATGCGGCGCAGGCGGCGGCCTTGTCGGGGCAGTGGCCCGAGCTGAGTGCCGCCTGGCAGGGCAGTCTGCAGGATGTGGATGAGGCCGTGCTCAACGCCCTGCCCGACGACCCGGAGGAGTGGGTGCTGATCCCACGGGTGCAGGTGCAGTCGCGCTGGCGGCCTGAGGCGCCCACGCCGCAGTGGGGCCAGGACTGGTGGCAGGCCGTGGGCCGCGCGGTGGACGACTGCGTGCAGTCGCCCCAGACCCACGCGGTGCTGCGTTACCGGCGCCGCAGCGTGGCCTTGGCCGACCTGCTGTACCGCAGTGCGCTGGGCGACACCTCGCGGCAATGGGCCTGGCAGTGCATGGGCCTTATTGGCCGTGGCGACCGTGCCGACCTGTCGGCCGACGAGGCGCTGCAACAAGGCTGGTCGCACCTCTGTGCGCAGCCGGCCGAGGTGGCGCCGGTGCTGCAAGCGCTGCTGCGGGCCGAACGAGACACCGGGGCCTGGGGCGCCGTGCTGCGTCGACTGAGCTTGAACGATTGGCGCGTGTTGCGCGCGGCCTTGCCGGGCGCGTGGGCGACCGAACTCCAAGGCCGCCACCCCTCGGGCACCCATCAGGAGGCGGCCGCGTCCGAGCCCGGGGTGGCTGCCCCTCTGAACACACCCGTGCTGATGGCCTGGCAGGCCTGGGTGAAGCGTCAACCCGCGCTGGTGGCGCGCTGGGCTGCCAGCCCCGACATTGGCGATGCGCTGGCGGCGCTGCTGGGCGCCTGGTGCTGGCCCTGGGCGCAGGCGGCCGAGGTGCAGGCCCGGTGGCCACGCTGGCGGGCCCAGGTGTTTCAAGGGGTGGCGCACGGGCAGGCCGCCACAGGTCGCCAGGCGGTGCGCCGTGCCGTGCCTGAGGCGTCCCCTGCCGCCCCATGGCCGCAGCCCGCTGTCCGGCCGTCTCAGGCGGGGTCGAACCCTGGCGAAGCCCCCACCGTGGCGCATGAGCCTGCAGACCGCGAGGTCGCGGCTCAGACGCATCAGCCATCACGTCGTGAGGTCGGTGAACCCGTGGTGCCCGAGTTGCCGCAGCAGCTGGATGCGCGCCACACCCTGGCCACCGCTTGGGCGGGCGCCTGTTTCTGGTTGGGGCGCTTGCCCCGGGTGTGGCCCACGCTGTGCGCCGAACTGGCCTCGCGTCTGTCTCCGGGCGCGGGTCACGCCAGCCTGTTGCACGCCGAAGCCTGCCTGGGTGCAGCGCTGGCCGAGGCCCTGGGCGTGCCCCCCCACGACCCGGTCAGCCGCTTGTGGTGCGGTGGCTTCGGCGTGGTGGCCGAGGGCGGCAGCCCGGGCACCGAGGCGCTGAGCCCCGAGCACTGCGACGCCGTGCACCGCACCGCCCGTCAGCAAGTGCGGGATTGGTCTGAACGCCTGTGGGCCGACCTGGGTGAGGACGCCCATGCCCCGGGGCCCGATGGCTTCGCCACCCCTGAGGCGGCCATGGCCTGGCTGGTGCAGCGCCCCGCCATCCTGCGGGTCGAACCGGGCTGGGTGGAGGTCTGTTTCGAGCCCGATCAGGTGGACACCCGCATCCGCCGTCTCGCGCTCGACCTCGACCCAGGCTGGGTGCCCTTGTGCAACGCCGTTGTGAGGTTTCGCTATGCATGAAGTGCCGCGTGATGACTGGCTGCAGCAGGTGTGCCTGCACACCCAGCTGGCCGTGGCCGACGTGGCCCTGCGCCTGGCGTCGCACCTCTCGACGGCGATGCCCGCCGAAGAGCCGTCGCGCGCCGCACAGCGCGCCCGCACGGTGCAGGCCGTGCAGGCCTGGGCGGAGCCTCGGATCATGGCCGCCGGAGAGGCGGCCATCACGGTGCCCGACCAGCATCCCCTGGCCCGCATGGTGGCCCTGGGCACGGCCAACGCACGTGACGAACTCCCGGCCGATGTGATGGCCGACCTCCTGGTGCTGGCGGCCTTGCCCCACGCCCACGAATGCCTGGCGGCCCTGTTGCGCCTGTGGCACCCGGACGGAGCGCCCTGCGCCACCGTCACCCTGGCCCTGTCGTGGCTGGAGGCCCATGGACGCATGGTGGATGAAGACGCGGCCCGCGAGGCCTTGCGCCGTGCCGTGACCATCGGCCCACTGGCCCGTCTGGGCCTGTGGCACCTGGGCGGTGAGGGCCCTTGGCACGGCCGCAGCCTGCACCTGGACGAGGTGGTCTGGGCGGCGTGGTGTGGCCGTTCGCCGGACGGCATCGGGGCCCCCTTGGACGGTGGCGCGGCCTCGGTGCCCGGTCTGGACGACTGGCTGGCCCAGACCGAGGTGCAGGCCGCCGCGCTGGCCTTGCGCCAGGGCCAGCCCTGCCAGATCGTGGTGCAAGGTGGCACGGCGGCCATGCGTCGCACCCGCGTGCGGGCCCTGCTGGGGCTGGCCGGCGTGGCGGCGGTGCGGGTGCCGAATCAGCACACCGGCCTGGGACAAGCCTGGTTGTACCAGGCCGCCTGGTGGCTGGAAGACACGCAGGATGCGCTGCCCGGGTCGGGCCCCGACGCCGCCGCACATGGCGATGCGGACGAAGATGTACCCGGGGCCCCCGATGCCCCCGATGCCCCCGGTGCAGCCTGGCCCTGGCCGCTCACGCAGGTGTGTAGTGCGGCCCACGCCGGGGCCGTGCCCGTCACCGGTTTGCCGCGTCTGCGCCTGCAGGTGCGCGCCTTGACCCCGGTGGCCCGCCGCAGCCTGTGGCGCACGCTGTTGCCGCAACTGGGTGACCAGGCGGCGGTGCTGGCGGCGCGCTATCCCATCGAGCCCGATGAAGCCCGCGACGTGGTGCGCGACCTGGCCCTGCGCCAGACCTTGCTGCAACGCCCCTTGGACCTTGACGACGTGGCCGATGGCGTGCGGGCCCGCGTGAGCGCCGTGCAGCGCGCGGGCGTCACCCGGGTGGTGCCCCATGCCGACTGGTCGGCGCTGTTGCTGCCCGACGAGGCGGTCGAGGCCCTGCAGTCTGCCGTGCGGCGTGTGAGCCAGCAGCTCACCGTGCTGGACGACTGGGGCTTTGCGCAAGGGCGGGGCGACCGGCGCGGCGTGCGCCTGCTGTTCCACGGTACCCCGGGCACCGGCAAGACCCTGGCCGCCGAGGTGATGGCCCGCGCCCTGGGCGTGGACCTGCTGGTGGTGGACCTGGCCAGCCTGGTCAGCAAATGGATCGGCGAAACCGAGAAGAACCTGGCGGCCGTGTTCGACCTGGCCGAGCGTTCGCGCGCCCTGTTGCTGTTCGACGAGGCCGACGCGCTCTTCGGCAAGCGCACCGACACGCAAGACGCGCAAGACCGCTACGCCAACTTGGAGACCGCCTACCTGCTGCAGCGCCTGGAGCGCTACGAGGGCGTGGCCGTGCTCACCACCAACCTGCGCTCCCAACTCGATGCGGCCTTCTCGCGGCGCTTCGAGTTCATCGTCGAGTTTCCCGAGCCCGAGGTGCGGGTGCGCCAGGCCCTGTGGCGCCTGCACCTGCCCGAGCAGGCCCCGCTGGCCGCCGATGTGGACCTGGCCGAGCTGGCCGACTGGTATCCCCTGTCGGGCGCCCAGATCAAGAACGCTGCCCTGGCCGCCGCCTTCCTGGCCGCCGCTGAGGGCCACGCGACCCACCGAGCGATGGGCCAGCGCCACTTCCTGGTGGCCATCGAACGCGAATACGACAAAGCAGGCCGCGCCCATCCGGGCTTCCCGGCCCACCACACCCTGAACCCGTCCGGCATGGACGACTGGAGGACTTCATGAGCACGCTCATCACCTACTGGCAAAGCGAGGCCAGCCGCATCCTGCAGGCCCAGGCGGAGGCCCGCGCCCGGCTGGCCACCCTGCGGCAGGAGGGAGCCGTGACCCGGCAGGCGCTGCGCACCGCGCAAGACCAGGCGCTCACTGCCGCCGCCGAACAGGAGCGACTGCGCGCCGCACTGGCCCGCGTCACCATGCCGGCGGACGCCACACCGCTGCTCAACGACCTCAGCGCCGCCCGCGTGGCGCAGGCCCAGGCCCTGAGCGATCAGGCCGAGGCCGAGGGCGTGCTGGCGCAACAGGCCTTTGATCAGGACGTGCTGTCGCGCTGGTTGCAGGCCCTGGAGGCCGACGCCGCCCAGGTGGACGTGGAGCTGGCCCAGGCGCAAGCCGAGGCCACCGCCCGCACGGCCTTCGTCAACGAGTTGCAGACCGGCCGTTGGCAAGAAGCCGCCAATGACGCCACCGCCGCACTGGCCGCGCACGAGACCACCGCCAAGGCCCGTGTGGAAGGCGCCTTCCCGGCCACCGACCCTGCCCAGCCCCTGTTGCTGCAACGCCTGCGCGACCGCGCCGAGGCCGCGCGTGATGGCACCCTCCGCGCCCAGAGTCGTGCGCAGAGCGCACACGCCGCCGCCCATCCGGCGCTGGCCCAGGCCGAGCGTGCCCACGCCCAGGCCCTGGCCGCTGTGCGCGAGTTTGCCGATGCGGCCACCAAGGTGGCTGACGACGTCGACACCTTGGCCGCGCTGGCGGCCTTGCCGGCCGGTCGTGGCCCACTGACCGACGCCCAGGCCGCCCGCTTGGCGTTCAATGGTGACGCCGCCTTGCTGGCCCAGGCCGAAGCGGCCTTGGCCCTGCTGAAGGCCGTGGACGACGCCGAAGACACGGTGCGCAGCAAGCAGTCGGCCTACGACCTAGCGTGGGCCGCCGCCCGCGCCACCACCCCCGACGCCACCCTCGCGGCCTTGCATGCGGGCGCGATCAAGACCCCGTTTGACGAACTGACCGCCGCCAAACTGAACCGCCGCAACGCCCACACGGCCTTGGCGGCGCACGCCGATCACCCTTTGCTGCAACGCTGGCTGGCCGACGTGCCCGATGCCTTGTGGGATGCGCTGGAGCGCCTGGATGCCGCGCTGGCCCGTTTGAAGCGGCTCAAGGACGGCACGCCTTTGAGCCAGTTGCTGTCGGCCTTGACGCTGGCCGAAAGCCAGCATGCCGACGCCTTGCAGGCCGCGCGCCTGGCCGTGCGCCAGCGTGAGGCTGCGCAAGCCGCATGGTCCTTGCTGGCCAGCCGTGCCGACGTGGCCCAGGCCGAGCAAGGCCGCCGGGTGCGCCTGGCCTGGCGCAGCACCGGCCTCGTGAACTGAGCCCCCCACAGGAGCCAAGAAGATGTCAGCCACCGTCACCCGCTTATCCAGCGCCTGCGACCCTGCGGCCGACGCCGACCGCTGCGCCGCCACCTTGCCCGAGAACCCGCAATGCACGCTCAACGTGCACTTCGGCCAATTGCTGGGCGTGGCCGATGTGCGCGCCCTGCAAGGCTTTCACGTGGGGCAGGCACGCCGCCATCAGCGCGCCCTGCATGGCCATGGCGTGGTGGCTGGCTATGCCGTCACGGTCGACGGTGAGACGGCCGAGCTGCGCGTCAGTCCCGGGCATGCCATCGACCTGGGCGGCCGCGACCTGCTGATCGAGCAGGCCCAATGCCTGAGCCTGGCCCGCTGGTGGGCTGCCCGCCTCAGCGAGAAAGACCCTGATTACGCCGAGTTCTGGGACCGCGACACCGCCCGCATCGACCTGCAGGTGCTGCTGTCGTACACCACCTGCCTGACCGAGCCCGTGCCCGCCGTGGCCGACCCCTGCCAGCGGCAATCCAGCGACATCGCCTACGCCCGTGTGTGCGAGTCTGCGCGCCTGAGCCTGCAGCGCATCGAGGCCAGCGACGAGGCGCCCGTGGCCCCGCCTTCCGGGCCGACCCCCGGCTCCGACCGTGATGCGTGGGTCGCCTTTCTGGCGGCGTTGCCACCAGACGCCGTGCCCGATGCCAACGATCCCGCCGCCATCCCGCCGGTGCCGCTGGCGCGCCTGACGGGCGTGCAGTTCGACCGGGTGGATGGGCAGTGGCAGGCCAGCGTCGACGCCGTGGACATGAGCGTGCGACCGCTGCTGCTGTCCACCGCCACCCTGCAGCGCGTGCTGATGCCGGCGCTGGCCACGCCGCCCCTGGTGGGCGGTCCGGTGATGGTGGCTGCGGGCAGCGCCGCCGTGGGCGCCACCGTGACCCTGGTGTTCAGCCAGCCTCTGGCGGCGGCCAGCGTGGCGGCGCAGGCCTTCACCGTCACCCAGTTCGATGCCACCACCGGCTGGCGGAGCCTGACCGTGGACGCAGCCACCTACACCGAACCCGCAGGCGTGCCCACGGTCACGCTCGCGCTCAATGGCCCCCGCGACGACACCCTGGCGGTGCGCGTGACGGCCCAGGGCCGTGGGCCCACTCCCTTGATGGGCGCCAGCGGTCTGCCGCTGGGTGCCTCTGAACCCCAGGCCGATGGCCAGCAACTGTCGATCACCCTTTCGTGAGGTCCCCCATGGGCAAGCAAGACGAACTCAAGACCGAATGCCTGGACACGGGCGTCACCGACGGCCGCGCCTTCATCGAAACGGCCTCGCCGCTCAACCGCCTGCATTACTTCGATGGCCGCTTCCTGCGCGCCGACGACCTGGCCCATGAACAGGCCTACCATCGCCTGCGCGTGCAACTGGCCAACCAGGCCGGTGGCTGGGGCGTGGTGCATGGCTTGGACTTCGAGGTCGAGGGCAACCAGATCACCGTGCTGCCCGGCATGGGCGTCACGCCAGCGGGTGAATTCGTCATGGCCGTGGGCGAGGTCTCGGCGGCGCTGAGCGAGTTGCTGGCCGTGGCCCAACCCGCGCCCACCACGGGCTCGGCCGGCTTCGAGCCTTGTGTCAGTGGCACGCCAGGTAGCACCACCACGGTGGGCGACGGCCTCGTGGTCTACGAGCTCACCGTGGGCCCCATCGACGCGCTGTGCGGCAACGAGCCTGTGCACGGCAAGCTGTGCGAATCGGCCTGCGTGTCCGACTCGCGGCACAGCAGCATCGTCGAAGGCCTGGTCATGCGCCTGCGGCCCATCGCCTTGCCACTGCCCAACAGCCCCTTGTTCGGCACCGCCCACCTGCGCAACCGCGTGGCCTCGGCCTACTTCGAGCGCGAGCGTCAGGCCGTGCCCCACCTGCTGAGCCCCCAGGGCCTGCGCGGCCCCGTGTGGTGCGGCCCCGCCCACATCGGCACCCGCAACGAGCTGGTGCTGGGCGTGCTGGTGCGCGAAGGCCAGAGCCTGAAGTCCATCGACATGTGGACGGGCCGCCGCGAGCGCATGGAGGCCCAGGCCCGCGCTTACTGGCAAGGCCGCATGGCCATGCGCCCGTGGAACGTGTTCCTAGCGCAGATTCTGCAGTTCCAGTGCCAGCTCAGCCGCGGCCTGGGCGGCGATGTGGACCTGGGCGCGCCGGTGGACCCTTGCGACGACTTGCGCGAGGCCCTGGAGCGCACGCGCCGCGAGATCCGTGCGCTCAACAAGCACTACGCCGACAGCGCACGGGCCATGGCCGAGCGCCTGGGCGGGCGCGTCACCAAATCGGACGCCACCTGGATGGTGAACGAGGCCAAGGCCTCGGCCGCCAACCTGCAGGCCATCGAGTCGGCCCTGTCGAAGTTGAACCTCAACAGCGGCCAGCAAACCCCGGCGCGCTGGCTGCTGGCCAAGGGCTTTGGCGACTTGCCGCCGGCGGGCTACCTGCCGATTGCGGCCACCCAGTCGGTGCCTGAGCAACTGGCCCGCTGGTTTGGCGAAGGTGTGCGCGTGCACCTGCGCGCCGCGCCGTTCGATGCCCTGCCGCACCTGCTGGAAGAAGCCCAGCACATGAACCGCATCTCGCTGACCAAGGGCATCGAGAACCCGCAGGCGCTGGAAGAGGTGGAGGTGTTCGTGCCCGATGGCGCCGTGGGCTCGGTGGCCGCAGCGCCGCAAGGCACCTGGTGGCAGACCCAGCTCAACGTGCCCATGGCCGGCGTGCTGGTGCTGGCCGCGGCGGCCAAGGGCAAGGGCGATGATGAGGCCCCGGTCGCCGAAGAGATCAACACCGTGGAGGTGGCGGCAGACAGCACGGGCACGCCCTCACAGCCCGCCCCCACGGCGATGCGCATGATGCGCGCCGAGCAGCCCATGAACATGGTGGTCGGCACCACGCTGGGTGGCACCATGAAGGGCGCTGCCCCGGAGGGCTTGAGCCGCACCGACCTGGACCCGACCGCCGGACACCGGCTGACCGTGGTGCTGGGCGGACGCAACGAGGACGATGCCCCCGTGGAAGAAGCTTCCGTGGATGAGGCCTCCGCAGAGGAGACCCCCTTGAGGGAGACCAGTGGCACCCACACCGCCAAGCTCAGCACCACCGGCCGCACTGGCCGCAACGGTGTGGAGGCCGCCTACCTGGCCGGCGATGTGCGCGACGACCCCTTGAGCCTCACCGTGGGCCAGAGCACCCCCATCGCCATGGAGGTGGCCCTGTTGATCGCCGCCAAGGCCGGCGTGCTGATGGCGCTGAAGTCGCAAGGCACGGTCACGGTGCTCAGCCGCAGCACGCAGGCGCAACGCACCGTGGCCCGCGTGCAGCTCGACCTCGACCAGCAGTCGGTGGTGGTGGCGGCCGGGCAGTCCCAAACCAAGCGCAGCACCATGCGCCGCACCCTCACCCTGAGCCGCCGGGGCACGGCGCGCGAGGGCCTGCTGCAGATCGACGATGCCGCGCAAAACCCCAAGACCCCGCCCATCGACGTGGTGTGGGACGACCTGCCCCGCCAGGCCGTCGTGGGCATGGACTGGCAAAGCCTGGTCGACCAGGCCGCCGACGAGGCCACCGCCCAGGCCATCGCCGCCGCCATGGGCCGCCTGGATGCCACCCCGGCCGACGGGCGCCTGGAGTTGGCCACGCTCAATGCCTTGTCGGGCATGCCCGCAGCATCGTCGGGCCTGGCCACGCGGGCGCTCAACGCCATCACGCAATTGTCAGAGGCCATGGACGACGCGGCCTTCTTCCACCGCGCCCGCCAACGCCTGTTGCCCACCGCGCAGGCCAGCGACACCGTCGCCGTCAAGGCCGTGCACGACTGGGTGATGTTCCGCCGGGCCCGTCCGCATTTCTGCGACCCAGTGTGCACCGCACCCGTGCCCGAGTCGCTGACGGAGGCCTTCCAGGTCTGGCACCTGCGTTTGAAGTCGGTCGATCAGATGATCGCGTTCAAGGAGGCGGTGAAGACCGCGGGCGATGCGGTGTGGACGCAGTTCGCGCCCAAGCGCGTGGGCGTGCTGCGCTACCTGGACGACAACACCACGCCTGAAGAAACCGCAGGCGATGTGCGCGCCATGTGGGCCGCCTCCAACCCGGGCAACACGGTGGTGCTGGGCCGTGCGTGGGAGCGCACGCCCCAAACCGGCCAGGGCTGGCAAAACCGGGCCCGCCTCAACGACATGGTGCGCACCCTGCAGGGCATGGTGCAGCTGCCTGCTGCGGGCGGCAGCGTGCTGGGCACCCTGAACAAGGCGCCGACCGCGCTGGACGACGCCAGCCTGGACGGCGGCATGCTGCTCGTGACGCTGGACGTGATGGAGGTGGCCTCCATCACTCATCGCCTTGTGGTGCTTGATGAAAAAAGCCATTTGAGCGTGACACAGGCCCTGCGCCGCAGTCCGCAGGAAGGATGGCAAAGGATGGAGCGCTTGCTCGCCCAGGCCGAAGAAGCCCGCGCTGCAGGGCGTGACCCCGGTGTGCCAGACCATGTGTTCACGGTGCAGGGCGAGGCGCTGTCCACCGGAGCGCTGGCCGAGCTTCAGACCCTGGCGCAGCGGGCCCTGAGCTCGACGGCGGAGGGTCCCCTGCGTGCCAGCGCCGTGTGGTTGCAGTCTGCGTCGGCCGGTGATTTGGCGCAGGCCACCAGGCAGGTCGAGCAGTTGCGCGCGCCCTTTGCTGCCACCCTGGAGGGCACCTACCAGGTTGGTGTGAGCAACTTCGGCCGTGCTGCGCAACACCTGGTGGTGGTGGGCGTTGCACCGGTGCGCCCTGCCTGATTGACGATCGTACGTCCATGGCCACGTCGTCGTCCACCAAGCCTGACACCGCCAAAAGTGGCGGTCGTCAGGCTGCAACACCTGCAAAATCGCAGGGCGATAAGGCCACGTCTGCGGCCGGGGCCCAGGACGCCAGCAAGGACGCTTCGACAGCGAAGGGCGCCGCCAAGGATAAGGATGTCGGCAAAGCGTCCAGCGCCGGCCCGGGCACCCAGGCCAACAAGGACGCCTTTGCGCGCCTGGCGGCTCGTCCCAAGCTGGCCGTCACGCAACCGGGCGATGCGGTGGAGCGTCAAGCCGATGCCATGGCCGATGCCGTCATGCGTCAGCCTGCGGCCGCACCGGCCACCCCAGTGGCATCCGGCGCGCCGAAGGCGGGTGCGTCGAACGCGGCAGGGCCCACGGGCCAGCCACCGGTGCAACGCAAGGCCACGGGCCCTGAGGCCCCAGCGCCTGATCGCGCCGACCCCTCGGGCTCCAAGCAACCCGACAGCCCCGAGGCCCTCAAGGGCCGTCTGGGGCCCGGCGAGCCCATGGACGCTCAGGCACGGGCTTTCTTCGAGCCCCGATTCGGGCGCGATCTGTCGCACGTGCGCGTGCACAACGACGCGGCGGCGGCCGACGCAGCCCGCAGCCTGCACGCCCGCGCCTTCACCTTCGGGCAGCACATCGTGTTCGCGGCGGGCGAGCACCAACCTGGCAGCGAGCAAGGGCGCGCGCTCATGGCGCACGAGTTGGCCCACGTCATGCAAAACGACGACATGGACCTGGGGGCCGTGGTGGCGCGCAAGCCCAAGCCGCCGGCCGCGCCCGACCCGGCCTACGCCAACCCCAACGACGTCAGCCAGTCGGCCATCGACCCCGCCAAAGACAAGAAGGCCCGCAAGGACCTCGAAACCCTGAACCTGCCCGACCTCAAGGCCCGGCACTTCCATCTCTACAAGAAACGCGCGGGCAAGTCGCTCAAGCGCCCGGCGGGCTACAACCGCAAAGACCCCACGTTCGCCACCGACCAGATCAAGAAGTGGGACGAGAAGGTGGACCTCACGGCCCACTACGACAAGATCGGTTTTGACCCGGCGGCTGGCAGCCAGACGCTGCAGTTCCGTGGGGCGCCGCCCAAGCCGCTCACGGGCACGCCCGCTGTGCTGCGCGACCAGCTCAAGCGCCCACAGTGGACGCCGGATGGCGCCTGGCAAAGCGGTGCCTTGCAGGTGGACCACATCGTCGAGGCGCAGGTGGGCGGCGAAGACGCCTTCGAGAACTACGAGCTCTACACGGGCAAGCACAACATCACCGCCGGCCCCTTGCTGCAAACGTCCATCAACAAGAACGTCAGCGCCTACCTGGCGGCGGTGGACAAAAACGCCACCAAGAAGTTGGTCGGTGACTACCTGCAGGCCAACGACATCAACTTCAAGGATGTGAAGGGTGGCGGGGGCAGCGCCAAGAACCCCGAGAAAACCTCGCAGTTCTGGTCGCGCGACGAGATCGTCAAGGGCAAGCACCTGGCCTGGCTGATGCCCGACCCGGCCGAGAAGCCGTCGGATGGCACCGATGCCAAGCGCTTTGCGCTGTACTCGGGCACCGGGGCCGGTTACATCGACTCCTTCGCCTACAACAAGTCCAAGAAAACGGTGTCGGTGGCCAACAATGGCCGCCTGGCGGGCATCGACCTCACGGCCATCAAGATCACGGCCGATCTGGGCAAGGCCGGCCTGAGCGGCGACATCGGCACGCTGGAAGGCACCTGGAGCCTGCCCAAGTCCGTGAAGGTCAACGCGGGCAAGAAGTTTTCGGTGGGGCTCAAGGCCGTGGCGGGCAAGCCCTATGCGGGGGCGATGGACAACCTGCCCGCGCCCGAGATGGACGTGCCCGGCGCCAGCCCCGTGGCCTTCGAGCAGATCAGTGTGTTGCGCGGCCAGGTGTTTGCCGATGGCACGCTCACCGCCAGCCATGAGTTGTTTCAGGGGTTGAAGATCCCGGTGCGCTGGCGCGGTGATGAACTGGCCTTCGAGCACACCCTCACCGCCACCGACCTCAGCGACAAGTTCAAGCTCCCAGGCATCACCATTGACGAGGCCAGCCTCACGCTGATGTTCGGCACCAAGGGCCTGGGCGCCGAGGGCAACCTCAACTTCAGCATCAAGGGCTTCGGCGCCGGCTACCTCACGGTGGGCATGCGCAGCGGCAAAGAGTCGCCCATCCTGTACGCCAAGGGCGCGCTCATCGCCGACCGCAAGCTGTTCGATCTGGCCCAGGTGGAGCTGGGCTACAGCACGGGCGAGGGCTTCAGTGGCAAGGGCACGCTGGGCATCACCAACCCCGACAAGGTCAAGGGCATCAAGTCGGCCTCGCTCAGTGTGTCGTATGCCAACTCGGTGTTCACCGCCACGGGCGACGTCTCGCCCGACATCCCTGGCCTGGCGTCGGCCTCCTTGAGCGTCACCTACGCCAAAGAGCAGTTGCAGATCACAGGCAAGCTGGCGCTGGACGAGAAGGTGCCCATGGTCGAGGCGGCCGACATCACCGTGTCGGTCACGCAGACGGGCGACCAATGGAAGGTGGCCGCCAATGGCGAAGTCACGCCCAAGATCCCGGGCCTCACGGGCGCCAAGCTGGCCTTCGATTACAACGATGGCACCGTGCTGCTGGAAGGCAGCTTCAAGTTCGAGAAGGGGCCCTTGAGCGGCACCGTGAAGGCCGGGGTCACCAATGCGGCGGTGGATGACAAGGGCCAGCGCTCCGAGAAGGGCGAGGGCGGCACCTTCAAGGCCTTCGGCGCCGCCGACATCGACGCCAAGCTGATTCCCGACAAGCTCACCGGCACGCTCAAGCTGCGCCTGGCGCCCGATGGCACGGTGCGTGTGGGCGGAGGCCTCAAGGTCGAAGAGGTGCAGCTCTTCCCGAAGGTGCCCAAGGGCGATGCCAACTTCATCGACAAGAAGTTCGATTCGCCATCGATCCCCGTGCCCGGCCTGGGCTTCTCGGTGGGCTCGGTCTCCGTGGGCGTCACCTTGTCGGCCACGGCCACGCTCAAGGCCCATGCCTACATCGGCCCGGGCACGCTCAAGGGCGTGAACATCGAAGTCGAAGAGTTCGACCCGGCGGCGATCGACATCAACCAGCTCAAGTTCAAGGGCGGCGGCCGCTTCGAGGTGCCGGGCGATGCCGGGGTCAAGGTGGGCGCCAAGCTCAACCTGGAGTTCAGTGCCGCCGTGGCCAGCCTGGTGGGCAGCGTGGGCCTGGAGGCGGGCGTCAACATCCCTGAAGAGAAGCAGCCCATCCTGGGCGCCACCACCAAGTTCACCTACAGCGTGAACGATGGCCTGGACCTGTCCAACACCCTCAGCCTGAACATCAACCCCGCGCTCACCTTCCGCGTGTTCGGTGAGGTCTCGGCCAAGCTCAACCTGCTGCTCAAGAAGGTCACGGTGTGGAGCAAGGACTTCACCCTGGCCCAGGCCAGCTACCAGTTGCCCGTGGGCATCAACGCCACGGGCACGGTGGGCTACAACTCCAAGACGGGAAAGATCACGCCCGAGAAGATTTCGGACGCCTTCAGCATCAAGCAACCCACGCTGGATTCGAACACGCTCAGCGAGATCGCACGCGGCAAGTCTGGCCCCCCGGTGGTCGAGACCACCGACGATCAGGGCAAGGTGGTGGACGACACCGAGCTGATGAGCAGCGAGCCGGTGTGCAGCGTGATGCCCGACGAGCCCAACGCCTCATACGACCCCGGGCAGTCGCTCATGCCCGATGCCTTGCCCGAGCCCGAGCCCCATCAATCGGTGATGCCGCAGCGGGCCGAAGGCACGCCGCAGACCGGCGCGCCGCCGCCCACGGAGGTGGACGACGGCCTGCTGCAGCGTCTGGGTGCGGGCCAGTCGCTGGACCTCCGCACACGCGTGCGCATGGAGCAGCAACTGGGGGCTGATTTTTCGCAGGTGCGGGTGCACACCTCGCCCGTGGCCGAACGCGAGGCCGAGCGATTGCAGGCACGCGCCTTCACCGTGGGGCAAGACATCGCCTTTGCGCCGGGTGAGTACCAGCCCGACAGCCTCGAAGGTCAGCGCCTGCTGGCGCACGAGTTGGCGCACGTGTTGCAGCAACAGCGTGGTGTGGCCCGCCAGGTGATGCGGCTGGGTGAGGGTGAGACCGAGCCTGATGCCTCACCAGGGGCCTCACCAGCGGCATCTCCGACCGCCACGGACACCGCCGCCCCTGAGGCCACCGATGCGGCCGACGCCACCGAACCCGCCTTGGGCGACATCACCCTGCCGCAACTCAAGCTGCCTTCGTTGAAGTACACCGAGACCGACGACAACCGGCACCGACACGCGGCCTACCGGCGCGCCTTGACCGCCGGGGTGAGGCGCCCGGCGGGTTACCGTCGCGCCGACCTGGATTCGCGCCAGCAAAGCCTGTGGCGCCGGGCCACGCCGCCCGGCGCCTTGCGCACGGCCTTGCAGACCGTGGTCAGCGGCCTGGAGACCGACAAGGTCTATGTGGCTGTGCCCCGGCAGCGCACCCTGGCCAATGCAGGCAATCACGTGATGGTGGGCCGTGTCAATGATCTGGCCTTGGCCCTGCGCCAGCCCCGCTGGACCCGCGACGGCGAGCCCCAAGACCACCCCTTCGAGGTGGACCACATCGTCGAGCTGCAGATCGGCGGCATCGGCTACGACCGCATCGACAACCTCGAACTGCTGGAGCGCAGCGCCAATGGCGCCTCGGGCCGCGCCATCGACCGCTACATGGACGAGGCCTTTGCCGCTTATGCCCGCTCGGACGCGGCGGCCACCTTGCCGGCCGAGCAGCGCCAGGCCGAGGTGCTCAAGCGCCGTTTCAACGTGCGTTACGGGGGCTTTCTGGCCGAGGGTGATCCCAGCACCGGCCACCGCTACACGCTGGACAACGTCCTGGCCGCGCAACCGGCCGAAGGCTTGCGCATCCACGACCCCAGCAACCTCACGGGTACGCCCAGCGACGGCCATGCCGTGCAGCCCTGGCCCGCGGGCGTGGACGCCGCACGCTACACCGGCTCACCCAATCTGCTGGTGCTCTACCCCACCAGGCGCGGCGGCCAGCCCAAGGAAGTGCCTTTGCGCGAGGGGCAACCCGTCGATGCCGACCGCGTGTTGCGCGACTGGGTGCCCGGCCTCACCACCACCGGCCTGAGCCTCACGCTGAGCGAATCCGCCACCGGCCCCATGGGGCATGTGCGCGGCAGCCTGGTGCACGCCCAACTGGCCGAAGGCGCGCGCGCCGACGTGGACATCGCCATCCAGCGCCTGCCGCGCCTCACCAACGCCGGCGTGCTGGACACCGACGCGCTTGAAGATCGCTTCCGGGGCATCCTGCGCGCAGCGGGCGTCACCGCGCTCAGCCCCGTGGTGCTCAGCGACATCGACATCGTGCCCGGCATCGGCCTGACGGTGCACGGCCATGTTGAGCCCAGCATCGCCTTGCTGCGTGGCACGCGGCTCGATTTCCGCATCCTGGGCGACGACCTGCAGGTTTACAAAACCTTCAGCGGCGGCGAACTGGCCCTGGGCGGGCCCTTCCGCATCGATGGGTGTGATCTCACCGTGGCCCTGGGCACGCGCAGCGGCCTCACCGTCGATGGCGGCGTGGCCTACAGCGTCAGCCGCCTGGGCCAGGGCAACCTGCGCGGGGCCGCCAGCCGCGAGGGCTTCCGCCTCACGGGCGATTTCCAGTTCGACCGCACCTTGTTCGATGGCGAAGCCAGCGTGCGCCTGGCCTACGAGCGCACGCCCGACGCGCCCGAGGGCAAGCTCTCGGGCGGCGGGCGCCTGGCCATCGGCCCTGGCAAGGTGCGCGGCATCCAACGTGCCTCGGTGGACGCCAGCTTCGACGGTGAGCAGCGCAGCATCCAGGGCACGGCCGACCTGTCCATCCCCGGTGTCGAGTCGGCCACCCTGGGCGTGACCTTCGACCCCGAGCGTGGCACGGTGATCGGCGGCGCGGCGCGCTTCCGCGATCGGCCCGGCCTGCGCAACGGCCGCATCGAGGCCTCGCTCAGCCAGGCCAGTGGTGCTGATGAGTGGTCGCTGGCGGCCACCGGCTCGGCCGAGGCCACGTTCGCGGGCATCACCGCCACGCTGGAGGCCAGCTACCGCAACGGCCTGTTCATGTTCGCGGCCGATGCCCCCTTCGAGGTGGGTGAGCGGGTGCGCGGTCGCGTGCGCGTGGGCCTGACCAACGGCGATGTGGACGACGAAGGCCGCCTGCTGGACGCGCCGCCCGCCGAGGGCACCGCCGGCGGTGGGGGCGAGTTGCGCCCCTTTGGCAACGGCACCGTCACCGTGCGCCTGACCGACTGGCTGGAAGGCGGCGTGGGCCTGAAAGTGCGCCCCAGCGGCGAGCTGCTCATCAGCGGGCGCATCGGCATCCCCGAGCCCATCACGGTGTTCGATCAATACCCCTCGCCCGAACGCGCCCGCCGCGAGCTGTTCCGCATGCCCACCGTGTCGGTGCCGCTGGTGGGGTTGTCGGTGGGCGGCACGGTGGTGGGGGTGGCGCTCACCATCAACGGGCGCGTCACGGGCCATGCCCACGTGGGCCCGGGGCGGCTGACCCGCACCGAGGTCGAGGTGCACGACTTCAACCCCGCCCAGCCCGACAGCCTGCACGTCACCGGCGGGGCCACCTTCGACCTGCCGGCCGAGGCCGGCGTGGCCGCCTCGCTGGACGCCGGTGTGTCGCTGGGCGCGGCCGTCATCCGCGCCACCGCCGGCCTGAGCGTCAGCGCCGAGGCCGCGCTCACCGCCCGCGTGACCCCGGCCGTGGACATCGACTGGCGCCCCAACACGGGCCTGCACCTGCACGCCGGGCTGGACGCCTCGCTCACGCCCCGCCTGGCCTTCAACCTCAATGGCTACGCCGAGGTGGTGGCCGATGCCTTCGTGACCAGCTTCACCCTGTGGCGCAAAGACTGGAACCTGGCCCGCCGCGAAATTGGCAGCAACCTGGCCCTGCGCCTGGCCGTGCCGGTGGACTATTACAGCGATGGCCGTGGCGTGGTGTTCGACCCGCAGGCCGTGCGCTTTGACGTGCCCAGCCTGAATGGCGACACGCTGGACCAGCTGCTCAATGCGCCTGATTCTGGGGCAGAACGCACGGAGCGCCGAGACGACCGCGGGGCAGGGGAGCGTGCAGCGAGGGGCTGATCGCGCTACCATGGCTCCATCGGGTGCATGACGTTTGAAAGCGCGGGCGATGGGATTCGAGCAAGTGTTGGCGGTGCTGGTGGCGGCGGTGTGCGTGGCCTTGCTGGTGCGCCTGGCTGTGGGCCCGCAACGGCGAGCCCGCCTGGACCGCGTTTTTTGGCGGGTCTGGGGCCGCGTCGAGGCCCATGCCAAGCAGTTGTGGCAACAATTGCGCTACGGACGCTCGTCACGCCGACAAGCCCAGCAGATGTTCGATGAACTGCGCCAGCGCAGCCGCGATGGTGCTGCCACCCCGCCACGCGCCGGGGTCAAACGCGAGGGCAATGTCTACACGCCAGAGCGGTTCAAGGGTTCTGCCAAGTCACCCGACAAAAATTGATTTTTACGTCAAGATATTTCTCATCTGTGGGAATTCTTGATATAAATGTCAAATGCAAACCCTCCAAGAACTGGGTGAAGCCGTTGCCGAGCGCCGCAAGGCGCTGAACCTGCGTCAGCAGGTGGTGGCCAAACAGGCGGGCATCACCCCTGAATCCCTGTCTCGCTTCGAGCGCGGGCGCGGTGCCGAGTTCGGCGCCCGCAAGCTGCTGGCCGTGCTGGCTGTGCTGGACATGGAGTTGGACATCGTGCCCACGCAGCCCGGCGGGATGCTGGATGATTTGCGTCGTGAGCGGAGCCAGGCATGACGCCTTCGGTTGGTAACGTAATTTGAACGAGCCGTATGGTGGCTACAGGCACAAATCGGAGGGGAAAGTGGCGACAGCGACGATCAAGCTATTTTTGGTTCATGGCGATCCAAAGCGCCTACGAACGGCAGAGCTTTCTAATTGGACAGGAAAAGCAGTATCCGGGCCACGTACCGAGTTTGAAGGGCTGCTGTCCCGAGATGAATCCGAAAAATCGGGCATCTATTTGCTCACTGGCGATGACCCAGAAACGGGTCGACCTGCGATCTACATTGGTGAAGCCGAGTGCATCCGAGACAGGATCAAGCATCACAACGACAAAGACTTCTGGAATCAGGTTACCTTTTTTGTCAGCAAAGATGAAAACCTGACCAAGGCTCATATTCGCTACTTGGAAGGCAAGTTGCTTGAGGCCGCCAAAGTAGCAGGTCGAGCAGTCGTGACAAATAGCCAAAGCAGCGGCTCAAAGCTGCCCGAGTCAGATCGATGGGAAATGGAAGTTTTCCTAGAGAAGGTCAACCAACTCCTGCCGGTGCTGGGCATCGACCTGCTTGTTCCGGTGACGGGGGCGACAACGCCTGATGCCGCTGTAAGCCCGCCACTATTTTGCGAGATCAAAGGTGTCAAAGCCACCGGCCAAAGAACAGCTGCGGGGTTTTTGGTGAAAAAGGGCTCTGAGGCTGTGCTAACCGAGCGCCCCTCTTCAGAGAAGTGGCCTTGGACCCGAAATCTTCGCCAGAAACTCAAAGACGAAGGTGCGCTGATTGAGAGCTCCGATCACTTGGCCTTTGTCAAGGACGTCGAGTTCGCCAGTCCGAGTGCTGCAGCGGCAGTCATTCATGGAGGTCATGCCAACGGACTTACCGCATGGAAAGACGCCAACGGAACGACTCTCAAAGAGTTAGAGGCTGTTACCTGACAGACGGCCCGTTTGATGACTTCTCCCCTTCGTACACCTCAGTGCGCCAGGAGAAGATCCCAAAGCCACAAGAGATGAGCATGCGCGCTGTTGAAATCGAAATGAAGGGCAGCGGCATCGCGCCCCTGGCCTTTTTGAGTCGAGCACTACTGGCGGTCCTTAGTCTGGGAGGATACTGGCATGTCTGGTGATTTGACTCCGGTGCCAGGCGAGTTTCTGCTCTACGAGTCCGAGGACGGCCGAACCCGCGTGGAATGCCGGCTCGTGGATGACACTCTCTGGCTGTCTCAAGCCGGCATGGCTGAGTTGTTCCAGACGACGCCACAGAACATCACGCTGCATCTCAAGGCGCTTTATGCCGAGGGCGAGATCACGGTGGAGGCAACCTGTAAGGATGGCTTACAGGTTCGATCTGAGGGCGGCAGGCAAGTGCGGCGCCTGGTCAAGTGCTACAACCTCGACGCCATCCTGGCCGTGGGCTACCGCGTCCGCTCCTCACGCGGCACCCAGTTCCGCCGCTGGGCCACCGAGCGCCTGCGCGAATACCTGGTGAAGGGCTTCACGCTGGATGACGAGCGCCTGAAGAATCCTCCTGTGGCGGGCTCGGCTGTGCCGGATCGGTTCGACGAACTGTTGGAGCGCATCCGCGACATCCGCGCCAGCGAGCGCCGGATGTACCTGCGCGTGCGCGAGATCTTTGCGATGGCGGCCGACTACTCGCCGTCGCTGCCTGAGACCACCCAATTCTTCCAGGTCATCCAGAACAAGCTGCATTTCACCGTCACAGGCAAGACCGCTGCAGAGCTGATTGCGCAGCGTGCCAACAGCGCATCACCCAACATGGGGCTGACCACCTGGAAGTCGGGCAGCGTGCAGAAGGCCGACGTGACGGTGGCCAAGAACTATTTGAACGAGCACGAGGTGAGCGAGCTCAATCGCATCGTGACGATGTGGCTGGACTTTGCAGAAGACCAGGCGCGCCGTCGCAAAGAGGTGTTCTTGAAAGACTGGGCTGACAAGCTCGATGCATTCTTGAAGTTCAACGAACGCGATGTGCTGGAGGGTGCAGGCAAGGTGTCCAAGAAGCAGGCCGATGCCCACGCTGAAGCGCAATACGAAGAGTTCGCGGCCCAACGCAGGGCGCTGTTGGAGGCCGAAGGCGAAGCGTCAAGCATGCGGGCGTTGGAAGAGGCCGCGAAGGCCTTGCCCAAGCCCAAGCGGCGTTGAACGACGGGTACTTGTCGCGCTCATGCCGTCTTGGCTTTGGGCGCGCTGGCCATGCTCACGCGGCCGCCCACCCACGTCGCCGACAAGATCGCCAACACCAGCGCCCCCGCCGCGCCGCCAAAGATCCACGCCGGCTGGCCATGGTCCATCCAGTGTCCGAACATGGGGGCTGACACGGCAAAGCCCAGGTCCAGCCCCGAATACACCAGGCCATAGACGCGGCCCGTGGCGCCGGCGGGTGTGGCGCGTTTGATGAGCATGTCGCGCGAGGGGCCGGCCAGGCCGGTGCCAAAACCCGCCAGGGCCACGCCGGCGGCGGCCAGCAGCGGGGGCAGGGCGCCCGTGGCGGTCAGCACCATCACCCCGGCCGAGGCCGCCATGGCCGCGCCGATGGTGCGCTCCAGCCGCTGCACCCTCGCCACCAGAAAGCCGCCCAGCACCATGCCGGCCGCGCCGGCCAGCATGAAGCCGGTCACCACAAAGGCCGTCAGCCCGGCGGGCAGGCCATAGAGCTGCTGCAGCGCGGGGCTGGCAAAGCTTTGCACCGCGCTCAAGGCGGCGGTGGACCAGAAGAAAAACGAGAAGCACAGCCACACCGTGGGCATGGCCAGCAGGGCGCCCAGGCGCAAGGGGGGCTGGCCGGTGGCGTGGTCGGGCTGGCCGCGGTGGGTGGCTTGCGGTGCCGTGGCCGCTTCGGCGCGGTCGTCCAGCGCAGCGCGCCGCGACCACAGCACAGCCATCACCACCAGCGTCATCCCGGCGGCGGCCAGGCAGGCCACGCGCCAGCTGCCCGTCAGGCCTTGCAGCCCGATCAGGAATACCGGTGCCAGCGCCCAGCCCAGGTTGCCGCTGATGCCGTGGATGGAAAACGCATGCCCCAGCCGGGGCAAGGACACACGGTGGTTCAGGATGGTGAAATCCACCGGGTGGAAGGGCGCATTGCCCACCCCGGCCAGCACGGCCGCCAGCACCAGGCCGGCGTAAGGGCTGCCGATCAGCCCGGCACTGGCCGTGCACACGCCAGCGGCCACGAAGCACGCCAGGGCGGCAAACAGCACAGGCCGCGCGCCCAGCCGGTCCACCACAAAACCGGACACGGTCTGGCCGATGCCCGAGACGGCAAAAAACACCGTCATCAGCAGGCCCAGTTCGGCAAAGCTCAGCCCGAACTCGTGGGCAAACACCGGGAACAGCGTGGGCAGCAGCAGGTGGTGAAAGTGCGAGATCCCGTGCGCCAGGCCCACCAGGCCAATGGTCTGGGCATCGCCAGGCGAGGGGGCGTCGTGGGGCGCGGGGGCCGCAGTGGCCTGGTTCACGGGGGACATCCCCCGATGTTACAATGCCGGGTTCCGTCCGGCAGGACGGCCGGCCTGACAGCACCGCTTTCATTCCTGCGTGACCCCATGGTGCTGGGCCCCACTGGAGAGACCATGGCGAAGGAAGAACTCATTGAAATGCAAGGCGTGGTGGACGAAGTCCTGCCGGACTCGCGGTTCCGCGTCACGCTCGAAAACGGCCACCAGCTCGTGGCCTACACCTCGGGCAAGATGAAAAAGCACCACATCCGCATCCTGGCGGGTGACAAGGTGTCGCTGGAGATGTCGCCCTACGACCTGAGCAAGGGCCGCATCACCTTCCGTCACCTCGAGCGCACCGGCTACACCCCGCCGCCGCGCCGCAACTGACGCCCATCCTGCGGCGTCATTCGCTGTGCAGCCAGGCGTCCATGAACGCCTGCGCGAACGCGTCGGTGCCCGTCACCGACAGGCTCAGGGTGTGCCATGCGCCCTCGGTCTGCCAATGCAGGTCTTCGTCCCAGGGGTGGCCGTCCTCCAGCGGCCCGGGCCCCTGCGCAAACGCCATGCGGCACCACCGCCGCACCACCTCGGCTTCGGCCGCCAGGGCCATCCGCTGATCCGCCTGCACCGACGCCAGCGCGTCGAAGGTGTGCACGCCATCGGTGCCCTCACTGACGTCGAACACCAGGAACTGCAGGGGCGCGGGCTGTGCGGCGGGCGATGGTGGGCTCATGCCCCCGATTGTCGCTGGCCGATGGCACAGTGTTTGCACTATCCTGGGTCATGAGCACACCGACCCCTCACCGCACCGGCGGTCTGAACCGCCCCCCTGTCGTCCTGTTGCCCTCGTGCCAGCGCGAGCTGGAGCGCCTGCCCTTTCAGGTGGTCAGCCGCAAGTACGTGGAGGCTGTGCGCCTGGCCGGCGCCGTGCCGCTGGTGGTGCCTGCTGCCTTGGTGGACGAACTGGGCACCCTGCTGGACGTGGCCGATGGCGTGCTGCTGACGGGCTCGCCCTCCAACGTGCACCCCAGTCACTTTGGCGAAGGCGTGCACGACCCCTCGCTGCCGCTGGACCCCGACCGCGACGCCTGGACCCTGCCCCTGATCCGCGAGGCGCTGGCGCGAGGCATTCCCCTGATGGGCATTTGCCGGGGGTTCCAGGAGGTGAACGTGGCCCTGGGGGGCTCGCTGCACCAGGCGGTGCACGAGCAGCCTGGCCTGATGGACCACCGCAGCGATGAGACCTTGCCGGTGGACGAAGAGTTTGGCCTGGCGCACCCCGTCACGCCGGTGCCCGGGGGCCTGTTGGCGCAGATCCTGGAGGGGCTGCCGCCCGAGGTGCTGGACGCCGGGCGTGGCTGTGGCGGGGTGATGGTCAACAGCCTGCATGGCCAGGGGGTGCGCGATCTGGCCCCGGGCCTGCGTGTGGAGGCCCGCGCCCCGGACGGCGTGGTGGAGGCCTTCACCGCGCCCGACGCCCCGGGCTTCAACCTGTGCGTGCAGTGGCATCCCGAGTGGCGTGCCGAGCACAACCCGGTGTCGCGTCGCCTGTTTGAGGCCTTTGGGCGCGCCTGCGTCAGCCACCGGGCCAGCCGACGCTGACATCCGCCTGGCCGTCTCCACCCTCAAGCAGGTGATGGCCCGGGTGCCCATCCGGGGCCTGGCTGGCTTACAGTGTCGGGCCACGAGCATTGGCACTGAACACAAAGCAGAGAGGTTTCCGTCGTGCGATCGATCCCCCGTCGCCGCTTCACGCGCCTGGGCCTGGGCTTCGGCCTGCTGGCCTGCCTGTGGAGTGCGCTGCCATCCCTGGCGCAGGCCGAAGAAGAGAAGGTGCTGCACATCTACAACTGGTCGAACTACATCGCGCCAGACACGATCGCCAACTTCGAACGCGAGACCGGCATCAAGGTTCGCTACGACAACTTCGACAGCAACGAAATCGTGCACGCCAAGATGGTGGCGGGCAAAACGGGTTATGACATCGTGGTGCCCACGTCCTATTGGGCGCGCATGCAGCTCGATGGCGGCCTGCTGCAAAAGATCGACAAGGCCAAGCTGCCCAACCTGAGGCACCTTGACCCGGCCGTGCAGGCCCAGATGGCCGAGCTCGACCCGGGCAACCAGTACATGGTGAACTGGCTGTGGGGCTACACCACCATCGGCATCAACGTGGACAAGGTCAAGGCCGCGCTGGGTGATCTGCCCATGCCCGACAACGCCTGGGACCTGCTGTTCAAACCCGAGTACATCAGCCGCCTGCGCCGTTGCGGCGTGTCGGTGCTCGACTCGGCCACCGAGGTGGTGCCCGCGGCCCTGCATTACCTGGGCAAGCCCGCCTTCAGCCGGCAGATGGCCGACTACCAGGCCGTGCCCGAGCTGCTCAAGACCATCCGGCCCTACGTGACCGTGTTCAGCTCGTCAGGCTACATCAACGACCTGGCCAATGGCTCGCTGTGCATGGCCTTTGGCTATTCGGGCGATTTCAACATCGCGCGTTTTCGCGCCGAGCAGGGCAAAACCGGGCAGCGCATCGAAACCCTCATTCCCCGCAATGGTGGCGTGCTGTTCATGGACGTCATGGTCATCCCGGCCGATGCGGCGCACCCGAACAACGCCCACCGATGGATCAACTACATCCTGCGGCCCGATGTGCACGCCTCGCTGACCAACAAGGTGTTTTTTGCGAACCCCAATGTGGCCGCGCGCGCGCTGGTGCGGCCCGAGGTGATCAGCGACCCCACGGTGTACCCGCCCGAGGAAGTCATGCAAAAGATGGCGCGCCCCGTGGTGGTCAACAACGACATTCGCCGCCGCATGACACGCATCTTCACCACCTTCAAGACCGGCATGTGAGATGTCTGAGCTCGCGCCGCCATACCTGAGCATCGAGGGCCTGACGCGGCGTTTGCCGGGGCCTGAGGGGGCGTCGGTGACGGTGGTCGACGATGTCTCGCTGCGCTTGCGCCAGGGCGAAGTCTTTGCCTTGCTGGGGCCATCGGGCTGTGGCAAGACCTCGCTGCTGCGCCTGTTGGCGGGTCTGGACGCCCCCGACGCTGGCCGCGTGGTGCTGGGTGGGCAAGACCTCGCCGGTCTGGCGCCCCATGAGCGACCGGTCAACATGATGTTCCAGTCGTATGCGCTGTTTCCGCACCTGACGGTGTGGGACAACATCGCCTTTGGTTTGCGCCGCGCCGGCCAGCCCCGGGCCGAGGTGGCCGAGCGCGTGAGCAGTTTGTTGCGTCTGGTGCAGCTGGAGCCCCTGGCGCGGCGCAAACCTTCGCAGTTGTCTGGCGGGCAGCAACAGCGGGTGGCCCTGGCCCGCAGCCTGGCGCGCGAGCCCCGGCTGTTGCTGCTGGACGAGCCCCTGGGCGCCCTGGACCGCCCCCTGCGCGAGGCCACCCAGGCCGAGTTGCTGGCCATCATCCGCGCGGTGGGGGTGACTTGTTTGATGGTCACCCACGATCAGCAAGAGGCCATGGCCATGGCCGATCGCGTCGGCGTGATGCACCAGGGCCGATTGCTGCAGGTGGGCAGCCCGCGCGAGGTCTACGAGCGCCCCACCTCGCGTTTCGTGGCCGGTTTCATCGGTGAGGTCAACCTCATGGAAGGGCGCGTGCGCGCAGACGAGTCGGGCGCGTTGGCGGTGGATTGCGGGGTGCTGCAGCACCGCCTGGACGCCTCGGCGGGCTCGCCACCCGGCGTGGCGCTGACGCCGGGGGCGCGGGTGGATGTGCTGGTCAGGCCCGAGCACATCCACCTGGCCCGACAGGTGCCTGCCGCCTGCGCCGAGGCCCAGGTCTACCGGGTGCACGGCACGGTGCGAGAGAGTGTCTACATGGGGCGCAGCACCCGCTATGTGCTGGCCCTGGACGATGGCCGTCAGCTGCAGATCCGGCAGGGGGCGAGTCTGGCCGCCGGCCAGGAGGCGCTGCAACCGGGTGAGCCGGCCCATGCCTGGTGGCCGGTGCTCGCCTCCACCGTGCTGCCGCAGGCCTGAGGGGGGGCACGCATGTTGCGCCTGTTCGTCCGCTTGCCCCTGTTGTGGTTGGTGATCTTCGGCCTGCTGCCCTTGCTCATCCTGGCGCGCATCAGCCTGTCGTCTGTCGAGGCGGGCTTGCCGGGGTGGGATGCGATCGGCGCCTGGCAATGGCGGCACTACACCACCTTGTGGCAAGACCCGCTGTACCTTCGCACGCTGTGGCACAGCCTGTGTTACGCGGCGCTCACCACCTTGGTGTGCCTGGTGCTGGCTTACCCCTGTGCCTGGGGCATGGCGCGCACCGACCGCCGGTGGCAGCCCTTGCTGGTGATGACCGTGCTGGCCCCGTTCTGGACCTCGGTGCTGCTGCGCGTGTACGCCTGGAAGGGGCTGCTCAACGATGGGGGTTGGCTGGCCCAGGCCCTCAACGCGTGGCGGGTGGACGAGGCCATGCTCTGGCTGGGCTGGATCCCCATGCCCGGGCAGTACCTGTACACGCCGTTCTCGCTGGTGCTGGGGCTGGTCTACACCTACCTGCCGTTCATGGTGCTGCCCCTGTATGCCAGCCTCGTGCGTCAGGAGCGTCGGCTGCTGGAGGCCGCGGCCGACCTGGGGGCCACGCCCTGGCAGGCCTTCATGCTGGTCACCTGGCCGCTGTCGCGCCCGGGTGTGCTGGCCGGCGGCGTCCTGGTGTTCGTGCCCTGTGTGGGCGAGTTCGTCATCCCCAGCCTGCTGGGCGGCCCTGAAACCCACCTCATTGGCCGCCTGTTGTGGGATGACTTCTTTGCCAACAACGACTGGCCGATGGCCGCCAGTGCCGCCATGGCCTTGCTGGCCCTGGCGCTGGTGCCGCTGGCGTGGTTCAGTCGCCGCGGGCTGGTCAGCGTGCTGACCGGATGGCGACACGCGCGGAGGTGGGCATGAGCATGCCGTGGGGCGTACGCCTGTGGATGGCCTTGGTGCTGGCCTTTCTGTACCTGCCGGTGGCCGCCCTGGTGCTGGCCGCCGTCAATGACACCACCTTGCCCGGGCAGTGGGGCGGCTTCACCTGGCGCTGGTTCAAGCTGCTGGCCCACGACCACGAACTGCTGGGGGCGCTGGTGGTGTCACTGGGCATCGCCTTGTGCACCGCCACCGGGGCCACGCTGCTGGGCACCCTGGCGGCCCTGGCCCTGGTGCGCCATCCTCAACTGGCTGGCCACACCCTGCTGTTGGGCTTGCTGAGCGCGCCGCTGATGCTGCCCCGCCTGGTGTTGGGCCTGTCGATGCTGTTGATGCTGGTGTCGGTGCAGCACCTGAGCGGCTGGCCCGAACGTGGCTGGATGACGATCTGGCTGGGGCACCTGCTGGTGGGCATGGCCTACGCCACGGTGCTCATCCAGGCCCGCCTGCGCACGCTGGACCCCGGCCTGGAAGAAGCCGCGCTGGACCTCGGTGCCAGGCCCTGGCAGGCGTTCCGGCTGGTGACCTTGCCCCAGTTGTGGCCCTCGGTGTTGTCATCCTGGCTGCTGACCTTCACCCTGTCCATGGACGATGTCGTGCTGGCCGCCTTCCTGGCCGGTCCCGGCGCCACCACCTTGCCGCTGGTGGTGTTTGCACGCGCACGCCAGGGCCTGGACCCCAGCGTCAATGCCCTGGCCACCGTGGTGCTGGCCGTGGTGGCGGTGGGTGTGGTGCTGGCGGCGTACTGGCTGGCACGACAAGACGCTCGACGGAGGCCTGTTTGATCCCCACGACCCCCATCCTTCCCGCCTTGCGCGCCCTGGCCTGTGCGGCCGCCCTGTGCGCATGCGCGGCACCCACGGCCTCCGCGGCCGGCGCGGCCCCGCCAGATGCCTCGTCAGATGCCCCACAAGAGGGCGTGCAGCCGCAGGCCCTCTTGCATGAGTTGCGCGCGCTCAAGGCCCGGGTGGCCGAGCTGGAGCGCTTGCTTGAAGCCCAGCTCCAGCGCGAGGCCGACGCCCAGCGCGAGTTCAACCGCATCGCCGTCAAGACCGAGGCCCTGGAAGACACCCGCGAAATGATGGGCTTTCGGGGGCTGAAGGTCAGTGGCTGGGCCGACCCCACCTGGATCGCCAACCAGCGCCGCCATCAGGCCGGTTTTCTCTTCCTGGACCCGGTCTCGGCCAGCGGCTACACCTACGACGATTCCTACCTGGGCATGGCCGCCCTGGAGATCCACAAAGAGATGGACAGCGGCACCCGCTGGCGCCTGACCCTGGCGCCTCAGCGCAGCCTCATGGCCGTGGCCGAAGGCAGCAGCTCACCCGTGCACGAGGCCTGGGTGTCGCTGCCCATCACCGACTTGCAGACCCGCCTCATCGCGGGCATGGTGCCCGACTGGTCGGGCTACGAGTACCTGCAGCCCCACCTCAACAAGCTCATCACCCACAACCTGCTGTTCGACCTGACCTTGCCCACCTATTACACCGGCGTGGGGCTGGACATCACCCGGGGCAAGTGGTGGTCGAGGGCGATGCTGGCCAACATGAACGCCAGCCGACGCGGCGATGGCGAGCAGGCCCCGGTGCTGGCCTACCGCGTGGACTATGCCCGGGGCGAGTTCCAGGGCTTTGGCCTGGCCGGCGTGCACGGCATGGCCGTCAACCCGCACCCCGACGCCCAGGGTGACAGCCGCGTCGACCTGTTTGAAGTGGACGCGTACTTCATCCGTGGCGATTGGGCCCTGCAAGGGCAGTTCAGCATCGGCCGCCAGAAAGACGCCGCCATCGGCGGCAGCGCCGGCGACCTGCGCGACGCCTACTGGCAGGGCCTGTCGGCCTTGCTGGCCCACAAATTCACCCCCCGGCTGGAAGGTGTGGTGCGGCTGGACCACCTCTGGAACCGCAAAAACGGGGGTGGCCTGCTGGGCTATGCCGAGCAAGACCCCTTCAACGGCATTGGCCGGCCCGCCCTGGCTTACCTCTTGAACGATGGCGCTTATGAGGTGGCGGCGCCGCTGCCCGGGACGCGTGGCCAGCGCGGTGTCAACCGCACGGCCCTGTCACTGGGCCTGAACTTCGGCTGGGACCTCAACACCCTCATCAAGCTGGAGTACCGGCTGGACTGGGCCACCGACCCCATCTTCGTGGACACCCGCACGGGTCAGGGCCACGACCGCAATCAGGTGCTGGGCACCGCCGTGGTCGTGAGCTTCTGACCCCCCTCAATCCAAGGTCAAACGGGCGACACACCAGGGCGGGCTTGGCCTAACATCAGACCATGGGGCGTGCGCCGTGCGGGCCTCTTCACCCAAGGTAGTCCAACATGCTGGAGGGCATCTCCAAAGCAGACATCGAGTCGCTGCTGCGCCACCGGCGTTGGCTGGAGCCTGTGCCGGGCGCGCTGCGGGCGCACCACGCGGCCCAGCGCGAACGCGAATTTGCCCGGCTGGTGCTGGTGTGGTGGCCAGCACTGCTCATGGCCTTCGCGGGCTTCATTTCTTTCACTTGGTGGAACTACCACGCTGCCTTCACGCCCCATGACGCGTGGGTGTTCTGGCTGACCGAACTGGTGTGCTTCGGCCTGTGTATGTTGGGCTTGCGTTGGGGCTTTCGGCCCAGCGGACAGGCCCACTTCGAGCGCTGGGTGTTGTCCTTGTTTGGCTGCATCTTGGCGGCACGGCTGGGCAGTAGCCTGTTGATGCATCACGAGGCGCTCGCTGTCAATGCGGTGCACATGGCCCTGCTGGTGTGTGTGGTGGGTTCGCTGGGCCTGCACCTGGGCCTGCGCGCGGCCACCTGGGGCTGCGCGCTGGGGTGTCTGGCGTTGGTGGTGCTGCCCTGGGCCGTGCGGCCGCAGGATGCCTTGCTGGTGACGGGTCACTACCTCCTGACGGTGGTGGTGTGCCTGTTCGTGGCAGCCATCCGGCAAGACAAGGACCGCATGGCCTTCTACCAGTCGGTGCTGCTGGAGCTGGAGCGCCAGGAAGTGCAGCGCCTGAATGAGGCCTTGGCCGACCAGGCCCGCCGCGACAGCCTCACCGGCCTGGCCAACCGCCGGGCCTTCGACGAAGCGCTGGCCCGCGAATGGGACCGCGCTCGCCGCACCCAGGCGACGGTGGCCCTGCTGATGATCGACGTGGACCACTTCAAGGCCTACAACGACCACCTGGGGCACCCGGCAGGCGATGCCTGCCTGGCCCGCCTGGCCGGTGCGCTGGCCAGTGTGGTGCGCCGTCCCGCCGACCTCGTGGCCCGCTACGGCGGCGAAGAGTTCGTGATGCTGTTGCCCGACACCGACGAGCCAGGCGCACGGGCCATGGCCGCCCGCATGCTCCAGGCCGTGGACGACCTGACCATGCCGCACCCGGCCTCGAACGTCGCGGCCCATGTCACCGTGAGCATCGGTGTGGCCGTGTGCCGCCCCGATGGCCACCTGGCCCGTCGCACCTTGCTGGACCAGGCCGACGCCGCCTTGTACGAAGCCAAGCGCGGTGGACGCCATCGCGTGCACCTGGGCGCCTCTCCGTGCGGACTGCTGCGGGTGGTGTGAGCCTCAGGCGTCCAGCCAGGCCGTGTTCGCGGCCTCGTTCTTGGCTCAGCGGTCCGGGTCTTGCGCGGCTTGGGCCTCGGCATTGACGGGTGTCAGCACCACCGCCCGGATGTCGCGCACCGAGACGCCCAATTCGAGCTTGGCCACGGTCAGGCCCATGGCCGACACCGCGTCATCGGGCAGCACGGCGGCTTCAGGCGGCACACTGATCGCCAAGGTGCCATCGGCCAGCACCGCCACCTGCAAGGTCGCCGACAGGCCATTGCCCACCGGGATGGTGGACTGTCCAGACCTGGTCACTGCCTGGCTCATGTCCGGCCGCATGGGGGAGGCGCTGCCTGCGGGGGCCAGCACCAGACTGTCGCCGGCGTCGGTCACCAGGTATTGCCCCACGCTTTGCACGTTGGCGCCACTGGCGCCACTGCTGCGGAACACCGGCATCGGGCTGGAGACGGGTGGCTGGCTGGCCTGACCCACGAGCGTCAGGCTGACGGTGCCTTGGCTGCTGAGCACCGAGCCCAGGTCCAGTGCCATGGCGGTGCTGGTGCCGCGGCCGCCCTCCAGGCCGGTGGAGGCACCGCCCCCTGGCTGTGTGGTGCTGCCGGTGCCCGCCCCGGCGCTGGCCACCTCGATGGGCAGTGCGCTGGACTGGGTGGTGCCACGGACCGCATTGCCGGCCTCATTGCCACCCGCGCCGCCGGTGGACGGCGTGGTGGCTGTGCCATTGGAGCCACTGGCGTCGCTGGTCAAGGCGGTCACACCCGGTGAGTTGGGGGCCGCGTTGATGTCTGCACGCCCGTCGGCGCTGGCACTGGCCAAGGCGTAGTTGTTGGCATCCACGCCCGAGAGGGTGATGCTGCTGACCAGCACCAGCTTGTCACGCCCCACGGTGAGGTTGGCGAACTCGCCTTGCCCGCCAGCCTGGACGGTGTCGCCCTCGACCACGCCGTCCAGACCGATGCCCGTGACCTGCGCTGAGCGCGTGCCGTCAAAGGTCTTGCTGGCGATGGTGGTGCTGCCGACGGTCAGCGTCTTGCGGCCGATGTCGGCCTGGCCGGTGCTCAAGGTGGTCGACAGGGTGTAGTTGCCTGCATCGCCACCGGTGAGCGTGACACCGCTGACGGTGACGGTCTTGCCCGTGCCGGCGTTTTTGTTGTCGAACGTACCGCTGGCGCTGGTGCCCACGTCGTCGCCGCTGACCACCCCGGTCAGGGCCACGCCGGTGACGCTAGCCGTGGTGTTGCCGTCGTAGACCTTGTTGGCCACGGTGGCGCCGCCCACGGTGAGGTTCTTGGGCGTGATGTTGGCTGTGCCGCTGGACGAGGCGGTGGACACGGTGTAGTTGCCCGCATCGCCCCCGGTGAGGGTGACACCACTGACGGTGACGGTCTTGCCCGTGCCCACGTTCTTGGTGTCGAACGTGCCGCTGGCGCTGGTGCCCACGTCGTCGCCGCTGACCACCCCGGTCAGGTCCACGCCGGTGACGCTGGCCGTGGTGTTGCCGTCGTAGACCTTGTTGGCCACGGTGGCGCCGCCCACCGTCAGTTGCTTGGGCGTGATGTTGGCCGTGCCACTGGAGGAGGTGGTGGACACGGTGTAGTTGCCGGCATCGCCCCCCGTGAGCGTGACACCGCTGACGCTGACGGTCTTGCCCGTACCGGCGTTTTTGTTGTCGAAGGTGCCGCTGGCAGTGGTGCCCACGTCGTCGCCGCCGACCACGCCGGTCAAGGCCACGCCGCTGACGCTGGCGGTGGTGTTGCCGTCGTAGACCTTGTTGGCCACGGTGGCGCTGCCCACCGTCAGTTGCTTGGGCGTGATGTTGGCGCTGAGGGTGCCGCTGGTGGCTGCGAGTTCGTAGTTGCCGGCGTCGCCACCGGCCAGGCTCAGACTCGTCACGGTGACGGTCTTGCCCGTGCCCACATGCTTGGTGTCGAACTGCCCGCTGCCAGACAGCGTGACGGTGTCGCTGCCCAGGACGGCGTTGCCCAGACCCAGGCTGGCCGTGGTGTTGCCGTCATAGACCTTGTTGCTCGCGCTCAGATCACCCACGGCGATGCTGCGCCGGGTGATGCTGCCAATGGCCCCATTGGCGCTGGTGCTGGCCAGCTGGTAGCCATACACGGTGGTGGCGCCATTGCTGGCGGCGTCCAGGGCCAGGCCGGTGGCCGTGACGGTTTTGCCCGTGCCCACGTTCTTGGTGTCGTAGGTGGCACCCATGCCGGCCAGGTCGAGGTCCACCGTGTCGCCGTCGATGGCGCCGCTGAGAGTGAAATTGCCGGCCACCAGGCTGGCGGTGGTGGTGGCGTCGTAGGTCTTGCTGGTGCTGCCGGTCAGGCCTGCCGTCAGCGTGGGCGCCACGCTGTAGAGCATGCCGTCACCCGTGCCCAGCACGGTGCTGGCCGTGGTCGCGTTGTACTGCTTGAAGTCGGCCACGAGGCCGCCTCGCGTGTCAGATGTCGGGGAGGTCGAGTAGACGCGCCAGGCCCCGTTGCTGCTTTGAACGCCGGTGCTGCCCGCGTTGTTGATGAAGTGGCGGCTGCTGGCCAGCAGCGCGCCCACTTCGGCCTGGCTGCTGTTGCCGGCGCTCACCGCCTGGTTGAGGGTGATGTCGCTGCTGGCGCCGCTGGTGCGCACATCCACCGTGTCGGTGGCCACCACGCCCTGCAGGCTGTCGACCGTGTCCACCGTGAGTGCGCGGCCATTGCGCAGGCTCAAACTGCCCACTTGGGCGGCCAGGGTGCTCACCTGGTGGGTGCTGTCATCCAGATCGGCGGTGCCGCTGGTGCGCAGGGCCACCTGGTTGGCGGTCAGGGTGCCACTGCCCGAGATGCCGCTGCCGTCGCCCTCGGTCAGGATCAGGGTGCCCGCAGCGGTCACGTTGGCATTCAGGGCCAAACCACCCGTGGCGGCCTCGACCTTCATCGAGCCGGCCGTGGTGGCCAGGGTGTTGCTGCCACTGATGCCGGTCACGGTCTGGCCTTGCAGCGTGAGGCGGTTGCCCACCGCCACGCTGACGTTGCCCACCACCTCCAGGGCGCGGCTGGTGTCGCCCACGATGATCTGGCTCACGTTGTTGAAGCGGGCCAGCGAGGCTTGCTGGATGGCCCCGGCGGTGCCGCCCACCGTGAGGGTGCCGACGCTGGCGCGGTCCAGGGTCACGGTGGCCAGCGCCTGGTTGCTGACCGTGGCGCTGGCGGCCGCGATGGTGTTGGCCCGCAGGTTCAGCGTGGTGGCCGTGTTGTTGAAGTTGATCGGCGCGTTCAGCGTCAGGGTGTCGCTGGCCGTCAGGGTGGCAGCGCCGGTGGCACCGCTTTGGCGCGTCAGGCCCGATACGCCATCCACCGTGCCCAGCCCCCAGCTGGCGCTGCTGCTGGTGATGCTGCTGTCGGTGCTGCCGCCCAGGCTGGCCGCCAGGGTGGTGAAGTCGAAGGCGCTGTCGCTGATGGTGGCCCCGCCGCCGGCGGTCACCGCCAGGTTGGCGGCCGAGACCCCGCCATTGACCCCCTCCACCCGCTGACCGCTCAGCAGGTGCACCGAGGTGGCCGTGGTGGTGATGTCGCTGTCAAAGACCAGGTTGCCGCCATCGGCTCGGCCAACGGCCAGGGTGGAGGCGTTGATCTGCCCGACCGAGCTGTTGCTCAGGCCGCTGCCCAGGCGCAATTCGTTGGCGGCGGTTTGCTGCCGCAACGTGACCTTGCCGGCCCCCCCATTGGCCGTCACGGCCTGCACCACGTTGATGTTGTCGCTGGTGATGGTGATGTTACCCGTGGTGTTGACCAGGGTGGCCGCGCTGTTGCCCACCGTGCCGATGGTCACGGTGTTGTTCACCAGCTCCAGCGTGCCGCTGGCGTCGAAAGAGAAGCCGCCGGTGGGCACGGAGATCGTGCCGGTGCCGTCGGTGCGGCCGATGGTCAGGTTGAGGATGCCGGGCAGCGCGGCCAGCGTGCTGGCCGAGGCAAAGCCGCTGGCATCACCCAGCACCATGTTCACGCTGGCATCTGCCGGCTCCAGCCGGATGGAGGCCGTGCTCAGGTTCTGCAGCGTGGCGCCCGTGAAGTCGATGGACGAGCCGCGCAAGGTGAGCACGCCCGCCCCCGTGTTGAGGTTGACGGTGCTGGACAGGCGAATGACGCCGTCGGTCAGGATGCTGGCCCCGGCGTTCATCTGGAAGTTGGTGTCCACATCCACATCGCCGCTGGCGCGAAGCGTGCCGCCCAGAACCTTGGTGCCCGAGGTGTGGCTGCCATCGGCACGGAAGAAGATGCGGCCGGTGCCCAGCGTCATGTCGCTGTTGAGGTTGACCGGGCTGGTGCCGGTGGACAGGTACAGGTTGCCGCCATTGGTGATGATGGGCGATGACAGCGTCAAGCCACCGCCGCTGGCGTTGTCGGAGTCGCCCCACAGGCGCACATAGCCCCCGTTGGTGGTGATGGCGCCACCGATCGTCAGGCCATCTGCGCCGAAGAGCGTCACCGAGCCAGCCCCTGGTGTACCGCTGCCCACCGAGGTGACGTTGTGGGTGGGCAAGGTGCCTGGGTTGGTGCCGCTGCCGTGGGCGATCAGGTTGGCCACGTTGTTGATCTGGCCGCTGCCCGTGCTGCCGGCCACCATCATGATGCTGCCGGTGCCGAACACCTCGATGGTGTTGTTGATGTTCTGAAAGTTGATGCTGCCGCTGCCGGACGTGCCTGCCTCCACGCGCAGGCTGACGTTGTTGGCCATGCTCAGCCGTCCATCACCTCCATTGAGCGACAGGTCGCCAAACGTGATGGTGCCTGTGGCCTGCAGCAGCACGTTGGCGTTCTGTGCCTCCAGGTCGGCCACGGTCACCGTGTCGCCCGAGATGTCGCCGGTGGCGCTGCCCACCTGGATGGAGATGGTGGCCGGGTCCAGCAGCAGATCACCCGTGCGGCCCTGCGCCGCCGTGGCGTCGGTGCGCCCCTGGTAAGACAGGTGCTTCAGGCCCGACACCTCGGCCAGGCCCCCGTTGCCGCCCTGGTCGCCGCCACGGATGTCGATCTGGCCGGCAAAGCGTGTGCGGTCGTCCGACCAGAACACCACCTGGCCGCCGTCACCCACGCCTGTGGCCCGGGCATCGGCCCGCACCCCAGCGGCCACGTCCACCGTGGTGGCGTTGGCGTAGCGGGCGTCGCGCCCCTGGTAGCCACCGCCCACATGGATCTGTCCGCCGCCATCACGCCCCGAGGCGTTCAAGACCGTGCCATCCCCCTCCAGACGGATGTGTCGACCCGTGATGGCGATGTCGCCGCCCACGCCCTGGGCGGCCGATGCGTCCAATCGGCCGCTGACGCGCACTATGCCCTCCTCGGGCCCACCGTCCAGCACAATGCGCCCGCCGTGGGCGCTCAGCCCCCGGGCCTCGATCACGCCGCTGGTGTTGATGACCTCGTTCATCAGGGCCTGCGCCCCGCGTGCACTCAAGGTGACCACACCGCCATCGGCCAGGATGCTGCCGCTGTGCTGCACCAGGGCGTTCACGGCGGCCTGGTCCACCCGCACGCCGATCAGGTCATCGGCGCCCAGGCTCAGGGTGATGCCGTTGCCGGCGGCCAGGGCGGTGTGGCCCTGGGGGGTCTGGATGGTGCCCGTGTTGTGCACCTGGGTGCCCAGCAAGGCGATGTAGCCGCCATCGGCCGTCAGGCGGCCGTGGTTTTCGACGCGACCGCTCGTGGCGCCACTGAACTGGTGACGCCCAGCCAGGAAGTCAGCGTTGCTCAGCGAGAGGGTGGAGGCCACCAGCCCGCCCACATCCACCTGGGCGCTGTGCCCGAACACGATGCCCGCCGGGTTCAGCAGCCACACCTGTCCGTTGCCGCTGAGCTGGCCCAGGATGGTCGAAACCCCGCCGCCCGTGACCCGGTTCAAGGCCACGCTGTCGCGGCCCGGTTGCACGAACTGCACCCGCGCATCCGCGCCGATGTTGAAGCTGCCCCAGTTGATCAGCAGGCGCGAGCTGTCTTGCCGGATGGTGGTTTGCTGAGCCCCGGACTGGATCTGGCCTTGTCCGCCCACGATCTGGCCCTGGGTGGGCAAGGCGCCTGCGGGCGGGGCCTGCTGGGCGTGGGCACCCGCCAACGCACCCAGGCTCAGCACCACGGCGGCCACCGCCCCGCGTCGGCTGCGCTTGCCGCGGCCCCGGGTGTGCTCGCTCACGGCCACAAAGGATTGGGACACCTCATTCCACACGAGGCGATAGACGTGGTTCAGGGAAGCAGCGGTCATGTCTGTACTCGCAGAAAATAAGGCTCAATCGAAAACGCGGGAGGCTTGCAGCCAGGCGCGGACATCGCTGTCACGGCCATCGGCGTTTTGCCCATCCAGCGAGCGACCGGGGTTGTCGCCCAGGGTGGCGGCCACGGCGCTTTGCACGGCCCATTTGTCCTTGGACAGGTTCAGGCCCACGCCCCAGCCCTTGAGGCTGTAGCGGTTGCTGCCGGTGGCGGTGTTGACCGCGCCCACCCAGGGTTCGTTGTTCAGCTTGATGTGCCCGAAGTCGACGAACAGCAGCACTTGCGCTTGATCGACCCACGGCATGGGCAGCTTGCGGCGCAGCTCCAGCGTGGCCAGGAAGCCGCTGTCGCCGGCGGCCTCGCCCACCGGGTAGGCGCGCACGCCATTGGGGCCGCCCAGGATGAACTTCTCGGCCGAGTCCAGGTTGCCGCTGCTCCACTGGCCCGACAGGCCGAGGAAGGCGATCCAGTCCTCGCTGATACCCAGGTTCTGGAAGCGGTTCAGGTTGACGGCCAGCTTGCTGAAGCTGCCCTGGGTGCGGGCGCTGTTGGTGTCGCCGAGCTGGTTGGCCGCGTTGCCGTCCAGATTGACGTGTCCGATGGTCAAGGCGGTGCTGCCCGTGCTGACACCGCCGCCCAGCACGTCGTCCGAGACGTTGCCACTCAGTCCCACGCTGGCGTTGGAGAGCCGACGGTCACGGATGTTTTGCCCCAGCGCGTCATCGAGCAGTTGTTTGTGCTCCAGCAACCCTTGCACATACAGGTTGCGTTCGCGGCTGCGCACGATCGGATAACTCAAGCCCAGAGCCGCAGTGGTGGCGCTGCCTTCGAGTTTCAGGGGCTCCAGGGCGCCGCCCACCTCATACACCAGGTGCGTGGCCGACACCATCGCCTGCAGGCCCTGTGGCGTGAGGGGCAGGCTGTAGGCCGCCGCCAGCGTTTGCGCGCCTTCGCTCAGCGTGGTGGAGAAGGTCAGCGTGTCGCCGCGCCCGCTGGGGTCCAGCAGCCGCAGTGTGCCGGTGACCCGCTCGGTGCCGGTGCTGCGACCACCAAAGTTGTCCAGGCCCATGGTCACCTGCGTCACGGGTGCCTGGGTGGCGCTGATGGCCACCCGGCTGCTGCCAGGTTCAGCGCCTCGCTCGATCACGGCGCGCGCGCGCACCCCGGGCTGGTCATTGAGCAGCAGCATGGCACGCTCCAGATCGGCCTGACGCAGGGCTTGCTGAGCTGGCAGCGCGTGCTCGGCTATGGCCCGCAAGCGCTGTGGGTCCATGCGCGTCTCGGCTTTCAAGACGATGCGTTCGGGCCCCGACTGCAGGCGCCCATCCAGCACCTCGATCGTGAGCACGCCGTCGCTCAGGTCCTGGCGTGGCAGGAAGGCCCGTGCCACCACCCAGCCCGCTTGACGCAGCCGCTCGGTCACCTGCTGGGCCAGTTGCTGGAGCTGCGCATGGCTGTGTTCGCGGTTGAGCGCGGGCTGCACCACCGCTTGCAACTCCGAGGGCGGCAGCAGATGGTCTGCGCCGACAAAGCGCACCTCGCGGATCATGGCGCTCAAGGTGCTGGCCGCGGTGGCCCCGGTCTGCGCGTCGCCATGGCGCTGGTCATCGACCGCTGGCGCCGATTCGGTCGCCGGCGCCAGTGGTGTGCTGCCCGCGCGTTGTTGCTGGTTCAGCAATTGCCCGGCATTGGGCACCGCTGGATCGGCCTGTGCCATGTGGGGCAGGGTGGCCAGCAGGCAGCCCAAGGTGGCCAGATGACGGGCCAGGGGCTGCAAACGAAGGGAGTGGGGCGAAGGCATGGGGACGCGATCCTGTGTTCGAACAACACAGAATCTAGAGACCCCGGATCACGCAAAACTCGCAAATCCTCGCAGAAAATGGAAGTGCTGCACGACTTGCCCGCTTATCCGACGATGCCTGCGCCGCGGCGTGATCGAGTTCACAAGTAGAACAAGCGCACTGCGTCAAAAAGACGTCAGTCCGGCGGCCGATTCAGGCGATGCTGAGCTTCAGCAGCAGTTGGTAGCCTCGCCCCCACAGCACCTTGATGCAGGGGGCGTCACCTGCCAAGGGCGTGAGTTTGTGGCGCAGGCGGCTGATGGAGGACTCCAGGCCGCGCTTGCTGCTGATGTCCAGGCGCTCGATTTCAGCCGAGTCCAGCACGCGCTCGGGCGCCATGGCCATGGCCTGTAGCAGGGCCACCTCGCCCCCGGTGAGGGACACGCTCTGGCCCTGTGGGTTGCGAAGCACCTGGCGCTCCACATCCAGGTGCCAGCTGGCGTCTTCATGGCGCGGCAGCCGCCGCCCCAGGCTCTGGATGGCCGCCGACAGTTCGTCGGGCGAGGCCGGCTTGGCCAGGTAGATGTCCACCCCGTCCGCATAGGCCTCGGCTTTTTGCTCGCTGCGGATGCGCCCTGACAGCGCGATGATGCCCAGATCGGGCAGGGCGGCCCGCAGCCGTCGCGCCACAGACAGGCCATCCTCGAAAGGCAGGTTCAGGTCCAGCACCACCAATTCAATGGGTTCGTGGACGATCAGCCGGTCGATTTCCAGGGGCGATTCCAGCCCGATCACGGTGTGCCCGCCGGCCCGCAGGTGCTCGACCAGTTCTTCACGCAGTGGCGCATGGTCTTCCACGACCAGCACGTTCAGCCGACGAGTCACGGAGGTGTCGTCAAGGGCAGGCACAGTTTGAACTCCACATGGTCATTCACCGTTTGCACGCTGAGCGTGCCGCCCAGGCGTTGCGCCAGATTGTGCCCCAGCCACAGGCCCAGGCCAGCCCCCGGCCGCCCTTTGACCTCCTCGGCGCGGTGGTACTTGCGGAACACCTGCTCGGGGTCGGGCGCGCCAGCGCTGCCCACGGCGTTGCGCACCTGCAGGCACCACTGGCGCGCATGGAGGGACACCCGGGCCGTGACCGGGCTGTGGGGCGGCGAGTACTTGCATGCGTTGTCCAGCAGGTTGCTCACGATGACCCGCAAGAGCTCAGCGTCGGTTTGCACGCGCAGGTCCATGGCGCCATGGCAGCGCAAGCGATCGGGCTCGGCCATGGCGGCATGGGCAACCCTCACCACATCACCCACCACCAGGCTCTGAAGATTCAGCGGCAGGGTGGTGTCACCCAGCCGATTGGCCTCCATCACCCGCTCCAGCACCTGCTCCATGCTGGCGGCTGAGGCGTCGATGCGCTGCAGCCGCTGGGCGATCTGGGGGTCGGCCTCCGGTTGCAGTCGTTGCAGTGCGTGCTGGGCCAGACGGATGGTCATCAGGGGGGTCTTGAGCTCGTGGCCCAGCATGTCCAGGAACTGCTGCTGGTCGGCCTGCTGTTGTTGCACCAGTTGCAGGCGCTGAGACACCATGTCCAGGTGCAAGCGGTCGCGACGCGCCACGTGACGCACGCGCCGCGAGCGCAGCATCAGCACCACCAGCATCAGCATGGCACTGCTCATGCCGAAGAACAGCGAGGCCTGAAGGTTGAGGTGTGTCGCTGATCGCCAGCCCAGCAGCGGCAGCAAGGCCAGCACCGTCAAGGCCAACTGGGCCAGGGAAACCGCCCACCAGATGCGACGACTCAGCAGGCCATTCTGTGCGGACGAGGCCACCATCCACAGCAGCAAGGGCATGGCGATCACGGTGGCCACCAGGGCGTTGCTCTCAACGGCAAGACGGGTGTCACCCAGCAGGATGAGCGCCAGCTGCACGGGGCACAGCGCCATGGCCCAGGACACCACACGGCGAGACCACACCGACGGCTGGTTTTCGGCCAGGGCCGCCCGGTAGAAGCCCAGGTGCAGCATGGTGGACAGGCAGACCGTCACGCTGGTGAGATCGTGGCCCACGGCGGACAGCCCCGAGGGCAGCAGCACGGCCATGTAGCCCAGCACCGACAGGGCAAACAACACGGCGTTGGTCTGGGTGGCCATGAACCACCAGTTCAGCGGGTGAGGTTGCTGGACGTGGTCAAAGAGGCCCCACAGGCCCATCGCCAGCATCACGCTGAGGTAGGTGATCAGGAAGAGATCCAGTTGGTGATCCAGGCGCTGGGCATCGCGTGGACTCAACACCTGGACGGCGATCATCTGCGAACTGGTCGTGCGCACCTGCAGGTACACCGTCTGCAGGCCCGCCTGGCCAGGTTGCCAGACCACGGCCAGCGCCGCCGAGGCCCGGTCACGGGTGTCGGCAGGCAGGGTGTCTCCTGTCTCACGCGCCAGCCATGCCCCAGGGCGAGCCGGATCCGGCAGGTACACCGTCACCCGATCCAGGAAGCTGGGACGCACACGCACCACCAGGGCATCGCCCGCGCGGGGCACCATCACCTGCAGTCTCAGCCACAAGGTGTCATCGGTGTAGCCACGTGAGAGGATGTCGGGCGCGCTTTGCCAGCCGTCCACGCGCCCTGACACCTGTGCCACCGTTTGCTGCCGCGTGGCGTCGACCAGCCAGGCCCGCTCGGTGACCAGATCGCCCGCCCAGACCAAGGCGGGCATGAGCATGGCCACCAGCCACACCAGACCCCAGCTCAGCCTGGGCACGGGCTCAGGCGTCCAGCCAGGCCGTGATCGCGGCCCATTGGGTCAGATCCTTCTCGACCCGCCCCGTTGGCACATCCCACAGGCTCAGGCCATGAGCAGCCAGGTGGGCGTAGTTCTGGGTGTCGCGCAGCATGGCCAGCGTGGGCACGCCCAGGGTTTGCAGAAACTGCCCCAGGTGCTCGGTGGCGCGGGTGTGGTCTTTCACGCGGTTGCCCACCACGGCCACGTCGGTCTTGCCGGCGCGCTTGTGCTGCAGCAACTGGTCCACAAAGGCCTTGGCCGGGTAGATGTCGAACACACTGGCCTGGATGGGGATCAACACCTTGTCGGCCAGTTTCATCACGGCCTCCAGCCCCTTGCCATGCAGGCCCGCGGGCGTGTCCAGCACCACGTGGGTGGTGCCCTTGGGCGGCCGCGCCAGCTGGTCCTTGCTGATGTCCCAGCTCTGGATCGGGGGCAGCTCGGCCGGGCGCAACGCCAGCCACAGCCGCGAGGACTGCTGGCGGTCGATGTCACCCAGCATCACCTGGTGCCCCCGGCTGGCGAAGTAGCCCGCGATGTTGCTCGACAGCGTGGACTTGCCCACGCCTCCCTTGGGGTTGGCGACCACGATCACCGGCATGCTGTGCTCCTCAGGGTGTGAAGACAGCCGACATTGTGGACCATGGGCGTGACAGCCCTCCAGGCGTTGGGAGAAGGCTCAACCCAAGGCCGTCAGTGGCTCGTCAAGCGGCAGGGGGGCGTCTGCCGGGTGAGCACGTTCAGGGCTGCGCGAGCATGGGCGGATCGGTCGGGCGTAAGCGAACGCTCTTGAGCAGCGCATCGAGCCGCGCCTTGCTCTCCTCGAACGGCGGTGGATCGGTCTTGAGCTTCTCGATCGGCGACTGCGCGGTTTCTGCCTGGGTGAAGCTGCGCATGTCCACGGCGACGAAGGGCAGGATGTGGGAATCCATCCAACCCATGTAGCCGGTGTAGACGCTGTAGTTGTCGAACTGGCGATCGCCATCCGTCAGACGCACCACCGCACCACCTTGCTCGGCGGCCAGCTCGCCAATGTGGGCACGACGTGGGCCGATGCGTTGCTTGATCAGCTTGGCCACCTCCTCGTTGGCGAAGCCCGCCAGCAGCCCTACTGAAGCGCGTGAAGTGGCGATGAACAAGGTGTTGTCCACCGGTGCTTGGCCGACCACTTGGGTGTTGATCACATACAGCACGTTGGGCCGGTCGTTGTAGCGAAAGCCCGCCACCGTGTGAAAGGGCACCGTGCCGTTATCGGGAAAGAAGCCGTAAGGCACGCACACGCCGCGCTCCTTGGGCACCTCGTAGAGCTTGCGGGGCCTGAAGCGCTTCATGACATCGATGAACCAGGCTTTGCGTTCGGCATCGCTGCGGGTGTCCCGCGAATCATTGATCATTGCAAAGCGGTAATAGACGCCGTCGCTCCAGATGAATCCAAGGAAGCTGCGCTTTCCGCCGAGTCCCTTTCTGTCGGGCAGGCCAAAGTCCATCACGTCGCTCCCCTTTTGGGCGTCAGCAAGCCGTCGTTTGAGTGAGGCAATGTCTTCGGCGCGCACGGCTGCCGCATGCCTGTAATCTTCTGGAGTTAGGCGAGGATCTGGGTTCGTACGTGCTCTTTCTTTCGCTTTTACGGCGAGTCTTTCTTCAAGCTCAATCTGTTCAGCAAGCTTCTTTGCAACGCCAATATGGGCATCCGCCTTCTCCTGGTACTCCTCCTCCATTTGCTCACGTGTGGCGCCGGGGTAGATCAGGATGGTCAGGTCACGGTTGCCGCCATAGTCCAGTGCCTCGTCGCCGCTGCGGATTTCCCACGACAGAACTGGAACATTTCCCTTATGGTCCTGTCGTGTGTTGGCACTCAACGCCCAGGTCATCAGTCCATCGACGTTGAAGACCAGGCGACCGAGGCATTCCAGATGACTTGAGGGTGACGGGCGATAGGCAGTGTTCAGCGCCTGGGCCAAGTCTTTGGCGGAAGGGTGGGGCCTGGGGGGGGCATCGTCAGCGTTGGACGTTTTGCATGCGCTCAGAAGGAGCGCCACCGAGGCGCCCAGCCCGATCAAGATACTGCGAGCCCTCATGCGGTGCTGCTTTCTGCGTTGCTTGGATGGTTGGTGGCCACCGCTTCATCCGAGGCGGTGGTTTGCCCCACCATGGTGGGAGGCGACACCTTGTCTTCAAAGGCGATCACGGTCAGGTTGAAGCCTGCGATGTTGCTCAACAGCATGGACTTGCCCACGCCTCCCCTGGGGTTGGCGACCACGATCACCGGCATGCTGTGCTCCTCAGGGTGTGAAGACAGCCGACACTGTGGACCAGCGGTGTTCAGCCTGTCGCCAGCATCGCGTCATGGGCTGGCAAGGCAGGCTCTGCCCGTGTCAGCCGCCAGTGGCTGGCGCCGGTGTAAACGCGCCTGAAGCGCAGGTAGCCGGCGCCCAACTCGAATGGCTCGCGTCCGGTGGTTTTCATCGACGGTATCTTGCCGGTTTGCTTGTACGCCCTGACCCACTCGATCTGATCCTTGCTCAATGGCGTGGGCACGTAGCCGCCTGCCAAACCCAGCGCCACGGGGTCTTTCTGAATGGCGATGTGGTTGTCGTACAGCCTCACCCATTGCTTGAGTTCCTTCTCGACATCACCTGCCTCGGTGGAGCCAGGCATGAGCTTGAACCAGGCACGCGAGTCGTGCACGAAGTGTTCGAGCAGGCGTGCGACGGCGGCGGGCATCTCTGCGTCATGCCAGAAGGCCGCGATGTCCTTCCATTCCGGCAGGCGCTCCGGGTCGATGCCAGGCAGGTTGCTGATCGTTGCCTCCATGTCGATGCAGATGCCCATTTCGGGCTTGGGGCAAGCGAGCACCGGCTTGGTGTACGTGGGCTCTTTCCTCCAGGCCTCGAAGGCGGCGATCTCTGCGACAAACTCCTGATCGGCGCTGTGGATGTCGTTTTGATCTGCGGGTGCGGCGCGCCGAACGCTGGCCGTGCTGGCCATCTTGCCGGCCAGACCTTTGCGCCACAAGATGCTCCATCGCATCTGGTCACGCATGATGGCGCGGAAGCTGCCGGTTCGCACCTTGCACGCCTCGATGTAGGCGTTGAGCGCATGGATGACGTCGGGGTGCACCGCGAAACGCTGCTTGGACACGGGCGCCGCTTTCTCCAGTTTCAAGGGTGCGCCAGACAACCGGGCTTCTCGGTACATCAAGGCCAATGCCACACGAGACAGCATGTCTGAGCCTTGCGGGTCCACGCTGCGCCCCTGCTCGCCAGGGGCATACCCGCCGCCTACGTCTGAATGCACCCCTGGCATGATGATCTCGCGGTGTCCGGCCGCCAGGGCCCCGCGCACCGAGATCGCGTCCAGCGGGAAGCACCGGCGCACCTCGTGGGCTGAGACGATGTGCAGGCATTTGACCTCGGCCGGCACACGCAATGAGCGCTCGGGATCAGCCCAAGCCCCGTGCCCGGTGCCGAGGCGGTTGGGCGCAATGCCCGCCGTACCCACAGAGGCCACCGTGTCGAACACACCCAGAAAGTCAAAGGTCACAGGGAATCCGCCCAAGGTGTAACCCGTTTGCCCGGTGAGCTGGGCATCCAGCTCGCACAGGGCCAGCAGCCAATTGGTGTAAGCGCGGGCTGCCGTCGCACCTCGCGAGAAGCCAAAGGCACTGACGTAAATGTGTTTGACGATTCCCGGATCGATCTTGGGCGGTTTGCCGGTGACCCTCTCGGGCATGTGGGCGCGAATGGCTTGGTGCCAAGATTCCAGCAGACGCTGGAGAAAGTCCTTGGCTTTGGGACCATAGAACAACACCTGCCATCGACTGGGCTGGTGTCTGAGTTGCTCGCCATCCAGTTGGATCTGATCGGCCAGCAACAGCACTTGCTGAGGTTTGACAAAGGTCTCTTTGGTCAGGTAGAGGTGCACCGCATTGATGGCTTGGCACAAGGCCCACACCAGGCGGCGCTCACCCCAACGCGCGGTGGCCGCGCCCATGGTGGCATCAAGGCCCTCGCCGGAGTCTTTGATCTCTTCGAACGGTGTGCCGACGCCAGGGGTGTAGATGCGGAGGTAGTTGGAGAACATGCCCGCATTTGGCCATGGCTCTGCCGACGCTTTTACGGTCTTTGGCGCAATGATTTCGCCAGGGAACGCGTCGAATAGTCGAGCAACGTTGGAGAACGTGTTGTTCTTGGCTTTGAAGCTGGTGGCGTAGTTGTTGCGCGTGCCGTCAAAGAAGAATCCCAGGAACAGGTTGTTCTCGCAGGACTTGCCGGGTTGGCAGAGGGGGACGGTTTCTCTAGGCTTCTGGAATTTGTCCTTTAGTACTTCTCGCTCGGCCTGGGAGAAAAAGCGCTCAAAGCTCGTCGGATCAGAGTTTGACTGCACGTCCAACGTAGAAATCAATGCTGTTTGCATGCTCATGGCTTGTGCATTTCCATTTCTGCCAACTGCTGCCGAAGCGAGATTGCGCCGTCTTTGCCTCGCTCGATCAGCATCTCTCTGAACTTGGGGTCATTTGCACCTGTAAAGCCTCCCAACTTTTCACTCTGCCGTTCTGCCATGACCTTCCAAGCATCAATCAGTTGTTGCTCACTGGGTCCCTTGGCTAGGCTGTCGTAATAAGGCAGCAAAGACGCCTCTTGGTCATAGTCCTCTTGCCAGACCTTGCGGCGGTATTCCAGCGTGGGGGTCGGGCCACCATTGATCTTTCCCGGCCACTTCTCGTGTCCGGGAGCGAAGTCGCTGGAAACGACTTCGACGCTGCCATCTTGGTAAAACAAGGCCCATAGCGTGCCAACCTGGCCATCAGGGTAGGGCGGCACCTCGAACTCTTTGGTGATGTACTGACGGGGCTTGTCGGCGCCCTGCCACCAGTCGTACTCCAGTTGAACTTTGATGCCTGGGTGCCACTTTGCGGGCAGGCTGAAGCAGCACATCTGTCCTGCTCCTTGAAACGGTCTGACTGGAACACCGCCAGCTACCTTTGTCTCGTCGCCAGGTTGTTCAAAGATGAAGCCGTTGAGCTCCTGATCGGTGTAATTGATGGCAGACACAGAAACGCCGACCGTGTCACCGGTGCGCGCGCATGCCGATGGCAGCAGCGAGGCCAGCACGATGCACAGTGAGGTGCTGGCTGCACGCGCCCAATGGCAGGCTGTCAAATGTGAGAGCGGTGGCATGTCAAACCTCTTCGTCCAGCATGTTGCGCTCAAGTGCGCTTGTCGGCCAATCGGCCTGCTGCGTCAATCTTGTCAAACGTGTCTTGGGATCACCTGACCGCACCCAGGCGTACAGGCGGGCAACGTTGGAATGCGTGAACTGTCCTGACTCTTCCGACAGCGCGTAGTTGTTGCGCGTGCCATCAAAGAAGAATCCAAGAAACAGGTTGTTCTCGCAGGACTTGCCGGGTTGGCAGAGGGGGACGGTTTCTCTAGGCTTCTGGAATTTGTCCTTTAGTACTTCTCGCTCGGCCTGGGAGAAAAAGCGCTCAAAGCTCGTCGGATCAGAGTTTGACTGCACGTCCAACGTAGAAATCAATGCTGTTTGCATGCTCATGGCTTGTGCATTTCCATTTCTGCCAACTGCTGCCGAAGCGAGATTGCGCCGTCTTTGCCTCGCTCGATCAGCATCTCTCTGAACTTGGGGTCATTTGCACCTGTAAAGCCTCCCAACTTTTCACTCTGCCGTTCTGCCATGACCTTCCAAGCATCAATCAGTTGTTGCTCACTGGGTCCCTTGGCTAGGCTGTCGTAATAAGGCAGCAAAGACGCCTCTTGGTCATAGTCCTCTTGCCAGACCTTGCGGCGGTATTCCAGCGTGGGGGTCGGGCCACCATTGATCTTTCCCGGCCACTTCTCGTGTCCGGGAGCGAAGTCGCTGGAAACGACTTCGACGCTGCCATCTTGGTAAAACAAGGCCCACAGCGTGCCAACCTGGCCATCAGGGTAGGGCGGCACCTCGAACTCTTTGTTGATGTACTGACGGGGCTTGTCTTGCCCTTGCCACCAGTCATAACGCAGGACAACTTTGATGCCCGGCTGCCATGTCGTGGGCAGGCTGATGCAGCACATCACGCCACCGCCTCCAAAGGGCCGTACCGGCTCGCCACCCGCCACTTGTTTTTTCTCGCCATCTGGTGACATGAACAGGTAGGCATTGAGCTCCTGATCGGTGTAATTGATGGCAGACACAGAAACGCCGACCGTGTCACCGGTGCGCGCGCATGCCGATGGCAGCAGCGAGGCCAGCACGATGCACAGTGAGGTGCTGGCAACACGCGCCCAGTGGCGGGCTGTCAAATGCGAGAGCAGTGGCATATCAAACCCCTTCGCGCAGCAAGTCATCCTCAAGGGCACTGGTTGGCCATTCGGCCTGCTGCATCAATGTCGTCAAACGTGTCTTTGGATCACCTGACAGCACCCAGGCGCACAGGCGCGTTCGCTCGGGCATGTCGGCGATGTTCAAGCGGTCTGCGTGGGCCAGCGCGCATGCAGTCCATTCATGGACTTGCGAGGGCAATGCGGTGGTGCGGGCAGGCGCGTCGTCTGGCAGATCCTGCCACACGGCGGCCAGCTGTTCATCGGGCTCGCTGTCGGCTAACAGGGCTGCAAACTGGGTGTCTGTCAGTTCAGGGTCTCCCCAATCGTCTGCCGCCTTGGGGTGTGTGGCGTTTGAAGGAGGGATAGTGGGCAGGTGATGCCAGCGGCCATCTCGCCCAATGTACGACCACGCATCTTCCTCAAACAGGGCGTGGCGTTGTTGGTCGGTCATGACGCCATGGATGCCAGGCAAGCGGCGTGTGTCGGGGTAGCGAAAATTGAAGTGCATGCCGTCGCAGTTCACCACCGTCCAGCGCTTCAGTCGGGCCAGCAATGTGGCGATGTTTGATGGTGAGCGAATCAGGGTGACCGCCGGCAGCCGGTCGCAGGCGGTCAGCAGTTGGCTCACCGCCGAGTCCTGGTCTGCGCAGGGTAAGAGCCAGGGTGATGCCGCCAGCGTTTCGGCGTTTCCATTGGCCCGATCGCTGAACAGTGCGTGCTGGTCCGTGATCGATGACGACCAGCCGGCCAACAAGGGCTGGATGGCCGGCAAGAAGACGCCGTCGATCAGCAGGTAGCTGGGGTGTGCCGATTCAGACACCATGCGCTGCAGTTGCTGGAGGCATTCGGGTGCAAACGGGTCGATCACGAGCTCACTCCAAACGGGTGAATGCTGGCGCCGCTTGCAATGACTTGCGCAAACACTCGACGCAGATCGTCTTGGGCATGGCTGGGAAGCTCACGGATTGGGTCGCGCCACCCACCATCGACTTCTTCCCGGCCTTGATGGTGAGCGTGCCAGGACACTGCACCGTGAGTTGCCCACCTTCGATGATGATGCTGGCGCCACCGCTGACGGCCAGCACCACCTTCTTGGCCGCCGCCAGGTTGACCACCCCGCTGGCCGTCTTCAACTCCAGCCGCTGCTTGGCCGCGATCTGCGCGGGCCCAGCCTGGGCCTGCAGGTCGATGGGGCCACCGGCGGCGACCATCGTCAGCCCCTTGCCTGCGGCCTCATTGCCCGCCTGCATGGCCCCGGCCAGCACGCCAATGGCCTGCCCCGTGTGGATGCGCGCCTGCCCGCCGATGGCCCAGTGGGTGTCTTCGCCCGTGGCCAGGGTGGAGGCATCACCGCTGCTGAGGTGGATGTCTTGCCCGGCGGTCAGGCCAATGCCCGCCTTGCCCACGAGCGCGATGTCGGGGTCGGCGGTGTGGGGCACCTTGTCTTTTGTCGTGGCCGTGTTCTTGTCCGCCGCGTCGGCCAGGGCCTTGGGCAGGCTGGTGGAGCTGACCATGCCGCTGAGGCTCTTGGTGAGCGCTGCGGCCGGGGCCAGGGTGTCGTCCAGCGTGCTTTGGCCTGCAGCGTGGCTGCCTTGGGCGGCGGCCACGGCCACCGTCTGGTGCGTGGTGGCGGCCTGGCCGAAGGTGGTGGCCAGTTGCTGCATTTGTTTGGCCAGGGCGATGCCGGCGGCGTTGTCGCCTGCGCCTTCGGGCGTTTGGCCCAGACCATTGCCCAGGCCGTTTCTGAGGCCAAAGGTGCTGAGCATGACGCCGCGCACGGCGCGCAGGCCGCCCCAGGCGTCGGTGCGCAGCTCCAGCCCCAGGCCCCGGAAGCTGCCTCGGTGGTTGTCGGCCTGGTGCAGCAGGTGGCCCATGCTCAGCCAGGTCTGGTGCTGGCTGCTGTGCAGGTGCACGCGGCCCTGGCTGGGGGTGTCGTCCAGCACCAGCTGGTTGGCACCGTGGCCGCCAAACTCTTTGCTCTTGACGCCACTGAGCGCCGCCGCGTTGGCCTGGCCGTCCTGGCCGGGCACGGCCGCCCCGGGGGCGCCGCCGTGCCAGGCGGGGCTGTGGCCGCCGGTGCCGCTGGCGATGCGGTTGCCCTGGGCGCTGGCGAGGTGGTCGGTGGAGCTGTTGAACGGGCTGGTGTCGTTGGCGGCAGGTTGGCCGCCCGGTGTGCGGGGGATGCCGCCTTCGCCCTGGCCGTTGTACAGGCTGGCCTGCACGTAGGGCAGGTCCATGTCGTGGTTGATGAAGCTCACCAGCACTTCCTGCCCGATGCGGGGGATGAACTGCTGGCCCATGCCCACACCGCTGTGGGCCTGCACCACGCGCAGCCAGCAACTGTGGTCGCTTTGCGCGCGCTGGGGTGGGGCGTAGGGGTTGGCCTGCCAATGAAAGCGCACCTTCACGCGGCCTTGGCCGTCGGTGTGCAGCTCATCGGCCCCTTGGGCAAAGGGCTGTCCGTCGGGCCCCACCACGATGGCGGTTTGCAAGCCCAGGGCGGTGGGCCGGGGGCGGGGGCGCAGGCCGGTGTCGTCCAGCCATACCGGGCGCCAGGGCACATTGCGGCGCAGGGCCTGGAAGGCGCAGGCGTAGCCGGTGGCGCGGGCCTGGCGCCACAGGGCCGCAGCCGTGGTCTGATCCGTCGCGGCGTGATCAGGGGTGGGTGTCGGGGTGGTTGTCCACTCGCCGGGGTCGTCCAGGGCGTCCACGGCGTGTGGGCCCAGCAGTTGGTCGGCGGCGGCCTGCAGGTCGGCCGGCAGGTTGTTGATGCCCACGGCCTGCACGTGGGTGAACAGGAAGCGGCGGGCGTCCGGGTCTGGGCGGTCGGTGGCCTCAGCCAGGAGGCTGTCCAGGGTGATGTCGAGCGTGGATTGCGTGACCTCGGCCCAGGTGCCCGCCCGCAGGGTGCGCACGCTGCCGCGGCCCAGCCAGCGTTTGTAGCGGGCCTCGCGGGCTTCTTGCAGCCAGGTGGCGCAGGCCTGGGGGTTGGCGCCCAGGGCGGCCAGGCTGTGGTGGGGGTCGTAGCTGCTCAGCCAGTGCTGCAGGTGGCGGGCCTCGGGGCCGCCCCACTGGTGGTGGGTGGGCACCTCGGCGTGGACGACCTGCTGGGCCTCGCTGTCCCAGCCCACCACCACGGTGCTGGTGGGGCCCAACTGGCGCACCGCGCCCAGGGCCTGGATGCTGTCTTGCACCTCCTGGCTGCTGCTGCGGTGGTAGCGGATGCCGCGCCCGCCCAGGTCGCTGGCGCTGCTGGGGTCTTCGGGCTGGGCGGCGCTGCTGGCAAACAGCACCAGGGTGTGGCCCCCGGGGGCCTGGTGGTCGTCGGCCGGGGCTTCTTCCACGCGCCAGCCGATGCCTTCTTCGGCCAGCAGGCGCTGCACAAAGGCCAGGTCGGTCTCGCGGTACTGCACGCAGTAGGGGCGCTGGCCGCCAAAGCGGGCGTACAGGCCACCACGCACGTGGGCGGGCACGTCGGCATCCCAGCGCCAGGCGGCCACGCCCTGGTGGTCGGTGAAGACGTCGTCAACGATCTCAACCACCGTGCGCTCTTGCCACACCCGGCTGGCCAGGGTGGCGTTGAGCAGGGCCGGCCAGGGCTGCACGCGCAGGTGGTAGCGGGCCAGGCCGCCATCGGCGTCCAGCGCGCTGGCGCGGGCGATGTGGCCGCTGCGGTGGCTGCGCTGGCCGTCGGCCAGGGTGATGCCCAATCGCACAGCGCGGCCGTGCAGGGCCTTCAGGGGCAGATCGGCCCGCAGTGACAGCACCTGCAACTCCAGCACGAAGGGCTCTGACAGGGCCTCGTGCAGCACAAAGCGTTCGACCATCAGGTCGCCCAGTGCATCCTGGAAGGACTCATCCGAGGCTCCGGAGCCCACCGCCTCCAGCTGGTACAGGCGTGTCTGGCTGTGCCAAAGCCGCCATTGCGGCAGCCACGCCGACAGGGCGTTGCTCAACGACATGGATCCCCCAAGCTGCTTGAATCGTGATGCGCCGAGTCTATCGACGTGCACACAAGGGGCTTTTCGCCTCCATGGGGGGAAATTGCTACAGGGTGCAACTGCGCCGGCGCCGGGCGGCACTGCGTATTGCTGCCAAAATCCGCCCATGTCCACCTCTGCCGTTCTCGACATCGTCTGCCTGTGTGCCGCCTGGTGCGGCACGTGCCGCGAGTACCAGGTCACGTTCGAGGCCTTGCAGGGGGCTGCGCCAATGCACCGTTATCGCTGGATCGACATCGAGGACGAGGCCGCGTTGGTGGGCGACATCGATGTGGAAACGTTTCCCACCCTGGTGCTGGCCTGTGGAGGGCAGGTGCTGTTTGCCGGGCCGGTGTTGCCCAGGCTCAATGACGCGCAGCGGCTGGTGAGCGTGCATGCGGCCCAGGCCGAGGCGGTGCTGGCCGGCCAAGGGCACTGGCCATCGGCTGCATCGCTGGGTCTGGCGCCTGACCAGGCCGAGGCCGTGGAGGCGCTGGCGCGGGCCTTGTGAACCCTTGGTGAGCCCTTGGTAAGCCCTGCTGGCTCAGGTCAGGGCGGCGAAGGCGGTGCCCAGCTCTTCCTGGTCGGTGTCGGGGGCGTGCCACTGGCTCAGCCAGGGCATGAAGTCGGGGGCCGGCATGGGTTTGGCAATGAAGTAGCCCTGGGCCTCGTCGCAGCCCAGCTTGGCCAGCAGCTTCCAGTGCTTGGCGGCCTCCACGCCTTCGGCCACCACGCTCAGCCCCAGGTTGTGGGCCAGCTCCACCGTCGAATGCACGATCTTGGCGTCTTGCAGATCGGTCTCCATGTTCATGACGAACGAGCGGTCGATCTTGAGCTCGTCCACCGGCAAACGTTTGAGGTAGGCCAGCGAAGAGTAGCCGGTGCCGAAGTCGTCGATGGACAGCTTCAGGCCCAGGCTGTGCAGGCGGTTGAGCGTTTGCAGGGCGCGCTGCGGGTCGTCCATGATGGCGCTTTCGGTGATCTCCAGCACGATCAGGGTGGGGTCGACCTGCTGGCGTTGCAGCAGGGCTTCGATCTTGACGGGCAGCTCCTGGTCCATGAGGTCGCGGGTGGACAGGTTCACGGCGATCTTCAGCCTCAGCCCCTGGTCGGCCAGACGGCGGGCCATGGCCGCCACTTCGCCCAGCATCCACATGGTCAAGGCGCGGATGAAGCCGGTTTGTTCCGCAAACGGGATGAAGCGCATGGGCGGCACCATGCCCCGCGTGGGGTGCTCCCAGCGCACCAGGGCTTCGGCGCCGATGACCTGGCCGCTGCGCAGGCACACCTTGGGCTGCAGGAACAGGCGCAGCTGGTCGTGCTCGACGGCCTGGCGCAACTCGCTGAGCAGGGTGAGCGATTCTTCGCTGCTGGTGTCCAGTCCGGCGTGGTAGATCACGGTGCCGGCCTGCCGCTCTTTGGCCACGTACATCGCCACTTCGGCGCGGGCCAGCAGCTGGTCGGCGTCGGTGCCGTGCTCTGGGCACACGGTCACGCCGATGCCGGCACTGAGGTCCACCGTGTGGTCGTCCAGCACGAACGGACGCTCCAGCACCCGGTGGATGCGTTGGGCGACCGGCGTGGCCACATTGGCGTCGGCGTTGGTCAGCAGCACGGCGAATTCGTCGCCGCTGAGGCGGGCCAGCACGGCGCGCTGGTCGTCGAAGGCCTCTTCGCGCAATCGCCCTGCGACGGCGCGCAACAGCCGGTCGCCGAACCGGTGGCCCAGCACGTCGTTGACGTGCTTGAAGCGGTCCATGTCCATCAACAGCACGGCGCAGGGCGTGCCCGAGGCGGCGTTGTGGCCGATGGCCTTGCGCAGGTCGGTGCGGAACTGCTCTCGGTTGGGCAGGTCGGTCAGTGCATCCTGGAAGGCCAGGCGGCGGATCTCGACCTCGCGATGCTGGATGGCCTGCCGCATGGATTCGAGCGATTGCGCGAGTTCGCCAATTTCGCCGCGGGCCGAGGTGCTCAGGCTGACGCCGTATTCGCCACTGCCCAGTCGGCGCGCGGCGTTCGACAGCCGGCGCAGGGGTCTGGCGATGCGCTGGGCCGTGAGCACCGAGCCGATGCTGAAGGCCAGGATGCCCAGACCTGTCAGGATCAGCAAGGTGGTCTGCAGCCGCCGGTAGGTGGCCATGGCCTGGTCCACCGAGCGCAGCAAGACCACGGTGACATCGCTTTGGCCGCCAGCGCCGGGCAGCGGCATGGCCACGGCGGCGTACACCCCTTGTTCGGTTTGAAGGTCCACCACCTGGCCGTTTTGCGGTGCGCTGGCCTTGTGGCCCACGGCAGCCATGGCCTTGTCGGGCAAGAGTGCGGGCCACAGCCCTTGGGGCAGTGTGGCCATGGCCACCTGCGAACCTTTGCCGGCACCCCCATGCAACAAAGCCACCTCCAGCCCCGAGAGCTGCTGCATGTCCAGCAGCAGGCCGGCGTCCATTTTGAATGCCATGCCTACCCAGCCGATCAAGGCGGGCGCCCGCACGGGCACGGCCACGATCTGGTAGGGCTGGCCGTCGATGAGCTCCACCTGGTGGCGCAGGCCCTGGTCGTCACTGCCGGCCTTGGCGTGTTGCTTGACGGCGCTGAGGAAGCGGTTGGGCTGCTCGCCGGTGGCGGCTTTCAGTTTGAAGTTGGCGTCGGCGAACAAGGCCATGCTGGCCTGGATGCGCTCACCGTGGTTTTCCAGCGCCGACTGCATGGTGTCGCCATCGTTGCTGGCGATGGCCGCCCTAAAGCCGTAATCGGCCGCCAGCACGCGGGTGGCCTGGTTGAGCTGGTCGTGGTTCTGCTCCAGCAGGCGTTTGAACACCCGCTCGCCGGTGACGAGTTCGGCGCGGATCACGCTGCGGGCGTTGTCTTCCACACTGTGCTGCACGAACCAGTAGCTCACCGCCTGGATGAGCAGCAGCAGCCCCAGGAAGGTCCCGACGATGCGGGTCTGGAGGCGGTGGGGATTCAGAAAGCCCAGCAGCATGCGTGGATCATGGCAGGTTGCCGGTCAGTGATCACTGGCGGTTTGCGAGGGGGCGCCCTGCGTGCCGGCGTCATCCAGCCAGACGGCCAGCGCCAGGTCCAGCCAGTGGGCGTGAGAATGGTCGGCCGTCCCGGGGGTGGGGGTGGTGTCCGTTGGCGCGGTGTGGTCGTCGGCAGCGGGCGTCACCTGCGCCGACAGGGGGCGCGGCGCGCAGGGGAGGCTGGCTACTGGTGTGGGCGTGGCGATCATGGGCGCAGTCCGAAGGTGTCACAACATCTGACATCTTGTTGTCGGCCATGATGGCGGTCTGGTGAAGGTCTGTGGCCTCCAAGAGCGCCCGGAAAACCGGGCTTTTCGTGCAGGGCATCACACGCGGTGCGTCACACACCACCCGTGCGGCTCAGGGTTGGGCGCCCAGCTCGATCAGCGATGTCACCTGCTGATCGAGGTTGTCCATGAACCGCTCGACCGCTTCCACCGGGTGGTCGTTTCGGGGATGGCACACTGAAAACAACTGGCGATCATTCAAGGTGAGTGCAGCGATCAGCAGACCGGTGCTGTTGGTGATCGGCCACATCTCGGCGAGCCTGCGCTCAGCCCCTTCGGGGTTGATGAATTCTGCCGACCCCAGGTTGGTGAAGTGAATACTCACTTGCTCAAGAGAGCCCTTGCGCTTGGCCTGCAGCAGGATCTTGCTGTACAGCGTGCGACCGATCAAGGGCAGCCATTCGTACAGCAACAGGGGCAGGGCCTGTTCGCGTCGCTCGAGGCGGGCCAGCCCGGCCTTGACCTGGGCGTCCAGCGAGGCAATTTGCTGCGCCAGGCTGGGCTGGTGGGTGGCACGCACCACGAAGGTGGCCACGTGGTTGCCGAATTGGGGCGCCTGGCCTTCAGGGAAGTACCGGCGCAGGTCGACCGAGATGCGGATGGCCGCGACCGCCTGGGGGTCGTTGGGTGCCATGGCCAGAAAGGTCTGGGCAATGAGGGCCGTCAGCAGGGTGTTGCTGGTGGTGTTGAGTGATTTGGACAGCTCGCGCAGCCCCTTGGCCGAGGTGCCCAGTGTTTTGTAGTGCACGGTGGTGGGCGCAAACTCGGTGGCACGGTGGGTGGCCAGGCTGAGCACGCGTTGCCCGCGTGCGGCTTGTTTGTCGGCCTGCAAGGTCCGCCACCAGGCGCTGATGCTGGCCGGCCATTCTGGCCAGCGCTTGGGCAGCACCGCGGGCAGCATCGAGGGCGACTCCAGCGGGCAGGGGGTGATGGGCCGTCCATTGAGGCCGGCCATGATGGCGCACATCAACTGCACCATCGAGCGGCCATCGCCCATGATGTGGTGCATCGAGAACATCAGGGCCGGCTGGGTGGGGTGCGGGAAGAACCGCGCCCGCCAGGGCAGGCCCCGCTCCAGGGGCATGGCCTCGTTCAGGAAGGGGCCATGAAAGGCCTGCAGTGCGGCCGTGTCGGTGGGGTCAATGCCGGGCTGGATGCGATAGGCGTCGTCGAACAGCAGGTCGGCATGGGCATCGTCGGGCAGGATGCGCAGGTGGTAGCGCACGATGCCGGGGTTGATGACGCCCCGCATGCGGGGAAAGGCCGTCAGCATGGTGCGCAAGGTGCGACGCACCAGGGCTTCGTCTACCGGGCCATCAAAGCGCAGCATGTAGGGCTGGTTCATGGGCCCGAACAGGCCTTCGCCAGCCCAGTACAGGTGTTCGGATCGGTTCAGTGGGAGGCAGGCGGAGGCGGGCACAACTCAGGGCTTCCGTGGTCATCACGCTCGGCATCGAACGTGGGTCATTGGGGCAACCCCGACTATAGACAGGGTTGCACCGGTGTCGCTTGGGGGCTTTCCTGCACTTGTGTCAGGCCGCCGCCCGCCCCAGTTGCACCGCCAGGCGGCGGATGGCCTCCCAGGGATCGGCGGGCCACTGCGGGTGACGCAGGCCCTTGACCACGCCATCGACCGCCGCCGCCGAGGCCAGCAGCCGGCTGACCATGGCGGGCTTGATGCGCGGCAGGATGCGTTCGAAGTGACGCTCACGGGGGCCCCAGACCCGCAACTCGCGCAGCACCATCGGCACAGGCTTGCCGGCGTCCATGGCCTTGCGGGCACGTTGCAGGGTGAGGATGTCTTCGCTCAGCGTCCAGTGCACGAGCACGGCGGCCTCACCTTCAGCTTCCAGCCCGTCCAGCATGCGCAGGGTGCGGTCGATCTGACCGGACAGCACGGTCTCGCTGAGTTTGAACACGTTGAAGCGGGCCACGTCCACCACCGCGGCTTCAATGTGCTCGGCCGTGAGGGTGCCAGGGCCATGCAGCAGGCCCAGCTTGATGATTTCCTGGTGGGCGGCCAGCAGATTGCCCTCTACCCGGTCGGCAAAAAAAGCGAGGGTGCGCTGACCCAGCTCGCCAGGTTCGACCTGCTGTCCTTGGGTCGCCAGGCGCTGAGCGATCCACCCGGGCAGGGCCTGGCGCTCGATGGGGTCGCAGCGCAGGCTCAGGCCCACGCCGTCCAACGCGGTGAACCAGGCGCTGGATTGCTGCTGCTTGTCCAGCCGGGGCAGGGTGATCAGCGTGAGCAGCCCGTCGTTGCCAGCGGCAGCCTGCGCGTACTGTTGCAGGGCCTGGGAACCGTCTTTGCCCGGCTTGCCCGACGGGATGCGGATCTCGATGAGCTGGCGGTCGCCAAACAGCGACATTTCGCTGGCCGCGCCCAGCAGACTGCTCCAGTCGAAATGCGCCCCGGTGACCGTGTGCACCTGCCGTTCGGTGTAGCCGGCCTGTCGGGCCGCCGCACGCACCGCATCACCCGCTTCCTGCTGCAGCAGGGCCTCGTCGCCGTGCAGGGTGTAGACCGGCTTGAGGGGGCCTTTGCTCAGGTGCGCGCCGAGCTGATCCAGACGCCATTGCATGGTGGCGGCGCAGGCTCAGCGTTCGCCGGCGGGCGTGGGCAGCTGCTCGGGCCGGATGGCCTGAAGCCGCCGCAGCACCTGCTGCACGATGTCGGTTTGCATGGCGCGGTTGAGCGCGGCCGATTCGTCTTGTTTGGCCAGCGCATCCTGCTCGTTGTAGCTCAGGTCGCGGTCCAGGCCGATCTCGACAGGCTGCATCAGCAGGCTGCCGTCGGCGCGGCGCACCTGAAAGCGCAGGCGGTTGCGGGCGGTCATGCTGCGCACCTGGCCGAAGGCGGTCTTGGTGGCCACGGCCAGCTCTTGCGAATCGCGCAGCGCCTCGAACACCAGGTGCTGCGCCGGGCTGCTGGTGGTGCCGGCCAGCTGGGCGGCCTGGGCCACACTGTCCACCACCGACACGCCACTGGCCTCCAGGTTGCGCGCCAGCTCGGCGGCCAGGGGCGACGAGGCCTCAAAGCCCTTGAGCTGGATGGACTGGAAGGCCATGGGCCGGGCACGGCGCAGCTGGAAGCCGCAGCCGCTCAGGCCGGTGACCCATGGCAGGGACGCCGCGGCACCCAGCAGGCTCAAGAGTTGGCGACGTTGCATGGTCATGACCTTAACACCTGCGCTGGGCTTCATCGATCAGACCACCAGGTTGACCAGGCGGCCCGGCACGATGATGACCTTCTTGGGCGCCTTGCCTTCGCTGAATTTGGCGAAGTCTTCGCTGGCCAGGGCAGCGGCCTCGATGGCGGCCTTGTCGGCCTGCGGGCTGACCTTGATCGAGCCGCGCAGCTTGCCATTGACCTGCAGCATCAGCTCGATCTCGTCTTGCACCAGGGCGGCCGGGTCGACCTTGGGCCAGGGCGCGTCCAGCAAATCACCCAACTGACCGGCATACCCCAGCTCGCTCCACAGCGCGTGGGCCAGGTGAGGCGTGGCCGGGTAGAGGCTGCGCAGCAAGATGCCAAAGCCCTCGATCAGGGCGATCTGGCCGTCGGCCGTGTCGGTGGCCTTGAAGCCTTCCAGCGCGTTGAGCATTTTCATGGCGCCCGACACCACCGTGTTGTACTGCATGCGCTGGTAGTCGTAGTCCACCTGCTTGAGCACGGTGTGCATCTCCAGGCGCAGGGCCTTGGCCTCTTTGCCAAAGGCCACGTCGGCCAGCGACGCTGCGCCCTGGGCCAGGCCCGCCGCGCCGGCTTCGCCCAGGCCTTGCAGCTTCATGCCGAAGTTCCACACCCGGCGCAAGAAGCGGTAACTGCCTTCCACGGCGGCGTCGTTCCACTCCAGCGTGAGCTCGGGCGGGGCGGTGAACATGGTGTACAGGCGGGCCGTGTCGGCGCCGTACTTCTCGATCAGCTCTTGCGGGTCGATGCCGTTGTTCTTCGACTTCGACATGGTGCCCACGCCTTCGTAGTCGATGGCGGTGCCCACGGGTAGCTGGCCGTCGGCGCTGTCGACGGCGTTGATGAGCTTGGCACCGATGACCTTGCCGGCCTCGTCCATCACGTGCTCGACATCGTGCGGCCAGAAGTACTCTTTGCCACCCTTGGCCGTGCGACGGCTGTAGATGTGGTTGAGCACCATGCCTTGCGTGAGCAGCTTCTTGAAGGGCTCATCGACCTTGACCAGGCCGAGGTCGCGCATGACCTTGGTCCAGAAGCGCGCGTACAGCAGGTGCAGGATGGCGTGTTCGATGCCGCCGATGTACTGGTCCATGCCACCCGGGCCGGAGGCGTGGTTGCCGCCCATCCAGTAGTTGGTGCGTTCATCGACCATCGCGCCGTGGTTGTCGGCGCAGGTGTAGCGCAGGAAGTACCAGCTCGAATCCACGAAGGTGTCCATCGTGTCGGTTTCGCGCTGGGCGGGCTTGCCGCACTTGGGGCAGCCCACGTTCAGGAAGTCGGGGCGCGACTTGAGCGGGTTGCCGCTGCCATCGGGCACCACGTCTTCGGGCAGGCGCACGGGCAGGTCTTTTTCGGGCACCGGCACCGGGCCGCAGTCGGCGCAGTGGATGATGGGGATGGGGGTGCCCCAGTAGCGCTGGCGGCTGATGCCCCAGTCGCGCAGGCGCCAGGTGGTTTTTTTCTCGCCGATGCCTTTGGCGATGAGCAGTTCGGCCACCTTGTTGACGGCGTCCTTGTGGCACAGGCCATTCAGCGCATCGCTGTTGACGCACACGCCCTTTTGCTTGTCGCCATACCACTCAGCCCAGGCATCGGTGCTGAAAGCTTCGCCTTCCACGGCAATGACCTGCTTGATGGCGATGCCGTACTTCTTGGCGAACGCAAAGTCGCGTTCATCGTGCGCGGGCACGCCCATCACGGCGCCATCGCCGTAGCTCATCAGCACGTAGTTGCCGACCCAGACTTCCACCTTTTCACCAGTGAGGGGGTGCGTGACGAACAGGCCCGTGGGCACGCCCTTCTTCTCTTGGGTGGCCAGTTCGGCTTCGGTGGTGCCGCCGGTTTTGCATTCATCGATGAAGGCTTGCACTTCGGGCTTGCTGGCCGCGGCATGCAGGGCCAGCGGGTGCTCGGCCGCCACGGCGCAGAAGGTCACGCCCATGATGGTGTCGGCGCGGGTGGTGAAGACCCACAGCTGACCGTTGTTGATCAAGGCACCGTCAGCACCCTTGATGTCATGCGCAAACGCAAAGCGCACGCCTTCAGACTTGCCGATCCAGTTTTCCTGCATCAGGCGCACGCGCTCGGGCCAGCCGCTGAGGTAATTCTTGTCCTCAGGGTTGGCCACGGCCGAAAGCAGCTCGTCAGCGTACTTGGTGATGTTCAGGTAGTAGCCCGGGATCTCGCGCTTCTCCACCGGCGCGCCCGAGCGCCAGCCCTTGCCGTCGATCACCTGCTCGTTGGCCAGCACGGTCTGGTCCACCGGGTCCCAGTTCACGGTTTGCGTGCGGCGCTCGCAGATGCCGGCTTCCAGCATCTTGATGAACAGCCACTGGTTCCATTGGTAGTACTCGGGCTGGCAGGTGGCAATTTCGCGGCTCCAGTCAATGGCCAGGCCCATCGCCTTCATCTGCTTCTTCATGTAGGCGATGTTGTCGTACGTCCAGGCGGCGGGCGGCACCTTGTTCTTGAGCGCGGCATTCTCGGCCGGCAGGCCGAAGGCGTCCCAGCCCATGGGCATCAGCACGTTGTGACCGTTCATGCGCAGGTAGCGCGTGAGCATGTCGTTGATCGTGTAGTTGCGCACGTGGCCCATGTGCAGCTTGCCCGAGGGGTAAGGCAGCATCGAGCAGGCGTAAAACGCCGGCTTGCTGGCGTCCTCGGTCACCCGGTAGGCGTCCGCGTCGGCCCAATGTTGCTGGGCGCGGGCTTCAACGGCACGCGGGTCGTAGGTCTGGGTATCGGTGGGGGCGCTCATGGGGCAGCTTGGGCTCTGGGAAGGTGAGACCGCAATTATAGGAAGGCGGTGCGCTGGGGCATGTCGCGCGGCCAACCGCACGCCTTGGCGCTTCGGGTTCTAATGTGTTGGTACCAATTGGAAATGGAGGAGACCATGCGCGTGTTGACTGTGGCGATCTTGGTGGTGCTGGCCCTGGTGGTGGCGCTGGTGGGTTTGAACTGGGCCGCCATGACGGCCCCTGTGGGCCTGTCGGTGGGCCCCACCACGCTGGAGTTGCCCCTGGGCCTGACCCTGCTGGTGTTGATGAGCGTGCTGGTGGCCTTGGTGGCCGCGTATGCCGTGTACCTGCAGGGCTCGGCCCTGATGGAGGCCCGCCGCATGAGCAAAGAGATGCTCGCCAGCCGCGACCTGGCCGACAAGGCCGAGGCCTCGCGCTTCACCGAGCTGCGCCATTTTCTGGAGCAGCTGGAGGCGCGTCAGCGCACCGTGATCGAGCAGGCCAGCAACTCGCTGGCCGCCAGCGTGGGTGAGCTGGAAGACAAGGTGGAGCGGGCGTTGGGGGTGCCTCGGGGGTGAGGTAGAGCGGAAGGCGGTTCAGGGCCACGATGTGTGGCCTGAATGCCTTAATGCCAAGCGGAGTTGGTTACCAGCACCGACTTGAATTCGGTCGTGGTGTAAGTGTTGCTGTACGTAATGAACAGGAACGGCCCCAAATACGACCAGTTGCTGTTGCGCGGCGTCAGGTTGCCTTGGGTGAAGGTTTGCCCACTGTGCGTCACCGTGACGCTCCATCGGGCGCCAGCCATGATGGGCGATGTGATCGCCACCTTGGCCCATTGCCCATGCGGTACCGAGGTCACTCGTATATCGTTGGCCAGCACATCCACAGCAGCACCGTTCGATACAAAGCGGACCACCGGGCCGCTCACAGCGCCGCTGTCGTCAGCCCGCCATTCGTGCGTCAGGTTCGTATCGGGTCCAAATCGGGCTTCAAACTCGATGGTGGTGGTACCGCTGCCATGTTTCATCCAGCTCTGGATGTAGGGCTCATAACTTCGCTGCTCGGCTCTAGGGGTATCCACCAGTGCAAGCACTGGCGTTCCATCTGCTGATTGGCGGATGGTCAGCGGTTTGTTCTGATCATTGGAGTCCAGCAAGAAGTTGCTGTCGCTGATCACCTGCCAGCCTTGAACTTGTTCAGTCGGTAGCGGCCACTGCGATGCCCTGAAGTCCATGATGCGCGGCGGGATGGCGGCCAGGCTGGTCGACCACATCCGCGAGGCCGAGACCACATTGGCCAAGCTTGCGGTATCCCACGAGCGTGCGACGTTTACGCCGGGGTTCAAGACTTTACCTGTCACGCTGGGCACCCGCAGCGGTCCAGTATCCGTTACGGCCAAACTGGCCGAGGCGCTACAGCCTGTGCACAGCGATGTCGGGATCTGCAGTGCGGTACCGCTTGGCAGATACTGCGCCGACACGGTATTCGAAGCCATCACAGGTACTGGGTCCAGCCAGTACGGTACTTCGCCATGTGGTCGGGCCATCAGCGTGCCATCGTTTGACAATGCCACGAAGTCATTGCGATTAGGCAATAGCGAATTGCTTGTCAGACGCAAAGGCACTGCGGAAGACACGATTTCATTGCCTATAGCGCGCTTTCCGATCCCAAAGCTATAGCGCGTGTTGGCGAACACATTGTCTTCAACCCGGTTCTCTTCACCATAGTGTAGGGAGAAGCCACTGGAATCGGTGCCAAGCACGATGTTGCCAGTCACCAGTAACTCAGACGAGCCCTCATCGGCATAGATACCGTTACTGCCGCCTGTGTAGCCTTCGTATGAGCGTACTTCTTTAATCACATTGCCAGACACCACGGTGCCTGGTGCACGCCCCAGCAAGTACACCCCGCCCATGTCAGACAGCGCACCTTGCCCGATGTTGTAGAGGAAGTTGTTGCGTATCTGGTTGCCATGGGCCAGCGAGTTGGCCGTATCCCACCGCCAGCCGACCGAGATGCCCGTGTAAGTGGTGTCTCTGATCAGGTTGTCAGTGACCGTATTGCCAGAACTGCGCCCGATCCAGACGCCCACCGCACCCGGGTAGTCATGCCCGGTGCGATAAATACGGTTGCCTGTCAGCGTGATCGCGCCAGTGGTCAGGGGATTGGCAGCATCTTCTATGTCATGGGAATCAACAAAGGGGCTGCGGGCCTTGCCCACTTTCACCCCGCCTGCACCCAGGTCATACATTTCGGAGCCTTCCACGCGGACATCACGAACCCGATCATTCATCCAAAGCGCGTAGCCCCCTGTGCGAGACACTTCGATATTTGAAAACTCTATGTGCCGGGCATGGTTCAGCTCAATCGCGGCTCCTACATACACGTCGGCCTGTGTGTCGACATAACCGTAGTTCACATGATTGCGTTGTGCATGGTTGGGCGCTTCGCCCTTCGCGTATCTGAACTTCAAACCCTTAAACTGGACATACTGCACCCATTGGTTGTTAGCTGCATTGCCCTCCATCACCAGCAACTTGGATACCACGGGCACTTCAAACCGAAGTTTGGCTTGGTCCCTCACACTGGCTGATGGGATGTAGTGCAGTGTATTGCCGTTGCGTTGCAGGAACCACTCGCCTGACGCATCCAGAGCAGACAGCGTGTTCTCAATGAAGTAGCGCTGGCCGTGGCCATGCTGACCAACAGGCCAGTAGGTGGCGGGGCTGAAGCGCACGCGTTGACCGTCCTGATCAAACTCCGTCATGCGGTGTTTGGTTGTTTGCCAACTGTCCATCAACTGCAGAACGGCATCAGTGTCTGTCTGCTGAACAATCTGTGACAGCAGGGCCAAGCTATTGGGGTCAGCCTGGAAAGCCTGCTTGCTCACCTCGATCAACTCATCGGTGGTCGGGGCGTCTTTCATCCGTGCCACCACCGTGGGGTCGCTGGGGCTGGTGGGCCAGCCTAAGGCAGGGCCTTTCACCCAGAAGAAGCTCCCAGCGTTGGGCGTGCGAGCGCGAATTGCGCGGGTAGGTTGTCCTGCGACCTCCTCCACCCACAATTGATCAAATTGCAGGCCCTCTGAACTCAGAGCTACTTTGCGGTTGGCGGTTCGGTAGGTCGCCGCCAACTGACGCGAACCCATGATCAGCACATCGCCACTGGCAGCCTTTTCCAGTACCACCTGGCGACTGGCGTCCTTGCCGGATGCGGTGGCTGGCCATACCCAGCCTTGTTGCATACGGTATACGCCGTCTTCGAACTTGATACGCAGACTACCCGAGGCGCCGGCACTCTTGGTCCAACTGTGGTTTGCTACGTAGGTGGGCAGGTCATCCAAATTAATGGTGGTTGGAAACCAGCTGTAGCGGGACGTGCGGATCAGGAGGCGCGTGGCATCCCACATACTGGGCGCAACCCAAAGCACCACGTCATCGGAGGTTTCGGGGGCAATGGCTGCGGGGGCTGCGCGACTGTTGGTGGAGTCGTCATTGATGGACGTGGATGCATCGCCACCGCCACCACATGCAGTCAGCAAAAAAGTCGCCAAACAGGCACCCAGGGCGCTGCGTATACCGTGTTTCATCGGATCACCTGCGTTTAATTGAATAGGTAAAGATCCTAAACAGGGTACGCTGCGGTCCACCATCCTGGCGACGTGTTTTGATCCGCAGTTGCTATGTGTTACCGCCCTGGTTTGCAGTGCTCAGCCTTGAGATTGCGGTTACACCATCACTCCGGCGTGATCTGCCCCTCGGCCGGCGGGAAGTCGCCCAGCGGCCCCAAGGCCTTGTCGTCGCGCTCAAACAGCGGCGGGCTGAGCATGTAGGCGGCCAGCAGGCGGCCCAGCGAGATGAGTGATTCTTCGTGCGTGCGCTCGTAGCCGTGCGAGGCATCGCAGGCAAAGCACAGCAAGGCGGTGCGGATGTCGTTGCCCGCCTCCACGGCCGAGGCCGCGTCGCTGCGGTAGTAGCGAAACACATCGCGCGCGTGCTCGATGGCGTGGTTGCGGCACAGTTGCAGCAGGTGGCGCGTGAGGTGCCAGTCGAAGGGGCCGCTGCTGTCCATCATCGAGATGGTCACGCCGTACTCCGAGGTGTTCTGGCCTTCGGCCACGGTGCCGTTGTCCACCGAGATCAGCTCGGACACATCGCCCCCATGCAGCACGTGCGAGGCGCCCACGCCCACCTCTTCCGAGATGGTGAACAGCAGCAGCACGTCCAGCGGCAGCGGTTGCCCGTGGCGCAGGATGGCTTCGGCGGCGGCCAGCACGCTGGCCACACCGGCCTTGTCGTCCAGGTAACGCGAGTTGATGAAGCCGTTGGGCCCGAACTCGGTGCGGGTGTCGAAGGCCACCGTGTCGCCCACGCGCACGCCCAGGCGCATGAGTTCGCTCACGTTGCTGACGCGCTCGTCCAGGCGCACCTCCAGCTGTGACCAGTCCACCGGCTGGGTGTCGATCTCTTTGTTGAAGGTGTGGCCTGAGGCCTTCAGGGGCAGCACGGTGCCACGGATGTTGCCAAAGTCGGAGTAGATGGTGACGCGCTCGCTCTCCGCGAAGCGCGAGGTCCAGAAACCGATGGGCGCCAGCGAGACACGGCCATTGGGCTTGAGCGCCTTGACCATGGCCCCCAGGGTGTCGAGGTGGCTGGCCACGGCACGCTTGGGGCTGGGCCGGCTGCCCGGGATGATGGCGCGGATGGCACCTCGGCGCGTGAGCTGGTAGCTGATGCCCAGTTCATCAAGCATGTCGCACACCAGGCGCACCACGGCGTCGGTCATGCCCGAGGGGCTGGGCGTTTCCAGCAGCCGGCGCAGCACCGATTGCAGGTAGGCCGGGTTGATCAGGGGCATGCTCATGAGGGTGTCCTGGTCTGGGGAAACAGCAGGTCCACGAAGGCCTGCACCGTGGGTTGCGGTTCGTGGTTGGCCAGGCCGGGGCGCTCGTTGGCTTCGATCACCCAGTAGGTGTCGCCGTCCACGCGGGGCACCATGAAGTCAAAGCCCACCACGGGGATGTCGAGCAGGCGCGATGCCTTTTCGGCCACTTCGCGCAGGTGTGGGTGCAACTGCGCAGTGACGTCGTGGATGGTGCCGCCGGTGTGCAGGTTGGCGGTCTTGCGCACCGCGAGCACCGCGCCGGCCGGCAAGATGCTGTCCATGTGGTGCCCGGCCAGGCGCACGCAGCGCTCGGTTTCAGCGTCCAGCGGGATGCGGCTTTCGCCGTGGGTGACGGCCTCGCGGCGCTTGCTGTGGCGTTCGATCAGGGTGCGGATGTCGGTCTGGCCATCGCCCACGATGCGGGCAGGCTCGCGCGTGGCGGCGGCCACGACCTGGTGGTCGATCACGACGATGCGCAAGTCATCGCCCGCCACCATTTCTTCCACGATCACGTCGTCGCAGTGTTTGCGCGCCGCATCGATGGCGCGGCTGACATCGGCCAGCCCACGCACGTCCACCGAAATGCCCCGGCCTTGTTCGCCACGCGCCGGTTTGACCACCACGCGGGGATGCTGGGTCAGGAAGGTTTCGAGCTCGCCCGGGCAGCCCACCACCAGTTGCTCGGGCGTGGCCACACCACCGGCGGCCAGCACGCGCCGCGTGACGCGCTTGTCGTCGCAGCGGCTCATGGCCACCGCCGAAGTCAGCTCGGACAGCGATTCGCGGCAGGTGATGCTGCGCCCGCCCAGGCTGAGCTTGAAGTAGCCGTACTCGGCGTCCAGCACCTCGGCGTGGATGCCGCGGCGGCGGGCCTCCTTGACGATGATCTTGGCGTAGATGTTCAGGCCTTCGTCGCTGTCGGGGCCGACGTAGAGGGTTTCGTTGATGGGGTTGCGGTTCTTGACGCAGAAGATGGGCACACGCTCGAAGCCGAGCTTGTCATACAGCTCGATGGCCTGGGTGTTGTCGTGCATGACCGACAGGTCCATGTGGTGCAGCCCGCGTGCCTCGTAGTGCCGCGCCAGCGCCTGCACCAGCGCCAGGCCGATGCCTTGGCGCACGCACTGCGGGTCCACGGCCAGCGACCACAGGCTGCAGCCATGCTCGGGGTCGTCGCAGGCGGCCACATGGTCCACGCCGGTGACCACGCCCACCACCTGGTGCGTGTCGGTTTCTTCGGCCACCAGGATGCTCAAGGCGTCTTCCAGCTGGGCGGCCGCGTGCCGCATGAAGCCATCCCAGACCGGCACCATGTGCCGCGCCTGCAAGATGCGGTTGATCGCGCTTTCGTCATCTGGCGTGGCCTGGCGCACATGCCAGCCCGGGCCTTGCCTCAGGGGCGCCCACTGGGCGATGCGGGCCAGCGGCAGGCGAAAGGTGTGTGAGGGGTCCAGAAAGAGCTGTTGCGGCGCCAGGGCCACCAGCACGTGGGGGTCTTGTGCGTACAGCGCCACGTCGCGCTGGCGCGGGGCTTCGGCCACCAGGGCGTCGACCAGCTCGCGCTGGGTGGCGAAGGTCTGGCCCATGAGCAGGCGGCCCCAGCCGCAGTCGATGATGGTGTTGGGCGTCATGTCGTGTCTCGGGGCCGGCTCACACGCGGTGGTGCTGCATCCACATCTCCAGCAAGGCGACTTGCCACAGGCGTGATCCGCGCAAGGGCGTGAGGTGCTCGGCGGGGTGGGCCAGCAAGGTGGCGATGGCGTCGCGCTGGAACAGGCCGCGCTCCAGTGCGGCGCGGCTGCCCAGGGTGTCGCGGATCATGTCCAGCACGGGGCCGTCGATGTACTTGAGGATGGGCACGGGAAAGTAGCCCTTGGGTCGGTCCACCACCTCGGTGGGCAGCAGGCGCCGTGCGATGGACTTGAGCACGCCCTTGCCGCCATCGCCCAGCTTGTCGACCTCGGGCAGGCGCCCGGCCAGCTCCACCAGCTCGTGGTCCAGGAAGGGCACGCGCGCCTCCAGGCCCCAGGCCATGGTCATGTTGTCCACGCGCTTGACGGGGTCGTCCACCAGCATGACGGTGGTGTCCAGGTGCAGGGCCTTTTCCAGCGGGCTGCCGCCAATGCTGCGGAAGTGCTGCTCCACATAGGCCTGGCTGATGCCGGGCTGATGCGCCACGGGTTGCAGCAAGCTGCTGAGTTGATCGGGCGTGTGGTCAAAGAACACCTGCTCGTAGGCGGCGGCCGCGTCCTGCGGCGTCACCTGGGCCAGGTGCGGGTACCAGTGGTAGCCCGCAAACACCTCGTCGGCGCCCTGGCCGCTTTGCACCACCTTCGTGTGCTTGGCCACCTCGCGCGACAGCAGGTAGAAGGCCACGTTGTCGTAGCTCACCATGGGCTCGCTCATGGCGCCGATGGTGCCGGGCAGCGCGTCCATCAGTTCGCTGGTGGGGATGTGGATCTGGTGGTGGTCGGTGCCAAAGCGCTGGGCCACCATGTCGGAGTACTTGAACTCGTCGCCGGCCTCACCACCGGCGGCGTCAAAGCCGATGGAGAAGGTTTGCAGGCCGGGCTGTCCCATCTCGGCCAGCAGGGCCACGATCAGGCTGCTGTCGACGCCACCGGACAGCAGCACGCCCACCGGCACATCGGCCAGCGCCCGGCGCTGCACGGCGGTGCGCAGGGCCTGCTCGACCAGCTTTTCGCGTTCGATGGTGGGCATGGCGGCCAGCTCGGGGTCGGCCTCGACCCGCAGTTGCCACCAGGTGTGCAGGGTGCCTTCGCCTTCGCCATCGATGGTCAGGCTGGTGCCTGGTGGCAGCTTGCGCACGCCTTTGAGTAAGGTGAGCGGCGGGGGCACCACGGCGTGCCACGACAGGTAGTGGTTCAGGGCCATGAGGTCGATGCTGCGATCGATCTCGGGGTCTTGAATCAGGGCAGGCAGGCTGGAGCCAAAGCGCAGGCCCCCCGGTGTTTGCGCCACGTAGAGCGGCTTGATGCCGAAGCGGTCACGCGCCAGGGTGAGGCGGCCGGTGTCGCGCTCGTGCACCACCACGGCGAACATGCCGTGCAGCCGCTGCCAGGCGTTCTGGCCCCAGGCATGAAAGGCCTTGAGCACGACCTCGGTGTCGCCGCTGGAGGCGAAACGGTAGCCGAGCTGTTGCAGTTCGGCGCGCAGTTCGGGGTAGTTGTAGATGCAGCCGTTGAAGACCAGGGTGAGGCCCAGATCGCGGTCGACCATGGGTTGCTGGGCGTGTTCGCTGAGGTCGATGACCTTCAGGCGGCGGTGGGCCACGGCAAAGGCGCCTTGCTGGAACATGCCGTGGGCATCGGGACCGCGGGGGGCGATCACATCGGACATGCGCTGCAACAGCGCCGCATCAGGGGCGCGCCCGTCAAAACGACGGACACCGACAAAGCCACACATGGACAGGACTCCTCTCTTGTGGCGCCGGTGGGCCCGGACAGCGACGGGCCAGGAACGGCAAGGTGTTCGGCACCCGCCGGCGCGATCAGTGATCGACAACGATCAGACGGCGACGACGGATCGAAAAATACTATTGTACAAATGTATTGCACTGAAGGCAAGCCGCGCACCGGATGCCTGCAGGAATGGTGGGGGCTCGCGATAATGCGCAGGCGGCAGTCTTGCCGTGCCGTTTGCCCTGCCTGCCCATGCTGATGAAGCGATCCCTGCGCGAGTTGACCCGCACCTTTGTGGCGGGCCTGCTGGCCGCCTTGCCCTTGTTCGCCACTGCGGCGGTGTTCATCTGGCTGGGACGGCTGCTGTACGACTGGCTGGGGCCCAACAGCCTCGTGGGTCAGGTGTTCGTGCAATTGGGCATTGGCCTGTCAGGCTCGGCCTTGCTGGGCTATGCCCTGGGCGCCTTGATCATCGTGCTGGGGGTGTTTGCCTTGGGGCTGCTGGTCGAGGCGGAACTGCAGCGGGGCCTGGCCCGGCTGGTCAATGGGGTGGTGCGGCGCATCCCCCTGGTGCGCAATGTGTACGACCTCATCAGCCGCTTTGTGGACATGCTCAGCCAGCGTGAAGACGACGGCCTGAAGTCGATGAGCCCGGTGTGGTGCAGTTTTGGCGGTGAAGGGGGCGTGAAGGTGCTGGGGCTGCTGTCCACGCCGGACCCCATCGTGCTGGATGGTCAGCGCTACCGCGCGGTGCTGGTGCCCACCGCACCGGTGCCCGTCGGGGGCGGCCTGCTGTACGTGCCCGAGACCTGGGTGACACCGGCCGAGGTGGGCATGGACGGACTCACCAGCATCTACGTGTCGATGGGCGTGACCAGCAGTCAGGTGCTGGCCGGCGTCGGGGTGCTCAAGCCGAAATGAACTGGCGCACGGCCTGCGCAAACAGCTCGGGCTGCTTGAGCGTGATCCAGTGGCCTGCCTTCAGTTCGTGCCGTTGCAGCGAGGGGGCCCAGCGGTCGAGGTTTTCGCTCAGCGAGGGGCTGACGAAGCGGTCGCCCGTGGGCACCAGCACTTGCACAGGGGCGTGGGCCACGCGCTGACCGGGGTGCATCAGCCGAGGCAGGAAGTTGGCGCGGTAGAGGTTCACGCCAAAGCGGCCGTCATCGGCCTGACCGTCTCGCGGCGGCACGGGGGTGCGCTCCAGCCAGCGCATCACCAGGTGCCACTGCCGCCCCAGCACCGCACGCCACAGCAGCTCGGGCACCCAGGGCAGGTGAAACAGGTACACGTACCAGCTCTTGATCAGTTGCAGGCCCATCTGGCCCATGCCGCGCAGGCTGGGCTGGCGCAGGCGGTCGCGCATCCAGTGGCCCACGTGGTCCAGGCAGGGCCCGGAACACGAGGTGTACGAGGCGATGCGGCCCTTCAGGCTGGGGTCGGTGACGAACTCCCAGCACTGCACCGAGCCCCAGTCGTGCCCCACCAGGTGCACGGGGGCGTTGGGGCTGACGGCGTCGATCACGGCGCGGAAGTCCTCGGTCAGGCGGGCCAGGGCATACGCCTGGGTGGCCGTGGGCTTGAAGGACTGCCCGGCGCCGCGCACGTCATAGGCCACCACCTGGTAGTCGTTGGCCAGCCAGGTGGCCACGGCCTCCCACTTGCTGCTGTTGTCGGGGTAGCCATGCACGCACAGCACCACCGGCCGGTCGCGGCGTCCCCACCGGCGCACGGCCAGCACGCCATCGGGGCCTTGAACCGTCAGACGCTGAAAGGGCAGGGTGGGCATGGTGGTGGCGCGGTGGGGGCAAACACAGGCAAGCTCTGATCCTAGCGATGACCGGGCCGGGCCATGGCAGCGTGCGCGACAAGGGTGGTGGTCTGGGCGACAGGCGGGCCCCAGGGTTTCCCTTGGTGCCTGCGGCGGCGGATCAGCCGCGTGCGCTGTCGGGCAGGCCGAACACGTGATCAAACACCCAGTTGAAGACGAAGGTGTAGATCAGAAAGAAGACGACCAGGCCAATGTCGGCCACCAGCGCGGCCCACCAGCTCATGTCCAGCCACCAGGCGATCAGCGGCACGGTCAGCAGGATCAACCCGCCTTCGAAGCCGAAGGCGTGCGCCACGCGGCGTTGGATGGTGCGGGTGCGGTCGGCCTGGCGGCGCTCCCAGGCTTCGAACAGCGCGTTGAAGACCATGTTCCAGCTGACGGCGGCCACCGAGGTCAGGGCCGCGAGGGCGCCGGCGTGCGCCAGCCCGTGCCCACTGAAGAGCATCACCGCCACGGTCACCACCGTGATGGCGATGGCCTCGTACAGGGTGGCGTGGATGAGCTTGCGGCGCACCCCTTGCAGGGTGCCGATGCGTGGCGGCATGGTGGTGGCTCAGCGGGCGCAGGACTGACGCACGGCGTGCTCCCACTGGCCCATCAGCTCGGCGGCGCGCTCGCGGGAGAGGGTGGGGTAGAAGGTGCGTTCGGCCTGCCACAGGCGGGCAATCGCCAAGGTGTCGGGGTACACACCGGTGGCCAGGCCGGCCAGGTAGGCCGCGCCCAGCGCGGTGGTTTCCACCACCTGCGGGCGCACCACCGGGATGCCCAGCAGGTCGGCCTGAAACTGCATCAGCAGGTTGTTCACGCAGGCGCCACCGTCGACGCGCAACTCGCTGACGGCACGGCCTCCGGCGGCCGCGTCCCGGCTCATGGCCTGAAACAGTGCGGCGCTCTGGAAGGCGATGGATTCGAGTGCGGCACGGGCGATGTGGGCCACGGTGCTGCCCCGCGTCAGCCCGACGATGGCGCCCCGGGCGTCGCTGTCCCAGTAGGGCGCGCCCAGTCCGGTGAAGGCGGGCACGAACATGACGCCACCGGCGTCCGGCACGCTTTCGGCCAGGCTCTGCACCTCGCTGGCCGCGCGGATGGCTTTCAATCCGTCGCGCAGCCATTGCACCACGGCACCGCCGATGAACACACTGCCTTCCAGGGCGTAGTCGGCCTGGCTGCCGATCCGGGCGGCGGCCGTGGTCAGCAGGCCATTGCCCGATGTGCGGGCCTCATGCCCGGTGTGCATCAACATGAAGCAGCCGGTGCCGTAGGTGTTTTTGGCCAGGCCGGGGGCGAACATGGCCTGGCCGCACTGGGCCGCCTGCTGGTCGCCCGCGATGCCCGCCACCGGCAGGGCCGGCACGCCGTCCAGGCCCCACACCGAGGGTGCGACCTCGCCAAACAGGTGGCTGGACGCGTGCACCTGCGGCAGCACCGAGTGCGGGATGTTCATCAACGCCAGCAGCTCGTCATCCCAGCACAGGGTGTGGATGTTGAAGAGCATGGTGCGCGAGGCGTTGCTGACGTCGGTGGCGTGCACGCGGCCCTGCGTGAGCTGCCACAGCAGCCAGGTGTCCACGGTGCCGAAGGCCAGCTCTCCGCGCTCGGCGGCGGCACGGGCGCCGTCCACGTGATCGAGCAGCCAGGCCAGCTTGCTGCCCGAAAAATAGGGGTCGACGACCAGGCCGGTCTTGTCGCGGATCATGCGCTCCAGGCCCTGCTGGCGCCACTGGGCACAGCGCGCCTCGGTGCGGCGGTCTTGCCAGACGATGGCCCGGGCCACGGGCTGGCCCGTGTCGCGGCGCCACAGCACCACGGTCTCGCGCTGGTTGGTGATGCCGATGCCCCGCACCTGCGTCAGATCGTGCCCCTGCGCCCGCAACATCGCCAGCGCCTGGTGGGCGGTGTCGCGCTGGGTGGTCCACAGCTCCAGCGGGTCGTGCTCCACCCAGCCGGGTTGAGGGTAGTGCTGGTGGATCTCTTGTTGCGCACTGGCCAGGATCTGGCCTTGCGCATCAAACACGATGCTGCGAGAGCTGGAGGTGCCCTGGTCCAGGGCGAGGAGGTAGGTCATGGGTGTACCTCAGGAGGCGATGGTCAGCGCCACACCCCATTCCTGCATGTGCTGCGCGAAAGGCGCGGGGGGCAGGGCTTCGGTGAACACGCGCGTCATGTCTTGCAGGTGGGCCACCTTGGCCAGGGCGGCTTCGCCAAACTTGCTGACATCGGACACCAGCCAGCGTTCGCGGGCCTGGCGCATCAGGGTCTGCACCACGGGCAGCTCGCGCAGGTCGCGATCGCGCAGGGTGCCGTCGGGGTCGACGCCCAGGGTGCTGATGATGGCGAAGTCCACCCGGAACTGCTCCAGGAAGGCCACCGTGCTCTCACCCTCCAGGGCGCTGTCACGGCCGCGCAGCACGCCCCCGGCGATGTGCACCTTGCAGTCGCGGTGCTCGCTCAGCAGGTTGGCCACGTGCAGGTTGTGGGTCACCACGGTGAGCCCGGGCGTGTCCAGCAGCGCGCGGGCCACGGCCTCGACCGTGGTGCCGATGCCCAGCATCAGGCTGCTGCCCGGGGGGATGGCGGCGGCCACCGAGCGCGCAATGCGGGCTTTGGCGTCGGCGCGCAAGGCCTGGCGCTCTTTCCAGGCGCCGCCCAGGGGCACCTCGCGTGGCAGGCTGACCCCGCCGTGAAAGCGCTGCAACAAGCCCGCCTCGGACAGCCGCTGCACGTCGCGGCGCACCGTCTGCATGGTCACGTTCAGGCGCTGCGCCAGACGCTCGACCGACACCGCACCTCGGGTCTTGACCTCTTCCAGCAGGGCAAGCTGCCGGGGGTTGGGGCTCCAGGTGGCGGTGGGCATGGACGCGGTCTCCTGACGATGTGCCCGGCGGCCGGGCATGCTGATGAACGGGGTGATCGTGCAGATTATCCGAAAAATCCCGGTTGTTTTCGATCAGAAACGAATCGAAACGATCAAATACGATACGATTCGATCATGTTCGAACAAAATCTTGCCGCCCCCGATGTCACCGCAGACGTGCTGGTGGTGGGCGGCGGCATCAATGGCGTGGGCATCGCCCGAGACCTGGCAGGCCGGGGGTGGCGGGTGGTGCTGTGCGAACAGGACGACCTGGCCAGCCACACCTCGTCGGCCTCCACCAAGCTCATCCACGGCGGGCTGCGTTACCTCGAATACCGCGAGTTTGGACTGGTGCGCAAGGCGCTGCAAGAACGTGAGGTGCTGCTGCGCAGCGCGCCCCACATCATGTGGCCCCTGCGCTTCGTGCTGCCCCATGATGCCAGCATGCGGCCCGCCTGGATGATCCGCCTGGGGCTGTGGCTGTACGACCACCTGGCCCAGCGTGAATTTTTGCCGGGCAGCCACGGCGTGGCCCTGCAGCACAGTGCGTTGGGGCGGCCACTGCAGCCGGGCTGGCGCTGCGGGTTCGTGTACTCCGATGGCTGGGTGGACGATGCCCGCCTGGTGGTGCTGTGCGCCCAGGATGCTCAGCGGCACGGCGCCACCATCCTCACGCGCACCCGTTGCGAGCGCCTGCAGGCCCATGCCGATGGCTGGCGGGCCGAGCTGCAGTCGCGCGATGCGCACACCGGACAGGCCACCGCGCAGACCCGCGTGCGCGCCCGGTGTGTGGTCAATGCGGCAGGCCCTTGGGCCGAGCACCTGCTGCGCCAGGTGATGGCCGTGCCGCCTCAGGGGTCGGTCCAGCCGGCCTCCAGCGGGCGCTTGCGCCTGGTCAAGGGCAGCCACATCGTCGTGCGCAAGCTGTTTGAGCATGACCACGCCTACATCTTCCAGGGGCAGGACCGGCGCATCATCTTTGCCATTCCCTACGAAGACGACTTCACCCTGGTGGGCACCACCGACGTCGAGCACCACGATGACCCGGGCCGGGTGGCGATCTCTGAGGACGAGGTGCAGTACCTTTGCCATGAGCTGGGTCGTTACCTGGCGCAACCCATCACGCCAGCCGACGTGGTGTGGGCTTACGCCGGCGTGCGGCCCCTGCTTGACGACGCCAGCGGCAACGCGGCGGCCGTCACGCGGGATTACCAACTGCAGACGCACACGGCGCCCGCGCCCTGGTTGACGGTGTGGGGCGGCAAGCTGACCACCTTTCGGGTGCTGTCTGAGCAGGCGGCCGGCCAGGTGGGGGCCTTGCTGGGCGAACAGCGGCCCGACTGGACCGCGTCAGCCACCCTGCCGGGGGGCGACCTGGGCCAGGCCATGGGGCAGCCGGCCCAGCCCGGGCGGGCGCACCGGCAGTGGGCCCAGTGGTTGCAGGCGCGCCACCCCGGGCTCAACCCGGCCCTGCTGAACCGCTGGGCGCGCAGCTATGGCAGTGCGGCCCTTGACTTGCTGGACGGCGTGCGCCACACCGCCGACCTGGGCGCCGAGGTGGCCCCCGGCCTGCACGAGCGCGAACTGCGCCACCTCATGACCCACGAATGGGCACGCACGGCCGACGACGTGCTGTGGCGGCGCTCCAAGCTGGGGCTGCACCTGGATTCGGCCGGCCGCGAGGCCGTGGCCAGGTGGCTGACCTCGGTTCGACCCCAATAACCCTACCAAGTGGTACATTAAATTACTGATTGGTAATTTAATTCGGCTGATCCGACTACAGTGGGCTGGCGGTCACTTTTGGCCGCGTCACTTCAGGAGATCGAGCCCATGAAAAAAGCACTGTTGGCATCCGTGTTGGCCTTCGGCACCATGGTGAGTGCCCACGCCAAAGACCTGGTGGACACCGCCGTCTCGGCCGGTTCGTTCAAGACCCTCGTGACCGCCGTGCAAGCTGCTGGTTTGGTGGACACCCTCAAGGGCCCAGGCCCGTTCACCGTGTTCGCGCCCACCGATGAGGCGTTTGCCAAGATCCCCAAGGCACAGCTGGATGCGCTGCTCAAGGACAAGGCCAAACTCACCGCCGTGCTGACCTACCACGTGGTGCCGGGCAAGGTGATGGCCAAGGACGTGAAGCCCGGTCAGGTCAAGACCGTGCAGGGCGGCGAGATCACCATCAGCACCACCGGTGGCGTGATGGTGGACAACGCCAAGGTGGTTGCCACCGATGTGGAGGCCAGCAACGGCGTCATCCATGTCATTGACACGGTGATCATGCCCAAGTGAGCGTGCTGCGTGGCGTTCAGGTGGCGCCTTGCCCCTGACGCCGCCACTGCATGGGCGACACCCCGGACCATCGCCTGAAGGCGCGTGAAAACGCGCTTTGTTCGGTGTAGCCCAGCAGCTCGCTGACTTCGGCCAACGTCAGCCGAAGATCCGACAGGTGCAGCTCGGCCAGCTCTTTGAGCGCCCCGTCTCGCAGACTGCGAAACCGATGGCCACGCTCAGCCAGTCGGCGGTACAGCACCCTCGGCGACAGCTGCAGCTCCGCCGCCACCCGATCCAGTTCGGGCATGCCGTGCGGCGCCAATTGCCTCACAACCCGCCGTGTCAGCTCCACCAGGTCGCCTGGTTCTGGCAGGTGGGCCAGTGCGGCATCCACCTGCGCTTCCAGCAAGCCCCGCAGCACCGGGTCGGGCTGATGCAACCGGGTTTGCAGCAGCGCCATGGGGATGAGCAGCCGGGTCACCGGCTGATTCCAGCGCACCGACGCACCAAAGTACGCGTGAAACTGGGCCTGTGACGCCGGGCCGGGCGGCGGGTTGACAAAGTCCACGCCACGCACGGGCATCGCCTGGCCGATGAGCACCCGCGCAAACTGCACGATCGCGGTGATCCCGGTTTCGTCGAACAGCGCCCCCGGCCGGCCCCGGCTCACGCCCCACTGCAGCACCATGCACCCATCTTCGACATGGTGCTGAATGGGGTTGATGTCGTTCAGCAGGCGGTGGTAGCGCTGGATGCGCAACAGCGCGGCCCCGAGGCTGTCGCAGGCCAGCAGCACATAGCCCAGCGCACCCAAATGGGCGGGCTGGATGTGCTGGCCCAGGTGCAGCCCCAACAGCGGGTCGTTCAGCCGCTCGGCCGCCCGCAGCAGCCATTGACAGAAGGCCTCAGCGGGCATGCGCCCGAGATGATGCGCGCCAGGCTTCAGGGCCTCGGCGGGCAGCACGGTGGCGGGGTCCACGCCGTGCTGCTGCAGGTGACTGCTCAGCACGGCCACCAAGGTGTGCGGCACCATGCCCTGGATGGCATCTCGGATGTACAGGCGGCGGAACTCTGGATCGACGGCGGGGGCCAGCATGGACGAAATTGTTAAATGCCCAACCGTGCCGGTCAAGACAGGTCAGACCCGCCAAGCCTAAGCTGTGTCATCGTCATTCATGTGATGCACCACATCCACACCATGTCCAACACCTCCCACGCCACCCGTCCCACCCTGTTCGTCACGGGCGCCGCCGCAGGCATCGGTCGTGCCGTGGCCGAGCACTTTTTACGCGCCGGCTGGTTCGTGGGGCTGTATGACGTGGACGAGGCGGGCTTGCAAACGCTGCAACAGGCTTGGGGCGCGGAGCAGTGCATCACCGCGCGACTGGATGTCACCTCGGTGAACGACTGGGTCATGGCGCTTGCGGCCTTTGAGCAACGCACGGCGGGCCGCCTGGACGTGTTGTTCAACAACGCCGGCGTGGCTGTGACGGGCCCCTTTGAAGAGGCCCAGCTGGTCCGCCATCACCGGCTCATCGACATCAATCTCAAGGGGCTGGTCAGCGGCTGTCATCTGGCATTTCCACTCTTGAAGCGCACCCCGGGCAGCCGCGTCATCAACATGTGTTCTGCCTCGGCCCTGTATGGTCAGCCCGAGCTGGGCTCCTACTCGGCCACCAAGGCGGCGGTTCGCAGCCTGACCGAAGCCCTGGACATCGAATGGCGCCGTCACTGCATCCGCGTGGTCGACGTGCTGCCCTTGTTCGTCAACACGGCCATGGTGACCGATGAGGTCAGCCGCATGAAGACCGTCTCCACACTGGGCGTCCGCCTGGGGCCACAAGACGTGGCTGACGCCGTCTGGCGCCTGGCCAACACCCCGCCTTCACGGCTGGCCGTGCACAACCTGGTGGGATGGCAGACCAAGCTGTTTGCGACGCTGTCCAAGCTGTCTCCCGGCTTCATGAATCGGCTGGTGACAGCCCGCATGGCCGGTTACTGAGCGTCGGGCGCCTCAGTCCTCACGCGGCATCAGGAAGTGGCCGCGCGCCTGCACCACCGGCTTGCTGGGATCGTCCTGCCACAGCGACACCATCACCAGGGCCACGCGGTTGCCCTGACGCACCGTGGTGCACTGTGCGAAGGTGTCGATGGGCTTGGCCGACCGCATGTAGGCGATGGCAAAGTCCACCCCGCGCGGCACGCCGGTGATGCCGGGCGTGGTTTGCACCAGGTGCAGGATCATGGCGGTTTCGCCAAAGCCCGCCAGGATGCCGCCGTGCAGTGCCGGCAACACCGGGTTGCCGATCAGCTCGGGCTTGAAGGGCATGCGAAACACGGGCCCGGCGTCCACCTGGGTTTGCTGGTGGATGTTCAGGAAGTCCACATAGGGCGAGCGGCCCACCGGCAGCGCCGAGGTCTCGGCCGTGCTGTCGGGGGTGGACACGAACACCGCGCTGGGCTCGATGCTGGCCGGGGCGATCAGGGCCGACGCGGCCTCTGATGGGGTGGGCGCCTTGGGCGCCGCGCCCGCATCCTTGCGACGGGTGTTGGCCGTGGCCCGCATGAAGGTGGCGTGCACCGTGGCCACCGGCTCGCTCTGGCCAGGCTGGTGCAGTTCGCCGCGCACAAAGGCCACACTGCGCGACAGGCGGTGGCATTCGGCGGTGCAGATCAGGTCGGTTTCGGCCACGGGCGGGCGCAGGTAGTCCATGCGCAGGTCCAGCGTGGCGTAAGGCTCCAGCGTTTCCATGGCGCAGCCCACGGCCACCCCGCAGGCCGTGTCGGCCAGCACGCTCAGGCAGCCGGGGTGGATCAGCCTGCGCTCGCTGTCGCCCGTCCAGGTGGCGCGTGCCGGCAGCAACAGGCTGCAGCGACCTTCGGCCACGTCCACCAACTGCATGCCAGAGGCCGCCGCGTAGGGAATGCCGGAGATGAAGGCCTGGGCCCAGGCCTTGCGGTTGTCACCGTTGAAGATGCTCATGAGGAACCACCCGTTTCACGCGAGGAGGGGTCAGGGAAAACGCGAAGGCTCCATTGTCCACAAAACGGAGGCGGCTGACGCAAACGTCAGCGAGGCCGCAGGTCCACCGCCAGCCCCGAGGCCGTCACACGCAGGTCGTGCACCACATACCCCATGCGGTCGGCGCTGCGCAGGTCTTCGGGCTTCAGCCGGTGAATCACCTGCCCGTTGAGCCGATCTTCGGCCAGCCAGCCTGCCAGACGGGTCAGGCCTCGTTGCAATGGCTCGGGCAGCCCGGCCACCCGGGCCGACTCCAGCCTGGGCTCGCGCAGGCGAATGGTGAGGTCGGTCGGCTCGTAACGCAGGCCAAAGCTCAGCGCCACCTCTCCCGTGTGCTCGCGGCTGCGCAACAGGTCGCGCGCCACCAGCGGCACGGTGGCCGTCACGCGATTGGCCTGGGGCTGCAGGCTCAGCCTGGGCGACAGGGCCTGCACATCCAGCACGTTCAGCACCCGTTGCGTCAGCGGGAATTGGCCTGACAACTTCTCCAGCAACTCACCCTGGCTGATCTCGACCGTGCGCGGACCCATCAGGCTGGCGCAGCCGGCCACCGTCAGGATCAACATGCTCGATGCGTACAGCAGGAGCGAGCGTCGGAGGGGCGGTCCGGAGGGCGTGGTGATCAATGTGATGAAGAACAAGTCTTGCGAGACGCCATCATGCCATCACACTTGGCGCCGGCAGCGCCTCAATCCTGCCAGTGCCAGCAGTCCCAGCCCGGTCAGGGTCAGGCTTGTCGGCTCAGGGACGGCCACGGTGTGCGCTGCCAAGCTGGAGACATCTCCATTGGCCCACAGGGAGTACAGGTCCTGAAAGTCCTGCTGGTCATCGTAAGCATCAAGCTGCCCATACACAAAGGGGTCCCAGGGCAGGTTGTTCGCCGCAACGAACGGGCTCCATGGGTGCAGATCAACATCCAGGAACTCGCTGAGCATGGGCCAAGTCTCGATCGAGCCGCTGCCCTCTGCGAACTCGAGGGCGCTCTGGTCTGGATCCAGGCCATCCGCAAGATTCACGGTCTGCCCTTGGAAGCTCGCCAGCATCCAGATGTTGCCGTTCCGCCAGTGTTGAGAATCACTCAGAACTGCCATGCTGAAGGCGGGCAAGTTGTCGTTGAAGCCGAATGTGATGCTGACATCCAGTGCTGGCGAGGCAACCTCTGACGAATCAGCATCTGGATTCATCAGGAAGTGATATTCGTAGCTGGAGGCGTATGCAGTGCTGGCGACACCCATGGCCAATACCGCTGCAGCGATGGTTTTAAACATCTCATCCCTCATTGATTAAGTTGGTGTTTGGGCGATCTTTGATGCCCAGTAGCGGACTGTCAACGGTGTGCAATTTGGCGTCAATCACCCATTCGTAGGAGGGGGCTGACGTCACTCAAAGGCAGCACCTGCACCCCATGAAACTTCTGCGCCCGTCGCCCCAGCTTCAACAGCGCCGCGTCCTTGCTGAACAGCCAGCGTGCGCCCACATGCACCGCCAGGTCGATGAACACCTGGTCATCCGGGTCTTTGCAGCGCAGGCTGCAGCGTGGGGGCTCGTCCACGAAGGTGGCGTGCTGGAACACCGTCAGCGTCAGCATCGGGTCGGGTTGCCAATCCTTGAAATAGCTGCGTGGCCACACCTGGTGCCACTCCTGCTCCATCGAGGGGCAGGCCAGCCAGCGCAGGCGGCCGTTCAGGATGCCCTCCACGATGGGGTGCGCGGCCGGGTCTTTGAACACCCGCCAATCCAGCAGGGCGTTGGTGTCGAGGATGACGATGGGGGCGCCGTCTGCGGGAGGCCGGGTGCTCATGTGCACATCACGCCGCCGAGGCGATCACGCCCCCGCCCAGGCACACCTCGCCTTGGTACAGCACGGCTGATTGGCCGGGCGTGACCGCCCACTGCGCCTCGGGGAAGCGCAAGGCCAGCGTCTTCGCGTCCGCGGCCGTCACCTCGCAGGGGGCATCGGCCTGTCGGTAACGCGTCTTGGCGGCCAGCCCGGTGGCGCCCATGGCGGGGCCACGGCCATCCACCCAACTCAGGTCGTCGGCCACCAGCGTGTGCTGCTGCAGCCAGGGATGATCATGGCCTTGCACCACGTACAGCGTGTTCTTCTCGATGTCTTTGCGCGCCACGAACCACGGGTCGTGCTCGCCACCGCCGCGCTGCGAGCCTTTCTCTTTCACGCCCCCAATGCCGATGCCCTTGCGCTGGCCCAGGGTGTAGAAGCTCAGGCCCACGTGCTCGCCCAGCTTGCGGCCGCGGTCATCGAGGATCGGGCCGGGCGTGTTGCTCAGGTAGCGGTTGAGGAACTCGCGGAACGGCCGCTCGCCAATGAAGCAGATGCCGGTCGAGTCCTTCTTCTTGGCGTTGGGCAGCTTGATCTCATCGGCGATGCGGCGCACCTCGGTCTTGGGCAGCTCGCCCACCGGGAACATCGTTTTGGACAGCTGCGCCTGGTTCAGGCGGTGCAGAAAGTAGCTCTGGTCTTTCAGCGGGTCCAGGCCCTTGAGCAGCTCGAAGCGCTCGCCGCTGTCATACGACGCGTCGGCCACGCCGCGCACCCGTGCGTAGTGGCCGGTGGCGATCTTCTCGGCGCCCAGGCGCATGGCGTGGTCCAAAAAGGCCTTGAACTTGATCTCGGCGTTACAGAGCACATCCGGGTTGGGCGTGCGCCCGGCCTGGTACTCGCGCAGGAACTCGGCGAAGACGCGGTCCTTGTAGTCGGCCGCGAAGTTCACGTGTTCTATCTCGATGCCGATCACGTCGGCCACCGAGGCGGCATCCAGAAAATCCTGACGCGACGAGCAGTACTCGCTGTCGTCATCATCTTCCCAGTTCTTCATGAAGATGCCGATGACCTCGTGGCCCTGTTGCTTGAGCAACCAGGCGGACACGGCCGAATCCACGCCGCCGCTCAGGCCGACGACCACACGTTGCGGACGCAGGGACATGCTGTGGATCAGGCGGCGCGGTGGTAGTGCGGCGCCGAGAACACGCTGTCGTGCACTGTGAGCAGCGACAGGGGGTAGCGCTCGCCGGCCAGGTAGCGCTCCAGGCACTCCAGCACCAGCGGGCTGCGGTGGCGCTCGGGGCAGGCGCGGATTTCGTCGGCCGTCATCCACACGGTGCGCACGATGCCCTCGTCCAGCTCCAGGCTCAGGTCAGGCTCGGACACCGTGCCAAAAAACGCCAGGCGCAGGTAGGTGACGTCTTCACCCGTGCGGGTGCGCCGAAAGCGCGACATGAACATGCCGATGAAGCCCTGAGGCTCGAAAGCACAGGCGGTTTCTTCCAGCGTTTCGCGGATCACGCCCTGGATGGGTGACTCGCCCTGGTCCAGGTGCCCCGCCGGGTTGTTCAGCAACAAGCCATCAGAGGTTTGTTCTTCCACCAGCAAAAAGCGGCCCTCGCGCTCGATGAGCGCAGCCACGGTGACGTTGGGCTTCCAGCGCACCTGGGCAGGTGGCTGGGGCACTTCCGCAGCAGGGACGGCTTCCAACAAATCGGCGGTGTTCATGAGGCCGACATTATCCGCCAATGTCGTGTCTTGTGTGTGACCCCCGGCAGGGGGATCGGGGGGCGGGTTCGCGTCATTTTTGACAACATTCATCCTCAAATCGGGGGGTGAACCGCCCTCCCGCACGGGAAAACCAGGGCACGGGGTGACATTCCCCCCAGGGAAAGCCCCGAACTTTGTGTATGCTGGCGCGTTCTGCGCGGTTTGCCCGTGAGAACACCTTCACCAAAACACTGCCCCAGTCAGCATGTAGGAGACACGTATGCTCATCGGCATACCCATGGAGACCACGGTCGGCGAAACCCGCGTGGCCGTGACCCCGGAAACGGTCAAGAAGCTCAAAGCACAGGGCCACACCCTGCGCGTGCAGTCGGGCGCCGGCGTGGCCGCCAGCGTGACCGACGAAGCCTACGTGGCCGCCGGGGCCGAGATCACCGATGTGGCCGGTGCCTTTGGCGCCGACATGGTGCTCAAGGTGCGTCCGCCCTTTGCCAACGAGATCGCCCTGATGAAGCCGGGTGCGGTGCTGGTGGGCATGCTCAACCCGTTTGACAAGGACGGGCTGCAAAACCTCACCAACGCCAACCTGACCGGCTTTGCGCTGGAAGCCGCGCCGCGCACCACCCGTGCCCAGAGCATGGACGTGCTGTCCTCGCAGGCCAACCTGGCGGGTTACAAGGCCGTCATGATCGCCGCCGACAAGTACCAGCGCATCTTCCCGATGCTCATGACCGCCGCCGGCACCGTCAAGGCCGCCCGCGTGGTGATCCTGGGTGTGGGTGTGGCCGGTCTGCAGGCGATTGCCACGGCCAAGCGCCTGGGCGCGGTCATCGAAGCCTCGGACGTGCGTCCTTCGGTGAAGGAGCAGGTCGAGTCGCTGGGCGCCAAGTTCATCGACGTGCCGTATGAAACGGCCGAAGAAAAGGAAGCCGCCGAAGGCGTGGGCGGTTACGCCCGCCCGATGCCGCAGTCCTGGCTGGACCGCCAGAAGGTGGAAGTGGCCAAGCGCGTGGCGCAGGCCGACATCGTCATCACCACCGCCCTGATCCCCGGTCGCGCCGCCCCCGTGCTGGTCACTGAAGACATGGTCAAGTCCATGAAGCCCGGCTCGGTCGTCGTCGACCTGGCCGCGCCCGCCGGTGGCAACTGCCCGCTGACCGAAGCCGGCCGCACCGTGGTCAAGCACGGCGTGACCCTGGTCGGTGAAACCAACCTGCCGGCCCTGGTGGCCGCCGACGCGTCCGCACTGTACGCCCGCAACGTGCTGGATTTCCTGAAGCTGGTGTTCAACAAGGAAGGCCAGTTCCACGTCGATCTCGAAGACGACATCGTCAAGGCCTGCCTGATGTGCCGTGACGGTCAGTTGCTGCGGGCCTGAAGAGCTGAGTAGGAGTACCCCCCCATGCAACGCGTCATGCTGCGAGCCAAGCTTCACCGTGCCACGGTGACCGAGGCCGACCTGAACTACGAAGGCTCCTGCGGGATCGATGAAGACCTGCTGGACGCCGCCGACATGAAAGAGTTCGAGTACATCGAGCTCTACAACATCAACAACGGCGAACGCTTCTCCACCTACGTCATCAAGGCGCCGCGTGGCTCGGGCGCGATCTCGCTGAATGGCGCCGCGGCTCGCAAGGCCCACGTCGGCGATCTGCTGATCATCTGCACCTATGCGCCCATGAGCGATGGCGAGGTGGCCACGTACAAGCCCAAGGTGGTGTTGCTCGATGAGCGCAATGCCATCAAGGAAATCCGCAAGTTCGACTGATTCAACAAGCTCCCAGGAGACCACGATGGAAGCGATTTCGCACGTCGTCATCAACCTGACCATCTTCGTGCTGGCCATCTATGTGGGCTATCACGTGGTCTGGAACGTGACCCCAGCCCTGCACACGCCCCTGATGGCCGTCACCAATGCCGTGTCGGCCATCGTCATCGTGGGCGCCATGCTGGCCGCCGCCCTGACGGAAACGCCCACGGGCAAGATCATGGGTGTGCTGGCGGTGGCGCTGGCGGCCGTCAATGTGTTTGGTGGCTTCCTGGTCACCCGGCGCATGCTGGAGATGTTCAAGAAGAAAGACAAGAAGGCAGGAGCCAAGTAAATGAGCATGAACCTCATCGCACTGCTGTACCTGGTGGCCTCGGTGTTCTTCATCCAGGCCTTGAAGGGCCTGAGCCACCCCACCACGTCCATCCGCGGCAACCTGTTCGGCATGACGGGCATGACGATCGCCGTGCTCACCACCATCGGCCTGATCCATGGCCAGGTGCAGGCCCTGCAGATCAACTTCACCGAAGGCCTGGCCTATGTGCTGCTGGGCCTGGTCGTGGGCGGCGGTGCTGGCGCCGTCATGGCCAAGCGCGTCGAGATGACCAAGATGCCCGAGCTGGTCGCCTTCATGCACAGCATGATCGGCCTGGCCGCGGTGTTCATCGCCGTGGCCGTGGTGGCCGAGCCCTGGGCCTTCCAGATCGTGGCCAAGCCCCTGGCCGGCGAGCTGGCCCAGATCCCGGTGGGCAACCTGCTGGAGCTGGCCCTGGGTGCGGCCATCGGTGCCATCACCTTCTCGGGCTCGGTCATCGCCTTCGGCAAGCTCAGCGGCAAGTACAAGTTCCGCCTGTTCCAGGGTGCGCCCGTGATCTTCAAGGGCCAGCACATGCTGAACCTGGTGCTGGGCCTGGTGCTGATCGCCCTGATCGGCGTCTTCATGGCCACGCAGCGCATGGACGTGTTCGTGGCGCTGATCGCGCTGAGCTTCATCCTTGGCGTGCTGATCATCATCCCCATCGGCGGCGCCGACATGCCCGTGGTGGTGTCCATGCTCAACAGCTACTCGGGCTGGGCCGCAGCGGGCATCGGCTTCTCGCTGAACAACTCGATGCTGATCATCGCCGGCTCGCTGGTGGGCTCGTCCGGTGCCATCCTCTCGTACATCATGTGCAAGGCGATGAACCGTTCGTTCTTCAACGTGATCCTGGGCGGCTTCGGTGGTGACGCCGGTGCGGCCGCAGCGGGTGGCGCACAGCAGCAGCGCAGCGTCAAGAGCGGCTCGGCCGACGACGCCGCCTTCATCCTGGGCAACGCCGAGACCGTGGTCATCGTGCCGGGTTACGGCCTGGCCGTGGCCCGCGCCCAGCACGCCGTCAAAGAACTGGCCGCCAAGCTCACCGAGAAGGGCATCAACGTCAAGTACGCCATCCACCCGGTGGCCGGCCGCATGCCCGGCCACATGAACGTGCTGCTGGCCGAGGCCGAAGTGCCCTACGACCAGGTGCACGAGATGGAAGACATCAACGGCGAATTCGGCCAGGCCGACGTGGCCATCATCCTGGGGGCCAACGACGTGGTGAACCCGGCGGCCCATGTGAAGGGCTCGCCGATCTACGGCATGCCCATCCTGGAGGCCTACAAGGCCAAAACCGTGATCGTGAACAAGCGCTCCATGGCCAGCGGCTACGCCGGCCTGGACAACGAACTGTTCTACATGGACAAGACCATGATGGTGTTCGGCGACGCCAAAAAGGTGGTCGAGGACATGGTCAAGGCGGTGGAGTGACCGCTTTCCCCCTCATCCAAAAGGCCGACCCTGTCGGCCTTTTTTATGGGCGCCACATCGTCCGTTTGCGGGAGTGACGCTGCCATCCGGGCTGTGTAATATCAAGGATATTCAGGGGAGAAACCATCATGTCGATGAAACAATGGGGCGCCGCTCTGGTGCTGGCGGGTGTGAGTGGCATGTCAAGCGCTGCATTCAATTCTGCTGTCGCCGAGCAGGGGGTGTCGGCTCAGCTGACGGGGCTGCAATCATCCAGTCTCGTGCCGGACTTCCCCTACCAGCAACTGAGCATCGGCACCAGCGGTCTTGATTGGGATTGTGCCGCCGGCAGTTGTACTCTGGCGGCCGACGCGCGTTTGGATGTGCTGATGACGGCGCCAAGCCCCCGCACGGTTCAGGTGGAAGGTGGCTGGAGCCATTTCTTTCTGGAGGTGAGCGCTGAATGGCCGGGCCTGACCGTGCAAGATCCTCTGGGAGGTTCCTGGAGCCTGTTGCCCGACTTGGCGGATTGGCATTATGGTGTCCACGTTGCTGAGAACCTGCGGCCAGACGACGTGCAGTTCATCAGCACCAAGGGGGTGTTGCAGGTGCCTGAAATGTTCACAAGTGCTGTCCTGTCCACGGTGTTCACCGCTCAAACAGGTTGGGTGGAAGTTCAGCCCAACACGTCGGCTGGTAGCATATTGTCCACGCCCACCACGCCGGCGGTGGCAGCCTGGCCATTTTTTGGGTTTCGAACGCCCTATATCTCGGCGCCCGTTTACGCCTTGCCCTCCCTCGATCCCTCATGCACGAGCGCCTCGTGCATGCGCTACGAGCACGGTACCCTGGTGATCGACGCCCACCGCATGAGCTTCGGCGTGCAGGCCGTGGCAGCGGTGCCTGAGCCCGCCACCTGGGCCAGCATGGGCCTGGGCCTGCTGGCCTTGGGAGCGCTGGCGCGACGTCGCCATCGCGCCCACTGACTCACTTCAGCCCATCCAGCCCGAACTTCTTGCTCAACACCCGGTCCAGCAGACGGGTGGGCAGCCATTGTTTGAGCGCGGGCAGCAGGGTGCTTTTTTCACCCAGGCGCACCACGGGTGGGCCATCGGCCTTCAGCAATTGATCCACCAGCAGGCGGGCAAAGGTGTCCGCCGGCATGGCGTTGCTTTGGCTTTCGTTGGCACGGGCCAGCACACTGGCCTTGATGGCCTGGTAGGGTGAATCGGCGCCCAGGCTCACGGCGTTGCCCGCATTGCTGCCAAAGGCCGACTGGATGCCACCAGGCTGCACCGTCACCACCTTCACGCCCAGGGGCGCCAGCTCCATGCGCAGCGCGTCCGACGCGGCATTGAACGCCGCTTTGCTGGCGCAGTAGGGGCCGGCAAAGGGCGTGGTCAGCACGCCTGACACGCTGCTGATGTTCACCACCAGCCCGCGTCGCCTGGCGATCATGCCCGGCAGCACGGCACGGGTCAGGGCCATGGGGGCAAACAGGTTCACGTCAAACTGGCGTTGCCATTCGGCGGTCGGTACATCCAACATGGGGCCCATGGCGCCATAACCTGCGTTGTTCACCAGGGTGCCGATCTGGTGGCCCTCTTGGGCCAGTCCGGTCAGCAGTGCCTGCACTGACGCCTCGTCGGTCACGTCCAGTGGGCGGGTCATCAGGCCTTCGGCCGCGAGTGGGGCCAGCGTGTCCAGTCGGCGTGCGGTGGCGCACACCGGCAGGCCGCGTGCGTGGAAGGCCCGTGCCAGGGCCTGGCCAATGCCCGAGCCGCAGCCCGTGATGATCACCAAAGGGGGGCGCGTTGCCATGCCGCAGTGCCTTTCAGGAGTTGTGAGGGAATCCAGCAGAAGGTTACCGCGATAATCAACGCATCTCCCTGTTGTGTCCACCCAAGTACTGCCCGTGCCTGATGCCCGTCCTGCCAAACCGTCGGCCACGTCCGCGCTGGTCCGGCGGGGCCGTGGCCGCCCTCCGTTGACCCGCGACGAGGCCCAGGCGGTGCGCGACCGCATCCAGGCCGCTGCCGCCCAGGTCTTTGCGCAGCACGGCTACCACGGGGTCTCGGTCGAGTTGATCCTGCAAGCCTGCGGGGTGTCCCGCCCCACGTTCTACCGCTACTTTCGCAACACCGACGAGGTCATCAACCTCGTGCTGCAGGACGTCAATGATTCGCTGATTCGCGAGGTCACCCTGGCTGTGCGCACGGCCGATGGGCCCTTGCAGAAGGTGGAGTCCGGCTTGCTGGCGTGGCGCCACTGGGGTGAGCGACAGGGCCCATTGCTCAAGGCCGTGTTTGCCGAGATGCACGACACGCACTCTCCTGCCGCCGCCCATCGGCAACGTGTGCTGGAGGCGCTGGCCCGCGAGCTCAACGAGGCCGTCACCAGCCTGGGGCGTGAGCCCTTTGACCCTCTGCAGGTCGAGACCTTCGTGATCGGGGTGGAGTACCTGGGCTATCGCTTTCACTTCGGGCCTGATGGCCCCACCGAAGAATCCTGGCAGCGCACCCGCGATGCAATGGTGCGGCTGGCGCTGGGGATGCTGGGCGGGGCGCTGGAGTGGGCGCACGCGCCGCAGCTGGCCGGGGTGCTGGGCCTGCGCGTGCGCTGACGCGTCAAGGCTGGGGCGCGCTGGCGACGGCAGGTGGCGCCGCCACCGACAAGGGCGCGGCCGGCGGCACACAACCCAGTTGCGCGCCCACGCCTTTCAAGAAGGCCCGCCGGATGCCACCGGTCACGATGGCCTGGCTCACCCGTCGCGAGTGACGCTCGGCGCCACTGAGCTTGCGCAGCCAGCTGCGAAAGGGCACCACCCCCTCGACCGTTCGGCGCACCATGCCCACGCCAGAGTCTTCGGCAAAGTCGCTGCCGCGCTCCAGCCACGAGCTCACGTCGCCGCCTTTGGGCGCATCCAGGTCCGAGCCCAGTGCGGCATTGAGCAGGATGATCTGTTCACCGATGTGCTGGCAGCTCAACTCCTGGGGTGGGTGGTAGGCGCCTTGATCCACGGCATCTTGCAGCACGGCAGGGATCTCGCTGCGGACCATGTTCAGATCGCTCAAGGGGGTCAGCACCGCGCCGCCCACCCGATCGGTGACGGCCTCTTCATGCTCGACGACACGGCCGTCGGCCTGTGTGGTGGCCTTGGGTTTGCTGGCGCAGGCCGACAAGCCCAGGGCGGCCGCCAGGCTCAGGGCAACGATGCAGGTCGGTCGGCGCGTGGTGTGTGGCTGGGTCATGGTGTGATCGGAGGCTCGGTGGAGGTCGTTGCGGCAACCACCTGGTTGCGTCCCTGGAGCTTGCCCTGGTAGAGGGCCGTGTCGGCGCGCTGAATGGCGTGCTCCATGTCTTCGTCTGGCCCCACCTCGGCCACGCCCAGCGTGGCGCTGAGGGCCAGCGGCAGCTGGCCTGGGTGTTCGATGCGCTGGATGGCCAGGCGCAACCGTTCGGCCACGGGCAGGCCGTCGGTGAGGCCCGCAAACGGCAGCACCACCAGAAACTCTTCGCCGCCCCAGCGTGCGACGTAGTCCATGTCGCGCACCTCCGCGCGCAGCACGCCGGAGACGGCCTGCAAGGCCCAGTCGCCCACGGCGTGTCCGTGAGTGTCATTCAGGCGTTTGAAGTGGTCGATGTCGAGCAGCATCACGCACAGGGGATGTGGTCGGCGTTGGCGTTGCGCTTGCTCACGCTCAAGGGCTTCGATCAGGCTGCGTCGGTTCATCAGACCGGTCAGGTGGTCGGTGGTGGCCACGCGCTGAAGTCGGCGCTCGGCCTCGGCGATCACGTGCACGTAGACCACCGTCAAGGCCCCGAGCACGACCATGGTCGACAGCAGATTGAAGTGGTGCATGTAGGCGAGCGTGGCGGGATCCATGGCGCGGGCCGGCGCCGCCTGACGCCACCACAGGTCCATGCCCAGGTACATGAAGGCCACCAGCAGGCCCAGGCCCACCCGCAATGGCCACCTTGCCAGCGTGCTGGCCAGGATCACCGGGATGGTCACCAGCAGGTAGTAATGAAAGCCGCTGTCCCAGCCCACAACGTACACGGCCAGCATGGCGTGGCCGATGACCTCGACGCCCATCAGGCTCAAGCCCCAGCCCAGCCTGTCGCGCTGAATCCAGGCGCTGGCCAGCACGTAGATGAGCACGCTGCCGATGTTGATCCACCCCAGTGGCGTCACCCCGTGCTGAAAAAACAGCCATGCGAACGCCGCGTGGACCACGCCGCCCAGCAGCGATGCCACGAGCAACAACCTGGCAAACGCTTCGTAAGCCACCGACGCACGGCGCATCCATCTCCTCCAGCATGCTGTGGATTCAGCATAGCAGGCGCGTCGTGGGCTGATCCATTGAAATGCACGGTGAGTCCCGTTTGGGGTTTTCCCGGTGGGGTTTCGTGATGAATGGCACGACTTCCGGTCGATGTTCCGGCCCTTGCGCTGGGGGCCATTTGCCTAGCATGTCAGCATGTCCAAGGGTGCCACACCGGGTGGTGATCTCATGTTCGGGCTGAAGCCATGTTGACGCAGCGCGAGTCGCCTTCCACGCCATCAGGCACGGATCTGCCGCAGGATCCGGGCCCAGATGGGCTTGTGCGCGCGTCGCTGGCGGCGGTGCTGGGTGAAGCCTCGCTGGACGCGGCCTTGGCCGCCCTGGCCACGGTGCTGGCGCAGCGCCTGGGGTGCCGGCGTGTGGCCATCGGGTGGGTAGAGCGTGACGCCTGGCGGGTCAGGGCGCTGTCTCATGGCGCGCAGGTCAGCGAGCGGGCGCGCCTGCCCGAACTGCTGGAGGCCATGCAGGAATCGGCCGTTCAGGGTCAAAGCCTGTGTGTGCCCCGCGTGGCCGATGGCCTGGTGCGCATCACGCTGGCCCATCGTGCCTTGATGCGCCAAGAAGGACTGTTGGGCGTGCTGACGGTGCCACTGGCGCTGCGGGGTGTCACCTGGGGTGCCGTCACCTGTGAGCGCGAACACGGTCGATTCTTGCCGGGCGAGATCATCGCCATGGAATCCATGGTGGAGCAGGTGGTGCCGCTGTTGCGGCTGCATCACCAGGCCGGCCTGGGCGCCTGGGCGCGGTGGCGCGATTCGGTGCGCACGGGCTGGGCGCAACAGGGGCGCCGCGGCCGCATGGTGTGGCGATGGGCTGCCGGGGCCACGGTGCTGGCGCTGGCCGCCTTGTTGGCGTGGCCTCTGCCCCGAAACCTGCCCGCGCCCGCCAGGGTCGAAGGGGCTTTGCAGCGCGTCATGACGGCGCCCATGGATGGCTTTCTCCAACAAGTGATGGCGCGGCCGGGCGACGTGGTGCAGCCCGGTCAGGTGCTGGCCCAGATGGCCGATGAGGACCTGCAGCTGCAAGTGCGGGCCTTTCAGGCGGATGTGGCGCAACACGACAATGCCTTTGTGGACGCGTTCACGCGCGGTGAACGTGCCGAGGCGGCCATGGCCCAGGCCCGTGCCATGGAGGCCCGTGTGCAGTTGGCGCGGGCGCAGCAGCAATTGGCCCGCACCCGCATCCTTGCACCGTTCGAGGCGGTGGTGATCTCGGGCGACCTCAGTCAGCGACTCGGCGCCCCCTTGCAGCGCAGTGACCTGCTGTTCACCCTGGCCCCGTTGAGCGGTTGGCGGCTGGTGCTGGACGTTGACGAGCGCCAGATCGCCGAGGTGCGGCCCGGGCAGGTGGCGCAGGTGCTGCTCACGGCCTTGCCGGACTCGCCCATGCGCCTGCGTGTGACGCGCGTGACACCCCTGGCGCGCTCGGTGGAGGGGCGCCAGCGCTTCGAGGTGCTGGCCCAGCCCGATGGGGCGGTGCCGGCAGGGTGGCGCCCGGGCATGCAGGGGGTGGCCCAGATTGAACTGGCGCCGCAGCCGCTGGCCCTGCGATGGGCGCAAGAGGCTTGGCGAGGCCTGCGCTGGATGACGTGGTCGTGGTGGTGAGGACCGGACATGCACGATGCCCTGTTGTCGCCCCATTGGTTCCGCATCGCCGGCTTGCACGCGCAGTTGCGCCCGCAGGTTCGGGTGCACCGACAGCCGTCGCGAGGGCAGGGCTGGTATGTGCTGTACAACGCGGCATCTGGTCGATTTCACCGCGTGCATGCGCGTGCCTACGAACTGGTCGGTCGCCTCGATGGCGAACACAGCATCGATGCCATCTGGAAAGACCTGATCGAACAGCTCGGCGATGACGCCCCCACACAGGACGAGGTGATGACCATGCTCGCCCAGCTGGCCGAGGGCGACCTGCTGCAGGCCGAGCACATGCCGGATCTGCGCCGGCTGCTGGCCCAGGCAGAGCGGCGCACACAGGCAGAGCGGCGCGCACGGGTCAATCCATTGTCGTTTCGGGTGCGCTTGTTCGACCCCATGCCTTGGATGCAGCGCATGGGCGCATGGGCGCGGCTGCTGTTTGGTGCGCCGGTGGCCTGGTTGTGGCTGCTCTCTGTGTGCGCTGCAGGGGTGCTGGCCTGGCGCCATCAGCCCGAGTTGTGGGCGCAAGCGCAGTACAGCCTGGGACAGCCGCATGTGCTGTTGATGATGTGGCTGATCTATCCCTTGATGAAGGCCTTGCACGAAGCTGGACACGCCCTGGCCTTGCGCCGCTATGGCTGTGAGTCACGCGAGGTGGGCGTGACCTTTTTGTTGTTGATGCCCTTGCCCCATGTGGACGCCACGGACGCCTTGCGCCTGGCCAGCCGGTGGCAGCGGGCCACCATCGTGGCCGCCGGGATGGCCGTGGAGCTGGCGGTGGCGGCGCTGGCCATGTTCGCGTGGCTGGTGGTGGAGCCCGGTCTGGTGCGAGACATGGCGCTCGTGACCATGCTGCTGGGCGGGGTGTCTACCCTCTTGTTCAATGGCAACCCATTGATGCGCTATGACGGCTATCACCTGATGTGCGATGTGCTGGACCTGCCCAATCTGGGGCCACGCAGCACGCGCCACTGGCGCCGGCATCTGCAGCAACTGCTGTTGTGGTGTGTGGGGCAGCGCGCATCGACGGCAGCAAGCCCGGCCACCGACATGCGTGAGCGCTGGGCCCTGTGGCTGTATGCGCCGCTGGCCTGGTGGTGGCGGCTGGTGGTGTCGGTCATGGTGATGCAGTGGCTGGGCCACTGGTCACCGTGGCTGTCTTGGGCGGTGGGCTTGTGGATGGTCTGGGCGCTGCTGCTGTCGCCGGTGCTGACCTGGGTCAAGGAGACCGTCAGCCTGCCCGAACTGGGCGCTGCGCGGGGCCTGGCGCGTTGGGCGCTCACGGCCTTGGTTCTGGCGCTGGTGCTGTTGACCTTGTGGTGGCCGTGGTCGCCCTCCTTGCACGCACAGGGCCTGGTGTGGCTGCCCGACGCGGTCATCCTGCGTGCACCCCACGCGGCACGGGTCGACGCGGTGCTGGCGCGCGATGGTGAGCGCGTGCAGCTGGGTCAGCCGCTGTTGCGCCTGAGCTCGGATGAGCTCGTGGCCGATGCAGCGGTGCTGCAGGCCCGCATCGCGGCGCTGGAGGCCGAACGCAGCGCGGCCTGGGGGCATGACCCGGTGCGCGTGGGTCAGGCTCAGGAAGCCTTGGCCCGCGATCAGGCCGCGCTGGCGGATGTGCAGCAACGCCTGCAGCGCCTGGTGCTGCGGGCGCAGGCCCCCGGCGTGTTTGTGCTGCCCACCGCCCAGGATGGCTTGCTGCGCCATGTGCAGCAGGGCGAGACGCTGGCCCACGTGCTGCCCGCCCATGGTGCCCGCGTGCTGGCCTTGATCGACGACGATGACGTCGGTCTGTGGCGGCAGGCGCTGGAAGGCGCTGAAGCGTCAACGGCCCGACCCGAAGTGATGCTGGCCGACCAGCGTGGCCAGGTTCACGCGGCGCGCCTGCTGCGCCAGGCCCCGGCGGCACTGGAGCGTCTGCCCACACCCTCACTGGGTGCTTTGCAAGGTGGGCCCGTGCCCACCGACCCGGCCGATCCCGAGGGCTTGAAGCCCCTGCGGCCTGTGTTCGTCGTCGAGCTGGACGTGCCCACGCGCGACCACGCACGCGTTGGCGCGCGCGCCCAGGTCAAGCTCAACCTGCCTGAGCAATCTCTGGCGCAGCAACTGTTCTTCCGACTTCGGCAACTGCTCTTGAGGCAGTTTGCCCAGCTGGCCTGAGGAGGTGTTGCATGCCCACCTTGTTGCACTCTTCCTGGCGCGCAGCGGCGCCCACCACCCACCGTCAGGTTCTGGCCGATGGCGTGCGCCAGGCCCATTGGGTGCCGCGCCCGGGCCCTCTGTGGGGCACCTATCCCATGATGAATGTCGCGCAGCGTGGCCCCGCCACGGTGGCTGACTGGTGGCGTCGCTGGCGGCACCAGGAGCCGCCGCCGTCGGCGGCCCGCTGCCAGGTGATCGTGCAGCAGGTGCTGCGCCGCGCCGAGGCGCTGGCCACCACGCCGCCCACGGCGTTCACCCAGCGGGTGCAGCATGCACGCCTGGGCCTGGTTCGCCATGGCCTGGGCTTGGCGCATCTGGTCGAGCCCTTGGCCGTGGTGGCCGAGGCGCTGCGCCGCCACTCGGGGCTGACGGTGCGTGACGCCCAGGTGCATGCCGCCGTGCTGATGCTCTCGAACGTGCTGGTCGAGCTGGCCACTGGCGAAGGCAAGTCGGTCGTGGCCGTGCTCACGGCCGGTGTGGCGGCACTGGCTGGCGTGCCGGTGCATGTGCTCACGGCCAACGACTACCTGGCCGCACGGGACGCCGAACAGTGGTCTCCGGTGTACGCCTTGCTGGGCCTGCGTGTCGGATTGATCCAGGCCAGCGATGAGCCCGATGCGCGGCGTGAGGCCTACCAGTGCGAGGTGGTGCACGCCAGCGCCCGTGAGGTGGCCTTCGATCACCTGCGTGATCGCCTGGGTGCGCAAGACAACGCCCGGGCGGGGCTGGGGCATGAGCGCCCCGTGCTGCGCGGCCTGTGCATGGCCGTGCTGGACGAGGCCGATGGCGCCCTGGTCGACGAGGCCACGGTGCCCATGATCCTGTCTCGCCAGGTGGCCGATGACCTGGCCCAGCGTCACCGGGTGGCGCTGTTCCTGGCCCGGCAGATGCAGGTGAACGTGCATGCGGTGGAACATCTGCCCGGTCGCTGGCAACTGACCGAGGTGGGGCGTGACTGGTTGCGCGCCCGTGCCCAGTCGCTGGGCGGCGACTGGCGGCTGCGGCGTTGGCGCGAAGAGATCATCACCCTGGCCCTGACGGCCTTGCACAGCCACCAGCGCGACGTGCACTATGTCGTGCACGATGGCGAGATCCAGATCGTCGATGCCTTCACGGGTCGACGCGCCGAAGGCCGCCATTGGTCACGTGGCCTGCATCAGCTGGTGGCCCTCAAGGAAGGCCTGAGCCCCGCTCCCCTGACCGAGACCCTTCAGCAACTGAGCTACCAGCAGTTCTTTCCGCGCTACCTGCGGCTGTGCGGCCAGAGTGGCACGCTGTGGGAGGCCCGCGCCGAGATGCTGGCGGTGTACGGCGTGCCCGTGGTGCGCGTGGCCCCGCATCGTCCGGTGCAGCGGGTGGAGCGTGGTGTGAGGGTCCGCCAAGACGACCACGCGCTGTGGCAATCCGTGGCCCATCGTGTGGGCCAGCTGCACGCCGAGGGCTTGCCGGTGCTGGTGGGCACCCGGTCGGTGGCCGAATCCGACGAGGTGGCCTCGGCGCTGCGCCTGGCGGGTCTGGCGCCCCGGGTGCTCAATGCCCGGGACGACGCCGACGAGGCGGGCATCGTGGCCCGGGCCGGACAGCCCGGGGCGATCACCGTGGCCACCCAGATGGCGGGACGGGGCACCGACGTTCCCGTGCCCGAGGCCGTCGCGGCCCGAGGCGGATTGCAGGTGCTCAGCGTGGGCCTGTTGCTGTCCGGTCGGGTGGCTCGGCAACTGGCGGGCCGCGCCGGTCGCGGTGGGCAGCCTGGCGCCCATGAGCGCTGGCTCAGCCGACGTGATGCACTCTGGCGGTCTTGCCCATGGTGGGCCCGCGTGCTCGTGGCCACCTTGCCCGGGGCGTGGTCGTGGGCCTGGTGCTGCACCCTGGCGGCCGTTCAGGCGCACCACGCGCGTGCGCAGGTGCAGGCCCGCTGGCAGGGTCTGGCCCATGAGGACCGACAAGGCGAGCGCCTGGCCTGGACCGGGCATCATCCCTGGGATCGGTGAGGCCCGCTGTGCGTCGACACCCCTCGCCCCCATCCCCCCCGCCCGTGGCCTTCCAGGTGGAAGAGCTCGAGTCGCGTCTGCTGTTTTCAGCCGATGCCGCCGTCTTGCTTCCGGGGGCCGCGCTGCTGGACACCGGCTCCTCCCCTGAGGTGAGCTCGCTGCAGGCCTGGGTGGCCCCGGCCGCCGTCGCCGAGGTGGTGGCCGCACAGTCGCCATCGGACGGTGGCGAGATCGTGTTCGTGGACGCAGGGGTTCCCGACGCTCATGGCTTGGTCGAGCAGATCCGGGCGCAACTGTCGCCAGAGCGTGATCTTCAGGTCGTGATGCTCGATGGTCAGCGAGATGCGTTTGCGCAGATCGAGGCGGCGCTGGCCCAACACCAAGGCCTGAGTGCGATGCACCTCATCACCCACGGTGATGGCGAAGGGCTGCAATTGGGCGGTGTGCGCCTGAGTGCCGACACCCTGCTGGACCACGCGGGCGACGTCGCGGCCTGGGGCGGTGCCCTGGCGCCCGACGCAGACCTGCTGCTGTATGGCTGCGACCTGGCCTCCACCGAGCTGGGCCGTGCCTTGGTGACGCAATTGGGCGAGTTGACGGGGGCCGATGTCGCCGCGAGCACGGACCTGACGGGGCACACCGATCTGGCGGGCAACTGGACGCTGGAGTACAGCGTGGGGACGATTCAGGCAGCGACCCTGGAGGGTGGGCAGTGGCACAACGTGCTGGCCACCGCATCGTTCAGGGATGGCGAGAGCGGCTACACCGGCACCGAGGACACGTTCCTGGAGCTGCTGGGTCCGGCCAACAACAACGCCGCCGACACCACGATCTATGCGGGGCGGTCGGGCACCTACGACCCCTTCCAGATCCTGTTCAAGTTCAACGACATCGTGGGCGCAGGCGTGGGCCAGATTCCTCAGGGATCGACCATCAACAGCGTCACGCTCACCCTGACCATCACCGCCCAGTCCACCTTCACCAACCCCACCTTCAGCATTTACCGCATGCTGGAGAGCTGGTCGGACACGACCACGTGGAGCACGATGGGTGGCGGCGGTGGCGGTGTGGACGGTCTCGAAGCACGGCTCATTGCCGACGTGACCCTGGCAGAAAGCGGCAACAAGACCTACACCGTGGGCAGCACAGCGGCCCTCGTGGCCAGCGTGCAGGCGTGGGTGAACGACCCCGCCAGCAACCAGGGTTGGTACATCTTCAACGACGACTACGGGTCACGGGTGGGGTTTGCCTCGTCCGAGGTGGGCACCGTCAGCCAGCGTCCCAAGCTGACCGTGGATTTCACCCCGCCCACGCCACCCTCGATGGACCTGGACGCCAACAACAGCTCTGGCGCCACGGGCAACAACTACAGCGGCGCGTATACCGAGAACATCCCGGCGGCCATCGCCGATGTGGCCGATGCCACGATCACGGCGGGCGCCGGCACGCTCACCGGCATGACGGTGAGCTTGAACAACCGGCCTGATGGCGTGCTGGAGTCCTTGAGCTTCACACAAGACACCACGCCCATCACGGGCAGCTACGACAGCGGCACCGGGGTGCTGACCTTGTCGGGCAGCGCCAGCGCGGCGCAGTACCAGGAGGTGTTGCGTTCCATCCGCTACGACAACAGCTCGGACAACCCCACCACCACAGCGCGAGGCCTGACCGTCACGCTGACCGATCAATATGGCCAGACAGCGACCGCCTCGTCGAGCCTGAGCGTGACACGCGTCAACGACGCCCCCACGATCACCAGCAACGGTGGCGGCGGCAGCGCCACCATCTACGTCAATGAAACGCTGACGGCGGTCACCACCGTCACGTCCACCGACCCCGACAGCGGCTCGCTGACCTACAGCATCTCGGGTGGTGCGGACGCGGCGAGGTTCAGCATCAACAGCAGCACCGGTGTGCTCACCTTCTCGTCGGCACCCGACCATGAGGCACCGACCGATGCGGGCGCCGACAACATCTACGACGTGATCGTGCGCGTCAGCGATGGCAGCTTGACCGACACCCAGACCCTGTCGGTGCAGGTGCTGGACATGCCCACCACGCTGGTGGTCACCACCACGGCCGACACCAACGACACGGGTCTGGGCAGCTCCTTCACCATTGAGCAACTCAACGCGGTCTCGGGTGGCAGCGATGGGCGGGTTTCGTTGCGCGAGGCGCTGATCGCCGCCAACACCACGGCGGGCCTGGACACCATCGGCTTCAACATCCTCACGGGGGGTGTCGATGCCTACGGTGCGTATGTCATCACCACCACCAGCTCGCTGGCCACGATCTCTGACGCCGTGGTGATCGACGCCTCGACCCAGCCCGGCACGGGCGCGGCAGGGCATCCCTTGATCGTGCTGGACGGCAATGGCGCGGTGGCGTACGGCCTGCAGCTCAGCTCCACGTCGGACGGCAGCACCATCCGGGGCCTGGTCATTCGCGACTTCACGTCTTACGGCCTCTACCTGCCTGCGGGCTCGGACAACCAGACCATCGTGGGCAACTACATCGGTTCGTTCAATGCCGATGGCAGCGATGCGGGCGCGGCCAAGGCCAACAACTCGGCCGGTGTGTACAGCCATGGGGCCAACCTGGTGCTGGGCGGCACCACCGCTGCCGATCGCAACGTGATCTCAGGCAACGGGGCCACGTACAACGTCTACCTGGGCACGGGCTCGAACAACGCCGTGGTGCAAGGCAACTACCTGGGTACCAACGCCGCCGGCACGGCGGTGATCGCGGGCAATGGCAGTTATGGTCTGATGGTGGAGTCCTCGTCCACCAACGTCACCATCGGTGGCACCGCCGCGGGCGCTGGCAACGTGATCTCGGGCTTCACCTCTCGGGGCGCGTGGATCACCACCACGGGCACGGTCACGATCCAGGGCAATTACTTTGGCACCAACGCGGCGGGCACGGCGGCGCTGGGCAATGTGGTGGGCCTGTACATCGATGACGGTGGCGACGTGGTGGTGGGTGGCAGCGCGGCCGGTGCGCGCAACGTCATCTCGGGCAACACCAGCCACGGCATCCATGTCACGGGCAGTGGGGTCATCAGCATCCAGGGCAATTACATTGGTGTGGCGGCCGATGGCACCAGCCTGCTGGGCAATGGCGGGGCCGGGGTGTACATCGCGGCCAGCGATGTCACGGTGGGCGGCAAGAATGCGGATGAAGGCAACCTGATCGCGGGCAACACGGGCGCTGGCATCGCCGTGGCCTCGGGTTATCACAACTTCTTCTACCGCAACAGCATCTACGGCAACGGTGGCCTGGGCATCGACCTGGGCAACGATGGCGTCACCGCCAACGATTACAACGATGGTGACGGCGGCGCCAACTATTCAAACAACTTCCCCGTCATCACCTCGGTGGTCACCATCGGTGATACCACCTTCATCAAGGGCTCGATCGACTGGTACACGGGCGGAGAGCCCATCTACATCGAGTTGTTTGCCAGCCCGTCGGCCGACGCTTCCGGGTATGGCGAAGGCCGAACCTACCTCGGCGCAGTGCAGGTGAGCACCGACACCAATGGTGACGCGACGTTTTCGCTGGCCGTGACTGGCGCCTCGGTGGGCGACTGGATCACGGCGGTGGCCAACGTGGAAGGGGGCTTCACCGGAGCCTCCGAGTTTTCGCTGGCCGTGCAGGCCGTGTCGCTGGCCAACGCACCTCGCGGCAAGGCCATCTGGAACAACAACGATCGCTTCTTCCAGTACACGGCCGACTGGAATGGCACCAGCTTCAATCCCACCGGCGTGACGGGCGTGGACCTGGGCGACGACATCACCATGATGGCCGCGGCCGAAGCGCCCACCCGCAACGAGATCATCCTGATCGGCTCGGCGGACGTGTCAGGGCGCATCCTGGCGGTGATCTGGGATGGCAGCACCTGGTCGTCGGTGCTCAGCATCCCCATTGCCAGCCCCTCAGCCACGGCCAGCTCGCACTTCAGTTTTGCTGTCGCTTATGAGAACGAGAGCGGTGATGCCATGCTGGTGTGGGACAACGGGAACACCGCCGGCTTGGGCCTGTCGTACGCCACCTGGGATGGCAGCAACTGGTCTTCGGTCAACACCATCGCCATGCCGGTCACGGGCGAGCCTGTGCACCTGCGCCTGGCCAATCAGCCGGGCAGCGATCAGATGGTGCTGGTGGGACAGACCACGGCCGCCAGCAACAACCAGTTTGCGATGGTGTGGAATGGCGCCAGTTGGGGCAACGTCGTCACGCTGGGCACGAACAGCTCGCAACAGTATTTCGAGACCCAGGTGGCCTACGAGGCCCAGAGCGGGCGGGCCATGGTGCTGTACGACGCCTCGGCGTCCAACTCGTCTGACTTGCAATACCGCCTGTGGGATGGCTTGAGCTGGAGCACCGAACAGACGGTCACGGCGCCGGCGGGCATCACGGCCACCTCGGAGCTGTACTCCACGGCGATCGCCTCTGACTCGGGCAGCAACCGCATCGCCATCGCGGCCAAGAACGCGTTGGAAGAGGTTTGGCTGGCTGTGTGGGATGGCAGCAGTTGGGGTGACAAGCTGGTGGCCACCACCTCGGGGGTGGAGTTGGTGGAAGATCACCCGACGATGTCGCTGGCATTCGAGACGCAGTCGGGTGATCTGCTGGCCGCCTATGGCAAGAGCGCCGGGCCCAATGTGTACTACCGCACCTGGTCGTCCGGCAGTGGTTGGTCGTCGGAGTTGACCGGTCCCAGCATGGGGGGCACGGATGTGCCCTATGTGGTCAAGCTCTACGCCGACCCCCACAGCAACAGCGTCATGATGGGCGTGCAGGACAACGCCCAGGATCTGCACTATGTGCTGTGGAATGGCAGCAGTTGGGGCGCGGTGCAAACGGTGGAGACCACGACGGGCGAGACCTACCGCGAAAACTTCACCTACGTCTGGTACGAGAACGCCGCCCCCGTGATCAGCAACCTGTCGGGCGACACCATGGTGCACACGGCGAGCCAGGGTGCTGCCGTCATCGACCAGGGCACCGGCGCCAGCGTTGTCGATCCGGACAGCACGGGCTACGAAGGCGGCAACCTCACGGTGTCGATTGCAGCCGGCGGCGTGCCGGCCCAGGATGTGCTGGGCATTCGAGACCAGGGCCATGGCGCCGGCCAGATCGGCGTGAGTGGTGCCAACGTGAGCTACGGCGGCACCGTCATCGGAACGTTCACAGGCGGCGTGAGCGGCAACGACCTGGTGATCACGCTCAATGCCTTGGCAGACGACGCCGCCGTGACGGCCCTGGTGGCCAACATCACCTACAACAACCTCAGTGGCAGCCCCACCGTGGGCGCGCGCACGGTGCGCTTCACGGTGACCGATGGCATGGGGGTGAGCAGCACGCCCGTGGACACCACCGTGATCGCCACGCTGGCCAACACGGCGCCCACCCTCACCAGCGGCAGCACCGCCTCGGTGGCCGAGAACAGCACGGCGGTGATGACGGTCACGGCCACCGATGCCGATGTGCCGACGCAGACGCTGACCTACAGCATCGTGGGTGGGGATGACGCCGCGCGCTTCAGCATCAACAGCAGCACCGGGGTCCTGACGTTCGTGAGCGCGCCCAACTACGAGAGCCCGGACGACATCGGTGGTGACCGCGTCTACCACGTGACGGTTCAGGTGAGCGATGGCGCCCTCACCGGCACGCAGGCCATCGCCGTCACGGTGACGGACGTGGATGAATTCGACGTGGGCGCGGTGACGGACGGCAATGTGGCGGCCAACCAGGTGGCCGAGAACGCCGCCAACGGCAGCACGGTGGGCATCACGGCCACGGCCACCGACGCCGATGGCAGCACCAACACCATCACCTACTCTTTGAGCAACAACGCCGGCGGGCGCTTCGCCATCAACGCCAGCACCGGCGTGGTGACGGTGGCCGATGGCAGCCAGCTCAACTACGAGGCCGCCACCTCACACGGCATCACGGTGCTGGCCACCAGCGCGGACGGCTCAAGCAGCTCGCAAAGCTTCACCATCAACCTCACCGACGTGGACGAGTTCGACGTGGGCGCGGTGACCGACAGCAACGCGGCGGCCAACCAGGTGGCCGAGAACGCCGCCAACGGCAGCACGGTGGGCATCACGGCCACGGCCAGCGATGCCGATGGCAGTACTAACACCATCACGTACAGCCTGAGCAACGATGCGGGCGGGCGCTTTGCCATCAACGCCAGCACGGGCGTGGTGACGGTGGCCGATGGCAGCCAGCTCAACTACGAGGCCGCGACCTCGCACGGCATCACGGTGCTGGCCACCAGCGCCGATGGATCGACCAGCTCGCAAAGCTTCACCATCAACCTCACCGATGTCGATGAGTTCGACGTGGGCGCGGTGACCGACAGCAACGCCACCGCCAACCAGGTGGCCGAGAACGCCGCCAATGGCAGCACGGTGGGCATCACGGCCACGGCCAGTGACGCCGATGGCAGCAACAACACCGTCACCTACTCGCTGAGCAACGATGCGGGCGGGCGTTTTGCCATCAACGCCAGCACCGGCGTGGTGACGGTGGCCGATGGCAGCCAGCTCAACTACGAGGCGGCCACCTCGCACGGCATCACGGTGCTGGCCACCAGCGCCGACGGCTCGACCAACTCGCAAAGCTTCACCATCAACCTCACCGACGTGGACGAGTTCAATGTGGGTGCGGTGACCGACAGCAACGCGGCGGCCAACCAGGTGGCCGAGAACGCTGCCAACGGCAGCACGGTGGGCATCACGGCCACGGCCAGCGATGCCGATGGCAGCAACAACACCGTCACCTATTCACTGAGCAACGATGCGGGTGGGCGCTTCGCCATCAACGCCAGCACGGGCGTGGTGACGGTGGCCGATGGCAGCCAGCTCAACTACGAGGCTGCCACCTCGCACAGCATCACCGTGCTGGCCACCAGTGCCGATGGCTCAAGCAGCTCGCAAAGCTTCACCATCAACCTCACCGATGTGGATGAGTTCGATGTGAGCGCCGTCAGCGATGTGAACGCGGCCGCCAATGAGATCGCGGAGAACGCCTCCAACGGTGACGCAGTGGGCATCACGGCCTTGGCCAGCGACGCCGATGCCACCACCAACACCATCACCTACAGCCTGATGGATGACGCGGGCGGGCGCTTCACGATCAACGCCAGCACGGGCGTGGTGACGGTGGCCAACGCCAGCCTGCTGGACTACGAAACCGACACCTCGCACAACCTCACCGTGCTGGCCACCAGTGCCGATGGCTCAAGTTCCTCACAAGGCTTCACCATCCAGGTGCTGGACCGCAGTGAGGCCGGGGTGGGGGCGGTGTCCGACACCGATGCAGCCGCTGACCAGGTGGCCGAGAACGCGGCCAATGGCACCGCGGTGGCCATCACGGCCCAGGCCATCGACCCCGATGTGCTGGACACGGTGACCTACAGCCTCAGCGATGACGCCGGTGGTCGCTTTGCGATCGATGTGAACACGGGCGTGGTGACGGTGGCCGATGGCGGCCTGCTGGACCGCGAAGCCGCAGCCAGCCACCAGATCAGCGTGGTGGCCACCAGCACCGATGGTTCGTCCACCAGCCGCAACTTCACCATCAACCTGGTGGACGTCGACGAGTTTGATGTGGGCGCCGTGACCGATGGCGATGGCGCCGCCAACCAGGTGGCCGAGAACGCCGCCAATGGCAGCGCCGTGGGCATCACGGCCCAGGCCAGCGATACCGATGCGACCTCCAACACCATCACCTACAGCCTGGATGACGACGCTGGCGGGCGCTTCGCCATCAACGCGAGCACCGGCGTGGTGACGGTGGCCGACGGCAGCCTGCTGGACCGCGAAGCCGCGGCCTCTCACGACATCACCGTGCGGGCCACCAGTGCGGACACATCGAGCAGCACCCAGGTGTTCACCATCAACCTGGTGGACGTCAACGAGGCCGACATCAGTGCGGTGAGCGACGCCGATGCCGGTGCCAACACCGTGCTGGAGAACGCCGCCAATGGCAGCACGGTGGGCATCACCGCGCAGGCCACCGACGCCGACGCCACCAACAGTGCCGTGACCTACAGCCTGAGCGATGACGCCGGGGGGCGGTTTGCCATCAACGCCAGCACGGGCGTGATCACCGTGGCCGACGGCAGCGCCTTGAACCGAGAGGCCGATGCCACGCACGACATCACCGTGGTGGCGACCAGCGCCGATGGCTCCAGCAGCAGCCAGGTGTTCACCATTTCCGTGGGTGATGTGGACGAGTTCGATGTGTCGGCTGTGAGCGACGTCGATGCCGGGGCCAACGAGCTGGCCGAGAACGCCACCAACGGCAGCGCGGTGGGCATCACGGCGCAGGCCAGTGACGCCGATGCCACCACCAACGCCATCGCCTACAGCCTGACGGACGACGCCGGGGGGCGCTTTGCCATCGACGCCAGCACGGGCGTGGTGACGGTGGCCGATGGCAGCCAGCTCAACTACGAGGCCGCGACCTCGCACAGCATCACGGTGCTGGCCACCAGCGCCGACGGCTCAAGCAGCGCCCAAAGCTACACCATCAACCTGAGCGACGTTGACGAGTTCGACGTGGGCGCGGTGAGCGACAGCAACGCGGCCGCCAACCAGGTGGCCGAGAACGCAACCAACGGCAGCATCGTGGGCCTCACGGCCCTGGCCAGCGATGCCGACGGCAGCAACAACACCATCACCTACGGCCTGTTTGACGACGCGGGCGGTCGCTTTGCCATCGACGCGAGCACGGGCGTGGTCACGGTGGCCAATGGTGGCTTGCTGGATGCCGAGTCGGCCGCCAGTCACGACATCACGGTGCGGGCCTTGAGCAGTGATGGGTCCAGCAGCACACAGGTCTTCACGATCCTGGTGGGCGACGTGGACGAGTTTGACGTGGGCGCGGTCAGCGATGCCAACGCCGCCAGCGACCAAGTGGTCGAGAACGCCGCCAATGGCAGCACGGTGGGCATCACGGCATCCGCCAGCGATGCCGATGCGAGCACCAGCGCCATCAACTACAGCCTGACGGACGATGCGGGTGGACGCTTCGCGATCAACGCCAGCACCGGCGTGGTGACTGTGGCCAACGGCAGTGCGCTCGATCGCGAGGCCGCTGCCAGCCACGACATCACCGTGCTGGCCACCAGCGCGGACGGTTCCACCAACTCGCAGACCTTCACCATCCATGTCGGCGATGTCGATGAATTTGATGTGAGCGCGGTGAGTGATGCCGACGCCACGGCCAACCAGGTGGCCGAGAACGCCGCCAACGGCAGCACCGTGGGCATCACCGCCCAGGCCAGCGATGCCGACGCCACCGGCAGCACCATCACCTACAGCCTCAGTGCCAACGCGGGCGGCCGCTTTGCCATCAACGCCAGCACGGGCGTGGTGACGGTGGCCAATGGCAGCCTGCTCAACCACGAGGCCGCCACCTCGCACAGCATCACCGTGGTGGCCACCAGCGCCGATGGCTCCAGCAGCAGCCAGTCCTACCTCATCCAGGTGAGTGACGTGAACGAGTTCGCCGTGGGCGCGGTCAGCGATGCCGACGTGGCGGCCAACGTGGTGTCCGAGAACGCGGCCAATGGCAGCACGGTGGGCATCACGGCCTACGCCGTCGATGCCGATGGCAGCAACAACACCGTCAGCTATTCGCTCAGTGACGACGCGGGCGGTCGATTCACCATCGATGCCAGCACGGGCGTGGTGACCGTGGCCAACGGCAGCTTGCTGGACCACGAAAGCAGCACGTCGCACGCGATCACCGTGCGTGCAGACAGCAGCGACGGCTCGTTCAGCACGCAGGGCTTCACCATCAGCCTGGCCGATGTGGATGAGTTCGATGTCAGCGCGGTGGTGGACACCAACGCCACCGTAAACGCCCTGGCCGAGAACGCTGCCAATGGCAGCCTGGTGGGCATCACGGCCCAGGCGACGGATGCCGATGGCTCGAACAACGCCGTCACCTACAGCCTCAGTGACGATGCGGGCGGACGCTTTGCGATCGATGCCGGCACGGGCGTGGTGACGGTGGCCAATGGCAGCTTGCTGGATTACGAAGCCGCGACCAGCCACGACATCACGGTGCTGGCCACCAGCGCCGATGGATCGACCAGCGCACAGGGCTTCACCATCGGCCTCAACGATGTGGACGAGTTCGATGTGGGCGCCATGACCGACAGCGACGCGGCGGCCAACCAGGTGCCCGAGAACGCCGTCAATGGCAGCACCGTGGGCATCACGGCGTTGGCCAGTGATGCCGATGGCAGCAACCACACCATCACGTACAGCCTGAGCGATGCTGCCGGAGGACGATTCGCCATCGACGCCAGCACGGGTGTGGTGACGGTGGCCGATGGTGGGCAACTGGACCACGAGGTCGCCAGTTCGCACAGCATCACGGTGTTGGCCACCAGTGCCGATGGCTCCAGCAGCAGCCAGACCTTCGTCATCAACCTGCTGGATGTGAACGACAACACGCCGCTCATCACCAGCCTGGGTGGTGGTCCATCGGGGGCGGTCTCGGTCAACGAGAACACCTTGGCCGTGACGACGATGTCGGCGACCGACGCCGACCTGGGCGACACGCTCACCTACAGCATCGTTGGCGGCGCCGACGCCAGCCTGTTCGTCGTGGATGCCAACTCAGGGGCCTTGCGCTTCCTGGCGGCACCTGACCATGAGGCGCCTGCGGACGCCGATGGCAACAATGTGTACGAGGTGCAGGTGGCGGTCAACGACGGGGTTCACCTGGTCACCCAGCAGGTGGCTGTGACCGTGGCCGACGTGCCCGAATCGTCAAGCCCGACGGGCGAGGTGCCGCCACCCACGGCACCCCCTGTCACGCCCGCACCGCCCGCGCCAGCCACCCCCACCCTGGACGAGCCCGCGCGCATCGAGCCGCCCGCTGCCGACCCCTCCGTCGTGGACGACACGGGCGCCGACAGCGGCACCGAGCAAGAGGCCCCAGACACGTCGCCGGGTGGCGAGGCCTTGCTGGGCGTCCCTGGCCTGGTGGCCGATGCGCTGGGTGCGCCCTCGGGCGTGTCGGCTTCGTCCGCCAACGCCGGTGCCGGGGGCGTGACCCCGGCGTCTCCCACCGACTATCGATGGACCTGGCAAGGCGTGGTCTTCGAGCCCGACGCCTGGTTGAGCAGCTCGCCCGTTCAGGTGCTGATCCAGGCCATCGAGGTGGCTCAGCAGGCCACCGATGGCGCACCAGGGCGACCTGACGCGGTGCCCGTGGACATTGGCCTGGGCCAGCTCAGCGCCTGGCCCCCCGCGTCGGGCGACCTGAGCCTCACGCTCGATGCGCAGGCCATGCAGTTGGGCGGGGTGGCCTTGTCCGCCGGGGCGGTGTGGTGGGCTGTGCGCACCAGCGGGGTGCTGGCCAGCATGGCCGTGTCGGCACCGGCCTGGCGTGGCATCGACCCCTTGCCCATCCTCAGCCGCGAGCGTGACGACGATGCCCTGCCGTCCGAGCCCGACGACGCTGCCGGAGGGGCCGAGGCCCTGTTCGATGGTTTGCGCGCTGACCGCGCGGTGGTGGACATCGAGCCCGCCTGAACGGAACTGAACCAGGATGAGCCCTTATTCCTCAGACCACATGGGTCGGAAAGCACCGACCATGGGCACAAGATGGGCGCAGAGTGGACGCCCCAGAGGTTTGCGCATGATGAAAATGATTCAGTCGTGTGGCCTGGGTCTGGCGATGTGGCTCGGTGCAGCCCACGCCGAGCCCTTGAGCTGCCTGATCGAACCGGATCGTGTGGCTGATGTCGGGGCCGCATCGGTCGGCGTGATCGAAGAGGTTCGCGTCGAACGGGGTGATCGCGTCAAAGCCGGCCAGGTGCTGGCGACGCTGAGCTCTGGCGTTGAGCGCGCCTCGGTGGCCGTGGCCCAGGCCCGGGCCCACGCCGATGCCGAGGTCAAGGCCGCAGAAGCTGCAGCGGCCCTGGCACGCAGCAAGCTGGACCGTGCACGCGATCTGGTCAAGGCCAACTTCATCTCGCCTCAGGCGCTGGAGCAGGCCGAGGCCGAATACCGTGTGGCACAACAGCGGGCTCAGCAGGCGGTGGACGCCAGGGATGTGGCCCGTCGAGAGTACGAACTTTCGACGGCCCAGTTGGGCCAGCGTCTGATCCGCGCCCCCTTCGAGGGCATCGTGATCGAACGCTACCGCAGCCAGGGTGAGCGCATCGAACGCGAGCCGGTGGTCAAGATCGCGCGCATCGATCCCCTGCGCGTGGAGGCAATTGCCCCGGCGGCGCTGTACGGCACCATCCGGGCCGGGCAAGGGGCCCGGGTCACGCCCCAGCTCAAGCAGTTCGGCACGCTGTCGGCCACCGTGTCCCTGGTGGACAAGGTGGTGGATGCGGCCTCCAACAGCTTTCGGGTTCGATTGACCTTGCCCAACCCTGAACAGGCCATCCCGTCCGGTTTGCGGTGCACGGTGGAGCTGGTGCAGGGTGGACCTTCAGCGGGCATGCCCTGAGGCCAGCATGGGCGGCTCTCGGCGCGATCGATGGTGGAGCGGGTGGCGCACGTGGTGGCGCCCCTCGGCCACGACGCGTCTGGTGTGGGGCCTGGTCTCGCTCACCCTCAGCGTGGTGCTGCTGCTGGACCTGATGCTGGGGATCTTTCCCAGTGAGCAGACGCGCTTGCGCGACCTGCGCGAGCGCGAGGCCCATGCCCTGGCGGTGCAGGCGCGCGTGCTGCTGATTCAGCCCGATGGACCCGTGCTGCTCAACCGTGCGTTTGACGACCTGGCCGAGGCTTCGAGCGACATCCTCTCGGTGGGCGTGCGTCGCCGCGACGGCGTCTTGCTGGCCGCTTCCTCGTCCCACGAAGAACACTGGGTGGCGCGTGACGACCTGCGCTCCACCATGAGCGCCGTCACGGTGCCCCTGCTGTCGTCGCAGGGGGTCTGGGGCGCCGTGGAAATCCGTTACCAGGACCAATCCAGGCTCGCAGGGTGGCGCGACTGGCTGGGCGGCTCGTTGTTGTCGTTGATGCTGGGCCTGGGCACGCTGGGCGCTGGCGTCTATTACTTCTACCTGCGGCGCATGCTGCAGCATCTGGACCCCTCGCAGGCCATCCCTGACCGTGTGCGCGCCGCCTTTGACGCCCTGACCGAAGGCCTCATCGTGCTGGACGATCGCCACCGCGTGATGCTGGTCAACGAGGCCTTGTTGCGGCTGTACCCGGCCCATGAAGGCTGGATGGGCCGCTCGATCAACGACTTTGCCTGGCTGACCGAAGCCTTGTCCACGACCGGGCGCGACCAGACCCCTTGGGACGAGGCCATGCGCAGCGGGCAGCCCGTGCTGGGGGTGCGACTGGACATCGGTGCCCAAGGGCAAAGCCCGCACCATGTGCTGCTCAACTGCGCGGCCATCACCGACGGCCGGGGCAAGCCCCGGGGCTGTCTGGTCACGCTGGACGATGTCACCGAACTGGACCGTGCCAACGCACGCCTGCGCCAGGCCTTGACCGAGCTGGAGTCCTCGCACGCCCAGATCCAGCGGCAGAACGTCGAGCTGGAGCAACTGGCCAACCACGACCCCATGACAGGCTGCCTCAACCGGCGCTCGTTTTACGCGCGGGCAGGGCGGCACTTCACGCAGAGCCAACGCTACGGCACCCCGCTGGCCTGCATCATGACCGACATCGACAAGTTCAAGAACTTCAACGACACCCATGGTCATGCCGTGGGTGACCAGGTCATCCAGCAGGTGGCCCGTGTGCTCAAGACCTCGTTGCGGGCTGACGATCTCTTGTGTCGCTACGGTGGCGAGGAGTTCTGCATTTTGCTGCCCGCCACCACGCTGGACGAAGCCATGCAGGTGGCCCAGAGGATGCGAGCCCGCATCGAAGCCGAGGCCGGCGCGGCCATCACCGAGACACCCGGCCTGCGCATCACCTCCAGCTTCGGTGTGTGCACCCTGCCAGAGCGTCAGCCCGAGACATTGGACAAGCTCATCGAGCAGGCCGATGCGGGCTTGTACGCCGCCAAAGAGTCTGGCCGCAACCGGGTGTGTTACGCGCCTGAGGTGTGTGCGGATGTGGCGGGGTGAGTTTGTGCGTTGATTTGTGCGTTGATGGTGTGCGATGGGTGGCGGCGCCGGCCCTCGGGGCGGGGCACGACCGAGGCCGCGCACCTCTTCAACACGATGGCGTGAGTGCACCCTGGTCGCAACCGCCCATGCCGGGCCTGCGCCGCCACCCATCACACACCATCCCGAACCACCGAGTTGGTTGACGAGTCAGTCGCATCCCCTCAACGCACCGAACGTGCCTCAAGGAGCGAGGTGCGACGACCTCAAGCCGCCACCGCCTGCACCCCATGCTCGGACGCCGCCTTCAAGCCCAGCATCTGACGCGCCTCGGCGGGTGACGCCACCTCGCGGCCTGCACGGCGCGCACACGCCGCCAGCGCCTCGATCAACTGGCCGTTGCCGCTGGTCTTCTCGCCACCTGGCAGGTAGAAGGTGTCTTCCACGCCGGTGCGCAGCATGCCGCCCAGCTCGGCCGTGGCCTGGTGCACGGCCCAGATTTCTTCGCGACCAATCAGGGTGGTCTGCCAGACGGTGCCTGGTTCGCGGTACTTTACCAGCAGCTTGAGCAGGTCCACATCGGCCGGCATGCCCGAGGCCACACCCATCACGAAGTTGTACTCCAGCACATCGGCCATGCCCGCCTTGCGGTACATGCCCACCGAGCGCACGATGCCCACGTCAAAGCATTCGAACTCGGGGCGCGTGCCGGCTTCGTTCATCACATCGATCATGGCCTTGACCTTGTCGACCGTGTTGTCAAACAGCATGGGCGGCCAGGCCCACTGGCCGTTGTCCTTGATCTTCAGGTAGTTCAGGCTGCCCGCGTTGCAGGCGGCGATCTCGGGGCGCACCGCGCGGATGCACGCGGCCGGGCCGCTGATGTCGGGGCCCACCACGCCGGTGGTCAGGTTGATGATGACGCCGGGGCAGGCCTCGCGGATGGCGGTGTCGATCTCGCTGGCCACCGCCGGGTCCCAGCTGGGAAAGCGCCCCATGCCCGGCTCTTGCCGGCGCAGGTGCACGTGCATGATCGAGGCGCCCGCATCGTAGGCCTCGCGCGCAGCAGCGGCCATTTCCTTGGCCGTCACGGGCACGGGGTGTTGTTGCGGGTCGGTCAGCACGCCCGTGAGCGCACAGGTGAGGATGGCCTTGTCCATGTCAGTTGTCCTTCGTCAGTTCGATGTCGATCAGCAGGGCCTTGGCCTGCACCTGGGTGCCCGGGGTGGCGTGCACGGCCTTCACCGTGCCCGGCGCCTGGGCGTTGAGCCACATTTCCATCTTCATGGCCTCGATGGCCATCAGCGGCTGGCCTTCGGTGACCACGTCGCCGGCCTGCACCAGCACCTGGGTGACGGTGCCTGCCACGGGGGCCAGGGCGCGGCTCGGGTCGAGCGCGTTGCCCGCATCGGGCCAGGCCGAGACCTCGGTGAAGCTGAACACCGCCGCGTCGATCACCAGGTGCAAGGTGTCACCCAGCCACACAGCGCGCACGCGGCGTTGCACGCCATCGAGTTCGATGCGCGCTTCGCCACGCTCGGCGTTGTCGCTCAAGAGACGCAGGGTGACAGCCCCCGCTTGCGGGGTCATCGCCACGCGGTAGAGGCCGCCAGAAGCCGCGCTCACACGCAGCGTGCGCTTCACGCTGTCTTGCTGCAGGGGCAGGTCCCAGGCGCTGACGCTGTCGGCGCGCAGCAGCGTGGCCGTGCCTTGCTGACGTGCGCCGAACAAGGCGCCCGCGATCAACCACGCCTCTTCCGAAGCCACTGGCGCTTGCAGGATGAGGTCGCCTTCGCTTTGCCACTGGTCGATCAGCGTGGTGGTCATGCTGCCGGCGCGAAAGCGCGGGTGGTCGACCAGGTCACGCAGGAAGCGGGCGTTATGCTTCAGGCCCAGCAGCGGCGCATCGTCCAGCGTGGCCATCAGGCGGCGGATGGCGTCGGCGCGGTCGCGACCATGCACGATGAGCTTGGCCACCATCGGATCGTAGTGTGGCGTGACTTCGCCACCTTCGCGGATGCCGTCGTCGATGCGCACGCCTTCATACAAGGCCTGCGCGGGGCGCCACCATTGCACGGGGCCCGTCTGCGGCGCAAAGCCCGCGTACGGGTCTTCGGCGTACAGGCGCGCCTCGATGGCGTGGCCCGTCAGCGTGATGTCTTCCTGCTTGGCAGGCAGCGGCTGGCCGTCGGCCACGCGGATCTGCCACTCCACCAGGTCGAAGCCCGAGACCATTTCGGTGACCGGGTGCTCCACCTGCAGGCGGGTGTTCATCTCCAGGAAGTAGTGGTTCAGGTCCTGGTCGACGATGTACTCGATGGTGCCGGCACCACGGTAGCCGATGGCCTGCGCAGCCAGCACGGCGTCGCGACCCATGCGTTCGCGCATGGCGGGGCTCACCACGGGCGAGGGCGATTCTTCGATGACCTTCTGGCGGCGGCGCTGGGCCGTGCAGTCGCGCTCGCCGATGTAGACGGCGTTGCCGTGCGCATCCGCAAACACCTGGATCTCGATGTGGCGGCCATCGAGGATCAGGCGCTCCAGCATCAGCGTGCCGTCGCCGAAGGCGTTCTGCGCCTCGCGGCGGGCGCTGGTGATGGCTTGGGCGAGCTCGGCCTTCTCGTGCACCAGGCGCATGCCGCGCCCGCCACCACCGCTGACGGCTTTCACCAGCAGCGGGTAGCCCATGCGCTCGGCCTGCTCGATCAGGGTGGCGTCGTCCTGCTGGTCACCCAGGTAGCCGGGCGCGCAGGGCACGCCAGCTTCGATCATGGCGCGCTTGGCACCGGCTTTGTCGCCCATCACGCGGATGGCATGGGGCGAAGGTCCGATGAAGGTCACGCCCGCGTCGGCGCAGGCTTGTGCGAAGTCGGCGTTCTCAGACAGGAAGCCGTAGCCGGGGTGCAGCGCGTTGGCGCCGGTCTTGCGGCAGGCAGCCAGCAAGGCTTCGACGTTGAGGTAGGACTGCGCTGCCGCAGCAGGCCCGATGCAGACGGCCTCGTCGGCCAGCGACACGTGCGGTGCTTGCGCGTCGGCCTCGCTGAAGACGGCCACCGTGCGGTAGCCGAGCTTGCGGGCGGTGCGGATGACGCGGCAGGCGATTTCCCCGCGGTTGGCGATGAGGATTTTCTTGATCATGGTGTGATCAGCCTTGTTGGGGAACCCACTTGGGTTTGCGCTTTTGCATGAACGCGCCGGTGCCTTCCTGGCCTTCGTCGCTGAGCACGGCTTGGGCGAAGAGCTGCGCGGCGTCGTCCACCAGCTGCTCGGGCGGGGTCAGGCGGGCACGTGCCAGCAGGCCCTTGGTGGTGGCAATCGCTTGCGGGCCGCAGGCCAGGATGCTGGCGAGCGTGCGCTGCAGCGCGCCTTCCAGTTCGTCGGCGTTGCTGTGCACCTCATGCACCAGGCGCAGCGTGAGCGCCTCGGCTGCGTTGATCTTGGCGCCGGTCACTGACAGGCGCTTGGCCTCGGCGTAGCCCAGGCGTTCGACCAGAAAGGGGGCGATCTGCGCGGGGATGATGCCCAGCGAGGTCTCGGGCAGGCGGAAGGCCACGGTGTCCAGCGCCAGGCTGACATCGGACACGCAGGCCAGGCCGAAGCCACCGCCCATCACCGTGCCTTCGAGTACCGTGACGATGGGCAGGGGCGAGCGGGCGTAGGCCAGGCACAGGCGACCGAAGGCGGCGTTGGTCTCGGCCACCGGGTTCAGTCCCTCGACGGGATCGGGCGCGGCCTGCATCTGCGCCATCTTCATGCGCGCCTGGGCCATGTCGGAGATGTCACCGCCCGCGCAGAAGTGCCCGCCGCTGCCGCGCACGACCACGGCCCGCACGCTGGCGTCTTGTTCAGCAGTGTTCAGCGCCGACAGCAACTCGCTGACCATGGCCAGCGACATCGCGTTGCGCACCTCGGGGCGCTTGAGCGTGAGGGTGCAGACGCCTTGCGTGGTCTGCGCCAGGATGGTGGTGAAGGTCATCTCAGGGGGCCTCTCAGCGCGCCTTCTTGGGCAGCGTGCCTTCGAACTTGCAGATGATGCCGAGCATGATTTCGTCGGCGCCACCGCCGATCGAGACCAGACGCCCGTCGCGGTAGGCCTGCGAGATCGGGTTGTCGTAGGTGAACCCCATGCCGCCCCAGTACTGCAGGCAGCTGTCGGCCACCTCGCGGATCAGGCGGCCGCACTTGAGCTTGGCCATCGAGGCCAGCTTGGTCACGTCCTTGCCTTGCACGTACTCTTCGACGGCGCGGTAGGTCAGCGAGCGCAGCAGCTCGACCTCGGTGCGCAGCTCGGCCAGGCGGAAGTGGATGACCTGGTTGTTGATCAGGGGCGAGCCGAAGGTGTGGCGTTCCTTGCAGTACTCGATCGTCAGGTCGATGAGCTTGTCCAGCATCTTCAGCGAGTTGGCCGCACCGTACAGGCGCTCTTCCTGGAACTGGATCATCTGCATCATGAAGCCCGCGCCCTCGGTGCCGATCAGGTTGCGGCGTGGCACGCGCACGTTGTCAAAGAAGATCTGCGCCGTGTCCGACGAGTTCATGCCGATCTTCTTGATCTTCTGCGTGGTGATGCCCTTGGCGTCCATCGGCACGATGATCAGCGACTTGTTGCTGTGCACCGGGCCTTCGGAGGTGTTGGCCAGCAGGCAGCACCAGTCGGCTTGCGTGGCGTTGGTGATCCACATCTTGCTGCCGTTGATGACGTAGTCGTCGCCGTCGGTGCGGGCCGTGGTCTTCAGTGCGGCCACGTCGGAGCCGCCACCGGCCTCGCTCACGCCAATGCAGCCCACCATGTCGCCGGCGATGGCGGGGGCCAGGTATTCCTTCTTCAGCTCATCCGAGCCAAAGCGGTGCAGGGCGGGGGTGCACATGTCGGTCTGCACGCCAATGGCCATGGGCACGCCGCCACAGGGGATGGCGCCCAGCTCTTCGGCCACCACCATCGAGTACGAGAAGTCCAGGCCCATGCCGCCGTAGGCGGTGTCGTATTTCACGCCCAGCAGGCCCAGTTGGCCCATCTTCTTGAACACCTCGTGGGCGGGGAAGATCTCGGCGGCTTCCCACTCCTTCACGTAGGGGTTGATCTCTTGTTCGCAGAAGCGCTTGACGGTTTCGCCCAGGGCGCGGTGTTCGGCGGTGAATTGCATGGGGTGTCTCCTCGGATCTCGGTCTGGTGTGTGTGGCGGGATGGCCAGGGAACAAGGAAGGGTGGGCGCTTTAGAAGCGCGCCACGCCAAAGGTGTTGCCACGCAACTGGCGCTGGTCGGCGTCGCGGGCCAGGTCCAGGCACAGCGAGAGCACGCGGCGGGTGTCGCGCGGGTCGATCACGCCGTCGTCCCACAGGCGGGCGGTGCCGAACAGCACGTTGGCTTCGGCGTCCAGGCGCTTCTTGATCTCGGCCGACATGCCTTCGAGCATGGCGTCGTTGACGGGCATGCCGGCACGCTCCATCTTGCCGCGCGTGACGATCTCCATGACCTTGGCCGCTTGCGCGCCGCCCATCACGGCCACGCGGGCAGAGGGCCAAGAGAAGATGAAGCGCGGATCAAAGCCACGGCCGCACATGCCGTAGTTGCCGGCACCGAACGAGCCATTGAGCACGATGGTGAACTTGGGCACCCGCGCATTGGCCACGGCCTGGATCATCTTGGAGCCGTGCTTGATGGCGCCGCCGTGTTCAGCGGCCGAGCCCACCATGTAGCCGGTGGTGTTTTGCAGGAAGACCAGCGGCGTGCCGGATTGGTCGCACAGCTGGATGAACTGCGCCGCCTTGGTCGAGCCCTGCGGCTGGATGGGCCCGTTGTTGCCCAGGATGCCGACCAGGTGCCCGTTGATGCGGGCGTGGCCGCACAGCGTTTCGCTGCCGTAGTTGGCCTTGAATTCCAGGAAGTCGGAGCCGTCGACGATGCGGGCGATGACCTCGCGGGTGTCGAAGGGCTCGCGGTCGTCGGTGGGGATGCAGCCGAGCAGCTCTTGTTCGTCGTACAGCGGGGGGGGCACGGCGGCGGATTCACGCACGGCATCCTCCACCTTGTCCCAGTTCAGCTTGTCCATCAGCTCACGCGTGAGCGCGATGGCGTGGGCGTCGTTGTCGGCCAGGTACTCGCCCAGGCCGGTCACGCTGGCGTGCATCTCGGCGCCGCCCAGGTCTTCGTCGGTCGCGTCTTCGCCGATGGCGGCCTTCACCAGCGGCGGGCCGGCCAGGTAGATGCTGGAGCGCCCCTTGACCAGCACCACGTAGTCCGACAGGCCGGGCAGGTAGGCGCCGCCAGCGGTGGACGAGCCGTGCACCACCGCGATCTGCGGGATGCCCATGGCGCTCAGGCGCGCCTGGTTGGCAAAACTCTTGCCGCCGTCCACGAAGATATCGGCCTGGTACATGAGGTTGGCGCCGCCGGATTCGACCAGGCCGATCAGGGGCAGCTTGTTCTCGCGGGCGATCTCTTGCGCGCGCAGGCCTTTCTTCAGGCCCATGGGCGAGATGGTGCCGCCCTTGAGCGCGGAATCAGACGCGGTGATCAGGCAGCGCTTGCCCGCGACCACGCCAATGCCGATGACGGTGCCGCCACCCAGCACGCTCTTTTTGCCGTCGTCGTCGTGCATGCCCAGGCCAGCGAGCGTGGAGAGCTCCAGGAACGGCGTGCCACGGTCGATCAGGCGGGCCACGCGCTCGCGGGGCAGCAACTGGCCGCGCTGGTCGAATTTGTCGCGTTTGGAGGCCGAGCCCTCGCGCACCAGGGCCTCAAGGGCGCGCACCTCGTTCAACCGCTCCTGCATGCGGGCGGCGTTGGCGCGAAAGGCGTCGGATTGCGGGTGGAGTTGCGTGCGCAGGGCGGGCATGGGCTGTGGCATCCTTGTTCGTGCTGGTGCACCGTCTTCGCACTGTAGCGCTTGCTTGACGTTAACGTCAACTGATTGCGTCTAGGGTGAACCACCAATGTCGCACGTCATTCGTCGGCCATAATTCAACGCTGAGTCAACCAAGGGGGTTGCACGTCCAGGGAGTGACACGGTGGTTCGCCAGGTGAAGGTCAAAACAAAAGCGGTTCAGTCCGCCGACGTGTCGGCGGGGGCGGGTGACCATGCCGGTGTGGCCGCCGCGATGGTTTGGCCCATTGAAGATGCCCACGAGACCGATGCCTTGATGGGCATTGCAGAAGTGTGCGATCGCTATCAGGTGTCTCCGCGCGCATTGCGCTTCTACGAAACCAAGGGCTTGCTGGCGCCCCGGCGCATCAATGGCACCCGGGTGTACAGCCGCGACGACCGGGCCCGTCTGTACCGCATTCTGCGGGCCAAGTCGCTGGGCATGCCCCTGGCCGAGATCAAGCATTACCTGGACATGTACGGCCGGCACGGCGAAGGACGCATCCAGCAGCTGGCGTTCGTGGTGTCCAAAACGGACGAGGCCATCGCCGACCTGGAAGCCAAACGCGCCCAGATCGACGCCACCCTGGCCGAGTTGCGGGCCATCAATGAGCACAGCCGTGCGGTGTTGGCCAGCAAGCAGGGCAAGGACAAGTGATCGCTCAGGGGTCAGCGCACGCCGATGAAGCGCTTCCAGCGCTGCTCGTTGCGGTGTTTGCTGTCGTACAGCGCCTGGTGGGCACGTTGGATCATCTGCTGCGACGACAGCACCCGGTCGTCGTAGGCTGACACGCCGATCGAGGCGCCCACGCCCACCTCGTCGCCCGTCTCCAGCCGGATGGGCACGCTGACCGCGCGCCGCACGCGCTGGCACAGCAGTTCGGCCGCGTCCGGACCACCGTGGCGCATCACGATGCCGAACTCGTCGCCATCGAAGCGGGCCAGGGCGTCGCCAGCGCGCACCTGCTGACCCAGGCGCCGCCCCACCTCGCGCAACACCGCCTCACCCGCCAGGTGGCCAAAGCCATCATGGATCTCCTTGTAGCCATCCAGGTCGATCAGCACGATGCTGAAGGCCTCGCCGGTGCGCATGGCGTGGGCGAGTTCGCCCTCCAGGGCCATGGTGAACAGGGTGCGATTGCCCAAGCCCGTCAGGGGGTCGGTCAGGGCCAGCTCATCGATGATGCGGGCGCGCTGGCGGTTGCCCAGACAGGCGCTGGCCAGGGTGGCCAGGTCCTGCAGGGTTTGCGCCCAGTGGTCGGGCAGCGGGTGGGGATGGTCGTTCATGGCCGACAGGCAGCCCAGCACCAGGCCACGCTCGTCCATGATGGGCACGGCCGCGTGCACCGGCCAGCCTCTCTGGGTCTCTGGCGATTGGGTGGCACTGGCCTGGGCCACCACCGCCTCACCCACCGAGCCGGCCCGGGGCCACGCCTCGGGCACCGCGCCCACCCTGGTCAGCGGGCGCACCTGTTGATCGTTCACCAGGCACAGGGCGGCCATGGGGGTGTGCAGAGCCTGGGCCGTGGCGCGAGTCAGTGCATGCAACTCGGGCCAGGCCTCGGGGGCCATGGCCAGCAATTGCTGCACGGCCTGCAGCCGAACCTGCTCGTGGTCGTCGTCGATGAAAGGGGAGGCGCTCATGTCGTCTGGTGAAAACTGCAAGGGTCAGCGTGGTGATGTGTCGAGGCGTTCGTGATGAACGCCTCACCTGTGCTGTTTATCGGCAGTTGGTGAGGGTTTCCGAAGCCGGGATTGACCCGCTCCCGCATCTGCAGGGGACCTTCGGGATTGCGAGGGGGGCGCGCTGCGCTCACGCTGCCACCATGGAGGTGCCAATTCCGGCGTTGTTCACCAAAGGAGTTTCATCATGAACGTGTCGCAATGGACCCAAACCGAAGACCTGTTTGACGTGTGCCCCCATGCCGGTGGCTGGTGCCGCATGATGGGCTGGCAGCAAGGCATGGACGAAGCCGCAGAAGCCACCTGCTTTGTGGACGGCGTGATCTGAGAGGTTGTTCGGGTGGCATCAGGTGACGGGCGTGTCGCAAGACATCGCGCGCCACAGGATGTCGAACAGCTCGTCGAACTGCTCGACCAGCGATCGTTTCTCTCGGCGCACGATGTGCATCAGGGTGACCCGACCCACGATGCCCATGAACACGTCCAGCAGCACTTTGCTGGACACGCGCCGGTTGAGAACCCCACGGGCCTGACCATCCTGAAAGACGCCCAGGAAGGCGTTGATCAGCTCCGGGCTCTCGTAGATGCGGATGTTGCGGTGCCTGGACACCGGCACGGCCGTGAACAGCAGCAGCATGACCGCCGGGTGGCGGTCCATGTAGTCCAGCGTCACCCAGAAGGTCTTGCGCAGGCGTTCGCGGGCATCGTCGATGCCTTGAAGGTGGTCCAGCATGCGTTCGGCCAGGCGGCCCAGCATCACGTCCAGCATGGCGTAGACCAGCACCTCCTTGCTGCCAAAGTACTTGTAGATGGTCTGCAGCGACACGTTGGCCGCCTTGGCCACCTCGGCCAGACTCACTTCGTGAAAATCCCGTTCGGAAAACAAGAGCAGCACCGCCTTTTCGATGCGCTGCAGCGTGTCGGCGCGCATGGTGCTCAGCGCGGCACGGCGCTCGTCGGGGGTTTCGGGCAGGTTGGGGCGGGGCTCACTGGCTTGCATGGGAACGGCGTCGATCCGAATGGGTAAGCATTATTACCAAATGATCATATCTTGGTGAAAGTGCGGCACTTTCACTTGCTCTTCATTGACGTTAACGTCAATATCGTGGCCTGAGGCACGACCCATGACCACGGGATCAGGGCACGACACGCGGGTGTCGCACCGGATTGCTGCGGGTTAACCATGAGACTGCGTGAAGGTAATTCAAATTACCGGCGGTGACATGAGGGCGTGTTCAACCCTTCACCGACCCGAGGAGACTTCATGGCCATCGCCTGCTTCACCCCCACCTGGATGACCGAAGAACACCAGATGGTGTTCGACTCTGCCAAGCGCTTCATGATCGAGCAGTGGGCACCCAAAGACGAAGGCTGGCGCGCCCAGGGCATGATGGACCGCCAGGCCTGGGAAGACGCGGGCGCCAACGGCTTCCTGTGCGCCTCGATGCCTGAAGAGTACGGCGGTGGCGGCGGCGATTTTGGTCATGAAGCAGCCCTGGTGCTGGCCCAGGGCGAAGCCGGCATCGGCGGCTTTGGTGGCTCGCTCCACTCGGGCATCGTCGCCCCGTACATCCTGCATTACGGTACCGAAGAGCAGAAAAAGCGCTGGCTGCCCAAGCTGGCCACCGGCGAGTTCATCAGCGCCATCGCGATGACCGAGCCCGGCACGGGCAGTGACCTGCAAGGCGTGCGCACGCTGGCCCAGAAGTCGGCCGATGGTGAAACCTACACCATCAACGGCAGCAAGACCTTCATCACCAATGGCCAGCTGGCCAACCTGATCATCGTGGTCTGCAAGACCGACAAGGACCAGGGCGCCCAGGGCATCTCGCTGTTCGTGGTCGAGACCGACGAGGCCCCCGGCTTCCGCCGCGGCCGCAACCTCGACAAGATCGGCATGGAGGCGCAAGACACCTCCGAGCTGTTCTTCGACGACGTGGTGGTGAGCAAGCACAACCTGATCGGCGAACAAGAAGGCATGGGCTTCTTCCAACTGATGCAGGAGCTGCCCCAAGAGCGCCTGCTCGTGGCCCTGGCTGGCATCGCCGCCATGGAATACGCCATGAAGGTGACGCTGGAGTACACGAAGGAGCGCAAGGCCTTCGGCAAGCCCATCTTCAGCTTCCAGAACACGCGCTTCAAGCTGGCCGAGTGCCAGGCCCTGCTGCTGGCCTCGCGCGCCCTGGTCGATGCCGCCATGGTCTCGCACCTCAAGGGCGAGCTGGGCGTGGACCGCGCTGCGCTGATCAAGTACTGGATCACCGACAACCAGTGCAAGCTGATCGACGAATGCCTGCAGCTCTTCGGTGGCTACGGCTACATGAAGGAGTACCCGATCGCCCGCCTGTGGGCCGACTCGCGCGTGCAGCGCATCTACGGCGGCACCAACGAGATCATGAAGGAACTGGCCTCGCGCTTCCTGTGATGCGCTGACGCCCCCTTCACACCAACACCCCTCACACACAAGGAGCTTCACATGATCGAAGCCTACATTTTCGACGCTGTGCGCACCCCGCGCGGCAAGGGCAAGAAAGACGGCAGCCTGCACCAGGCCACACCCGTGTGGCTGCTGCGCACCCTGCTGCAGGGCCTGCAACAGCGCCACAACCTCGACACCTCGCTGGTCGACGACGTCATCCTGGGCTGCGTGACCCCGGTGGGCGAGCAGGGCGCCGACATCGCCCGCACCGCCGTGCTCGATTCGGGTTGGGCCGAGTCGGTGGCGGGCGTGACGCTGTCGCGCTTCTGCGCCTCGGGCCTGGAAGCCATCAACATGGCGGCCGCCAAGATCCGCGCCGGCCTGGGCGACATGGTCGTGGCCGGTGGTGTCGAGAGCATGAGCCGCTGGCCCATGGGCAGCGACGGTGGCGCCTGGGTGATGGATCCGCGCATCAACAGCGGCACCGCCTTCGTGCCCCAGGGCATCAGCGCCGACCTGATCGCCACGCTGGAAGGCTTCTCGCGCGCCGACCTTGACGCTTATGCCGCCGAGTCGCACCGCCGCGCCGCCGCCGCGCAGGCCGAAGGCCGCTTCGACCAATCGGTCATCCCCGTCAAGGACATCAACGGCATGCTGATGCTGGCCAAGGACGAGACCATCCGCCCTGGCACCTCGGTCGAGTCGCTGTCCAAGCTGATGCCCTCGTTCGAGATGATGGGCACCATGGGCTTTGACGCCACCGCGCTGGACAAGTACACGACCATCGAGAAGGTCATCCACGCCCACCACGCCGGCAACTCCTCGGGTATCGTCGACGGCGCCGCCCTGGTGCTGCTGGGCAGCAAGGAAGCCGGCCAGAAGGCTGGCCTCAAGCCCCGCGCCCGCGTGCTGATGACGGCCGAGTGCGGCTCTGAGCCCACCATCATGCTGACTGGCCCCACCCCGGCCTGCAAGAAGGCGCTGAGCAAGCTGGGCATGACCCCGGGCGACATCGACCTGTGGGAAATCAACGAGGCGTTTGCCACCGTGCCGATGAAGACCGCCCGAGACCTGGGCGTGTCGATGGACCGCGTCAACGTCAACGGCGGCTCCATCGCCATGGGCCACCCGCTGGGTGCCACCGGCGCCATCATCCTGGGCACCGCCCTCGATGAGCTCGAGCGTTCGGGCAAGTCCACGGCGCTCGCCACCCTGTGCATCGGTGCCGGCATGGGCATCGCCACCATCATCGAACGCGTCTGATCCGGGAGGCACAGTCATGACTCAATCTCAAGCCAGAAACGAAGCCTTTGGATTTGACATCGATGCCGACGGCATCGGCCTGGTCACCATCGACATGCCGGGCCGCGCGATGAACGTGCTCAACCCAACCCTGGTCGAGCCGTTCGCCGCGCTGGTCAACCAGCTGGAAACCGATGCCAACCTCAAGGGTCTGGTCATCACCTCGGCCAAGTCGACCTTCATCGTCGGCGCCGACATCGACCAGCTCACGCAGATCACCTCGGCCGAAGAGGCCTACAAGCTGTGTGAAGACTTGAAGGGCATGCTGCGCCGCATGGAAAAGTGCGGCAAGCCCGTGGTGGCCGCGCTCAACGGCACGGCGCTGGGCGGCGGTCTGGAGCTGGCCCTGGCCTGCCACGCCCGCATCGCCATCGACGACCCCAAGGCCAAGTTCGGCCTGCCCGAGGTCAAGCTGGGCCTGCTGCCCGGCGGCGGCGGCACCCAACGTGTGCCGCGCATGATCGGCATCCAGAAGAGCTTCGAGCTCATCACCCAAGGCAAGGAACTGACCGCAGCCAAGGCCAAGGACATGGGCCTGGTGACCGAGCTGGCCACCAGCCGCGAAGACATGCTGGCCAAGGCCAAGGCCTGGTGCAAGGCCAACCCCAAGGCCTCGCAGCCCTGGGACAACAAGGGCTTCCGCATCCCCGGTGGCGACAGCAAGAGCCCGGCCGTGGTGCAGGTGCTCGCCATTGCCCCGTCCATGGCGAATGCCAAGGCGCACGGCAACTACCCCGCGCTGACCCACATCATGAGCTGCCTGTTCGAGGGCTGCCTGCTGGACTTCGACGCCGGCTCGCAGGTCGAGTCGCGCTACTTCGCCGCGTGCGTGGTCTCGCAGACCAGCAAGAACATGATCGGCACGCTGTGGCACCAGCTCAACGCCATCAAGAAGGGCCAGTCGCGTCCCAAGGGCTTCGCTGAATCGAAGGTCAAGAAGGTCGGCATCCTGGGCGCCGGCATGATGGGCGCGGGCATCGCCTACGTGTCGGCCAAGGTCGGCATCGACGTGGTGCTGCTCGACACCACGATCGAGAACGCCGAGAAGGGCAAGGCCTACTCGCAAGGCCTGCTGGACAAGGCCATCTCGCGCGGTCGCAGCACCGCCGAGAAGCGCGACGCGCTGCTGGCCCGCATCCAGCCCACCACCTCGTATGAAGACCTGCAAGGCTGCGACCTGGTGATCGAAGCGGTGTTCGAAGACCGCGACATCAAGGCCGTGTGCACGAAGAAGTCGGAAGCCGTCATCGCGTTGGATGCCGTGTACGCCTCGAACACCTCGACGCTGCCCATCACCGGCCTGGCCACGGCGTCGAGCCGCCCGGCCAACTTCATCGGCCTGCACTTCTTCTCGCCGGTGGACAAGATGCCGCTGGTCGAGATCATCGTGGGCGAGAAGACGTCGGACGAGACGCTGGCGCGCGGCTTCGACTACGTGCTGCAGATCGGCAAGACACCGATCGTGGTCAACGACGCCCGGGGCTTCTACACCTCGCGCGTGTTCGGCACCTACGTGATGGAAGGCCTGGCCATGCTGGGCGAAGGCGTGCACCCGCGTTCTGTCGAGGTGGCGGGCCTGAAGGCCGGCATGCCCATGCCGCCGCTGGCCCTGCAAGACGAGGTCTCGCTGAGCCTGGCCCTGCACATCGCCGAGCAGACCAAGAAGGACTTGCTGGCCGAAGGCAAGGACCTGCCCCACCACCCCGGCCAGGCCGTGTTGCAGAACATCGGGGCCACGCAAGGCCGCATCGGCAAGAAGGCCGGCAAGGGCTTCTACGACTACAACGGCAAAGAGAAGTCGCTGTGGCCTGAGCTGACCAAGCTGTACCCGCCGGTGGCCCAGCAGCCCTCGCAGCAAGAGCTGGTCGACCGCCTGCTGTACGTGCAGGCCAACGAAGCCGCCCGCTGCTATGAAGAGGGTGTGGTGCGCTCGGTGGCCGACACCAACATCGGCTCGATCTTCGGCTGGGGCTTCGCACCCAACCAGGGCGGCGCGCTGCAGTTCATCAACGCCGTCGGTGCCAAGAAGTTCGTCGAGCGCGCGCGTGAGCTGGCCAAGGCCTATGGCCCGCGCTTCGAGCCCGCAGCCGTCATCGTGAAGATGGCGCAAGAAGGCGGTCGGTTCGAGGACGTGGTGTGAGCGTGAGCGCTGCCCACGCCACCACGGCCGGCCCGCTGAGCGGCCTGCTCGATGGCCTGCGGGTCATCGACCTGTCGCGCAACCTGCCGGGGCCGTTCAGCACGCGCATGCTGGCCGACCTGGGCGCCGAGGTGATCAAGGTCGAGCCGCCCGAGGGCGACCCGGCGCGGCCCCTGACGGCCTTGTTCGAGGCGCTCAACCATGGCAAGCCCTGCCGCACGGTCGACTTCCGCAGCCAGGCCGATCTGGCACAGCTGCGCGACTGGCTGGCGGCGGCCGATGTGATGGTCGACAGCTTCCGCCCTGGGGTGCTGCAAGGCATGGGGCTGGATGCCGAGCGCCTGCATACGCTGAACCCGAAACTGGTGATGGTCTCCATCACCGGCTTCGGTCAGACGGGGCCCTGGGCCGGCAAGGCCGGACATGACCTGAACTTCCTGGCCATGTCGGGCGTGCTGGACCAGATGCGTGCGCCCACGGGCGAGCTGGCCTTGTCCAACGTGCAGTGGGGTGACCTGGCCGCAGGCAGCGCCATGGCCACCATCGCCGTGCTGGCCGCCGTCATCGAGGCGCGTCGCACCGGGCGGGGGCGTCATGTGGACGTGAGCATGACCCATGGCCTGCATGCCCACCTGGTGATGCCCAAGGCCACGGCGGCGCTGCTGGCGCCCATCCTGGGGCGGCGTCCGCAGGCAGGCGAAGACCTGCTCAACGGCGGCCTGCCTTGCTACAACCTGTACGCCACGGCCGATGGCCGCCACCTGGCCGTGGGGGCGCTGGAGCACAAGTTCTGGAAGGTGGCCTGCGAGGTGTTCGAGCGGCCGGATTGGGTGAACCGCCACTGGCAGCGCGGCGCCTTCCCGGGCTCGCCGGATGCGGCGGCGCTCAAGGCCGAGGTGGCTGCCCTGGTGGCCAGCCAGCCCCTGGCCTATTGGGCGCACAAGTTCGACGCGGCCGATGCCTGCGTGACGCCGGTGCTGACGCTGGACGAGGCCCAGGCCCACCCGCTGTTTGCGGGCGGCCAGGCGGTTCAGCCCTGGACGCCCGTCTGACGGCGCACTGCCGAATGGTTTTGTCTGATCGGGGGGTCAGACGGATGCAGGCTTGGTCCTTTCGGGGGCCAATGCCTGCATTTTTTCTTCCACCCGCTGCTCCATCGCGCGGGTCATCTCTTTGCGAAAGCGATTGAGCTCTTGCACCGAGCCGAAACTGCGCTCCATCAGCGAGCTCATGTTGGCCAGGATGCGCTCAACCACCTTGTTTTCCCACACGGTGTCGAACTGGATCTGCTTGTCCAGCCAATGCTCCAGCCATTCCGGGTTGGGCAGGCGCGACTGGATGGTGTCGCGCGGAAAGAGCTTTTCGTTCACATGCAGGTTGGTGGGGTGCAGGGCCTGGGCCGTGCGCCGCGCGCTGGCCATCAGCACGCCCACCTTGGCAAAGGCGGCGCGGGCCTCATCGCCGAACTGGTTCAGGGCCCGCTTCATGTAGCGCAGGTAAGCGCCGCCGTGGCGGGCTTCGTCGCGGGCCAGGGTGTCGTAGATGGCCTTGATGACGGGCTCGGTGTGCCAGTCGGCGGCACGGCGGTACCAGTGGTGCAGCCGGATCTCGCCGCAAAAATGCAGCATCAGGGTTTCCAGTGGTGGTGCGGGATCGAACTCAAACCGCACCTCATGGAGCTCGGCCTCGGTGGGCACGAGGTCGGGGCGGAAGCGGCGCAGGTACTCCATCATCACCAGCGAGTGCTTCTGTTCTTCAAAGAACCACACGCTCATGAAGGCGCAGAAGTCGCTGTCACCCCGGTTGTCACGCAGGAACATTTCGGTGGCCGGCAAGGCGGCCCACTCGGTGATGGCGTTCATCTTGATGGTTTGTGCCTGCTCTTCAGACAGCTGGCTGGCATCGAACCGGTCCCAGGGGATGTCGGTTTCCATGTTCCAGCGCACGGACTCGAGTTGTTTGAACAGTTCGGGATAGAGCATGCAAGACTCCGTCAAGGACGTTGGTTGCCCACGGGCGCTTGAGGTGCCCATGAGCCGATGGGATCATGATATCGACCCAGGCCAGCGATGCCAGCCAGGGACAAACATCCCCCTGGTACGTCAGGTTATCGGGTCTGGATGACAAGGGCGTGGCAGTGACCCTTGAGTAACTTGGGTGGCGTGGGCCTGGATGGCCTGCCGCTCGTCGGCGCTCAGCCGTTGCAGGTTCTTGACCATCAGGGCCGTGCGCGGACTGGCGGCCAGCTCGGCTTCGTGGCGGTCCAGAAACGCCCAGTACAGGGTGGTGTAAGGGCAGGCGTTGTCGCCCGTGCGCTGCTTGGGGTCGTAGCGGCAGCCTTTGCAGTGGTTGCTCATGCGCTGGATGTAGGCGCCCGAGGCCGCGTAGGGCTTGCTGGTGAAGCGACCGCCGTTGGCGTACAGGGCCATGCCGGCCACGTTGGGCAGCTCCACCCATTCCACGGCGTCCACGTAGATGGCCAGAAACCAGTCGGCCATGGCCTGGGGCTTCACCCCCGCCAGCAGTCCGTACAGGCCCAGCACCATCAGGCGCTGGATGTGGTGGGCGTAGCCATGGCGCAGGGTTTGCTGCAGCACGTCGCGCAGGCAGGCCATGTCGGTGTCGCCCGTCCAGAAAAACTCGGGCAGGGGCTGTGTGGCCTGCAGGTGGTTGGCGTCGGCCAGGTCGGGCATGTCCAGCCAGTACACCCCGCGGATGAACTCTCGCCAGCCCAGCACCTGGCGGATGAAGCCTTCCACGCTGGCCAGGGGCGCGCGCCCCTCACGCCAGGCCGCTTCGGCCGCCTCGATGACTTCGCGCGGGTGCAGCAGGTGCAGGTTCAGTGCCACCGACAACAGCGAATGCCAGCCGAAGGGTGTGTCGTCCCACATGGCGTCCTGGTGCGGGCCGAACCCGGCCAGGCGGGTGCGGATGAATGTGTCCAGCGCCACCAGGGCCTGGCTGCGCGTGACAGGCCAGATGAACCCGTCGAGCTGGCCGGGATGCCCGGCAAACCGATGGCGCACCAGGTTCAGCACCTCCTGGGTGAGTGCGTCGGGTTCGAAGCGGGCCGGGGCGGGAATCGGGCCTGGTCCGGTCTTGGGGTAGGGCTGGCGGTTGTCCTCGTCGTAGTTCCATTGCCCGCCCACGGGCTGGCCTTCGGGGTCCATCAGCACCCGGTGTTCTTGCCGCATCCAGCGGTAGAACCACTCCATGCGCAGTTCCTTCTTGCGCGCAGCCCATTGGGCAAACCCCCGCCGGCTGCACAGGAAGTGCGTGTCCTCCATCCAGCTCAAGGGTGTGCCCCGGCGCACGGCGGTGTCTTCAATGGCGCGCAGCAGGCGCCACTCGCCGGGCTCGACCACGCGCAAGCGGCCCGGGCGCAGGGTGTCCAGGGCGTGTGCCAGCCGCTCGGGCAGGGTGGGCAGGTGCGCCAGGGTGTCGTCGTCCAGCCGCAGGTGCTGCACGGTCCAGCCCTCGGCGCGCAGTTCGGCCACGCGGTGCCGCATGGCCGCAATGAACACGGCGATGCGGGCCTGGTGGCTCCACACGTGGGTGGCCTCGCCAGGCGCCTCGATGAACAGCAGTGCGTCTTGTGCCGGGTCGGCTTCGGCCAGGGCTGGGTGATCAGGGCCGAGTTGGTCGCCCAGGATCAGGATGAGTTCACGCGGGCGCACGACGGGCCTCCTGGCGACAGCGGTCCGAGCAATAACGCACCTCATCCCAGGTGCGCGCCCATTTTTTACGCCAGCTCATCAGTCGCTGGCAGTGGGCGCAGGGCTTGGTGGGCAGGTGGGCTTTGAAGCCTTTGGGCTTCGGCGTGGCGCTGGAAGAGGGCATGGCGGCAGCGCCTCAAGCGGCAGACGGCACGCGGCGCGGGTGGGCCTGTCGCCAGGATTGCACGGTGGTGCTGAGGTCGCTGATCTGTCCCAGCACGGTGATGTCGGCCGGCGGGCGGCGGTGCAGCAGCGGGTGCTGGCCACCCGCCCACAGGGCCACATGGCGGGGCAGTTTGGACCGCAATTCGGTCAGGGTGTCTTGCACCAGGGGTGCCGGCGCGGCGGCGGTGAAACTGACGGCCAGCACGTCGGCCTGGAGCGCTTCGGCGCTTTGCACCAGATCCCACAAGGGGGTCTGCGGCCCGAGGTTGATGGGGTGGGCGCCCAACAGGGTCAGCCAGGCTTCGGCCGCCAGCAGGCCCAGGCCATGGGCCTCTCCGGGCAGGGTGCTGAGCACCACGCGCGGCGCATCGTCGGCCTGGGGCAGCGGCAGTTGATGCAGGGCGGCGCACAGCGCCTGCTGCACCGCCTGGCTGACGGCGTGTTCTTGCTGCACCTGAAAGCGGCCACGCAACCAGCCATCGCCCATGGCCACCATCAGCGGGTTGACCACGCTGGTGATGAAGCGTGCGATGCCTTCCTGCGCCAGGGCGCGTCGCAGGGCCCGCCGCACGGCGATCAGGTCGTGCTGGTCCACCGCCAGCAGGCAGGTGTGCACCCAGTCGATGTGGGGGCCGGGTGGCAGGGTGGGGTGTCCGGCGGGCGACCCCGTCCAACGGGCCAGCACACCGTCGCCGTCGTTGGCCTCGGGGGCGGCGGTTTGACCACGACGGCGCACCTGGCCGGGCAGCAGGCCTTGGGCGTCCGCGCTGCGCTCGGCCAGGGCCAGGAGGTCTTGTGCGGGCAGCGACACGACCCGCCCGGGGCGATGCCCCACGTCCAGCAGGCGCTTGATCAGCCTCAGGCGCTCCACCTGATCCACCGGGTAGGTGCGCTCGCCTTGACCGTCACGCTGGGGCGTCGGGAAGCCGTAACGCTTCTCCCAGATGCGCAGGGTGTCCTTGCTCAGCCCGGTGTCTCGCTCGACGGCCGCGATTGACAACTGCAGTGCATTGTTCATGGTGACGCTGATTTGACGTGGACAGAAGATTGTCTTCGAGGTGTGTCAGCTCTAATATAGGCCAACGAGCGATATTTGACCAAGACAAAAGAGGCCGACATGACGACAAAAACCGTTCAGATGACCGACAACGCCCGGCGCGACTGCATCCGATGGCTGGCTGGCGGCGTAGTGGGGGGTGTGGTGGCGCTGTGGGCCCCGTCGTCGCAGGCGGCCGAGGCCACGTGTCCGGCCTTGCTGCAGCACACCGTGCCCCGCTTGCAGGACGAAAAGCCGCAGTCGCTGTGTCAATACCAGGGCCGTGTGCTGTTGGTGGTCAACACCGCCAGCCGCTGCGGCTTCACCGACCAGTACGAGGGGCTGGAGGCCTTGCATCAGCGCTACCAGGGGCGAGGCCTGGTGGTGCTGGGGTTTCCGTCCAACGACTTTGGCCGCCAGGAGCCGGGCAGCAACCAGGACATCGCCGATTTTTGCGACAACCAGTTCGGAGTGAAGTTTCCGATGTTCACCAAGACCACCGTCAAGGGCGAGCAGGCCCACCCCTTCTACCGAGGTCTGGCGGCCGCCAGTGACAGCACGCCACGCTGGAACTTCCACAAATACCTGGTCGCCCGCGATGGCCGCACGGTGACGGCCTATGGCAGCCGCGTGCAGCCGGACGACGATGACCTGGTGGCCGCCATCGAGCGCGCACTGGCCGCCGGGGGCACGCCCTCAGCGGCCGGGCGTGACAAGGCCGTGACAAAATAAAACCAATCAGTTACGATATATACCAACCGGTATTTAAACAAGGAACAGCCATGAAACGCATCGCGGTGGTGGGCAGTGGCATCAGCGGGCTGGGGGCAGCCTGGCGACTCCGCCAGGCCATGCCGGCCGCTGAGGTGGTGGTGTTCGAAGCGGATGGGCGCGCAGGCGGCCACGCCAACACGGTCGACGTGACCCTGCCGGGCGCCGGCGGGCGCACCATCACGCATGGCGTGGACACGGGGTTTTTGGTGTTCAACGAGCGCACCTACCCGCACCTGATCAAGCTGTTTGCCGACCTGCAGGTGCCCACGGCCGCCTCCGACATGTCCTTTTCTGTTCAGGTGCCTGACGACACCACGGGCATGGGCGGCTTGCCGCCGGGCCTGGAGTGGTGCGGCTCGACGCTCAGTGCCGTGTTTGCTCAGCGGCGCAATCTGTGGTCGCCTGCCTTCTGGCGGATGCTGGCCGACATCCTGAGGTTCAACCGACTCAGCACCGAGCTGGCCGAGCGTGGCCAGGAGGCAGAACTGCGCGAGCCCATCGGCCAGTTCCTTCAGCGCCAGGGCTTCAGCGAGGCTTTCCAGCAGGGCTATCTGCTGCCGATGGTGGCGTGCATCTGGTCCTGCCCTGTTCGGCAGATGATGGCGTTTCCCATCGCCACCTTGATCCGCTTTTGCCACAACCACGGTCTGCTGCAGGTGAGCAACCGACCGCAGTGGTACACGGTGCGGGGCGGCTCGCGCGAGTACGTGCGGCGGATCGTGCGCGACCTGCCCGATGTGCGGCTCAACAACCCCGTGCACAGCGTGGTGCCCCTGGGGGTGTCGGGCGAAGCCGGGGTGATGGTGCACAGCCGCCTGGGCAGCGAACGCTTTGATGCGGCGGTGCTGGCCTGCCACAGCGACCAGGCCTTGGGCATGCTGGGCGAGGGCGCTCATGCGGACGAAGCGGCCGTGCTGGGTGCGATCCGGTACCACGACAACGAGGCCATCCTGCACACAGACGCCTCGCTGCTGCCCCGCACGCGAGAGGCCTGGGCCGCATGGAACTACGAGCGTGCAGCGCAACCGGGCGATGAAGACCAGCATGTGTGCCTGCATTACCTGCTCAACAAACTGCAGCCTCTGCCCTGGTCTCAGCCGGTGATCGTGTCGCTCAATGCCCTGCGTCAACCCCGCGCTGACCAGGTCATCAGCCGCATCCAGTACGCCCACCCGGTGTTCGACATGGCCGCGATCGAAGCGCAGCGGCGCCTGCCCCACATACAGGGCCGCCGAGGTCTGTGGTTTGCCGGGGCCTGGACGGGCTACGGCTTCCACGAAGACGGCCTCAAGTCCGGCCTGGCCGCCGCCAACGACCTGTTGGCCCGCGCGGGCCATGTTCAGGAACGGGCGGTGGCATGAGCGCTGCAGCGGTCCCCCAGATTGGTTTCGGGCTGGTGATCCACCAGCGCCTCAAACCGGCGCGACATGCGTTTCGCTACGGCAACTACTTCTGTCTGTTGCCCATGCGGGCGCTGGCCCGCCAACCCGCGCCGCTGCTGCACCGCAATCGCTGGGGCTGGCTGAGCTTTCACGACGCCGACCACGGTGATGGTGGTCCGGACGCGCTGGCCTGGCTGGATGGCGTGCTGCGTGCCCATGGGGTGTGGCATGACGATCTGGCCCAAGGCGAGGTCTGGCTGCAAACCTACCCGCGTGTGCTGGGTTATGTGTTCAAGCCCGTGAGCTTTTGGTATGTGCACCGCCCGGACGGTGAGCTGCACGCCGTGGTGGCCGAGGTCAACAACACCTTCGGCGAGCGCCACCTGTACCTGCTGCACGGCGAATCGCTGCGCTGGGGGCATGAACAGCGTGCCAGCAAGGCCTTCCACGTGTCGCCCTTTTGCCGGGTCGAGGGGCACTACCGCTTTCGGTTCATGCGCACCGCCCAGCGGCTGGTGGCCCGGGTGGACCACCACGACGACGCGGGCCCCATCCTGCTGACGTCCATCAGCGGCGCCTTGCAGCCCTGGAGCCGTGCCAGCGTGCGCCAGGCCATCACGCGCTGGCCCTGGATGACGCTGGGTGTCATCGCGCGCATCCATTGGCAGGCCCTGCGCCTGTGGCTCAAGCGTGTGCCCTTCTTCAGCAAACCACCCGCCCCAACGGAATTCGTCACCGACCCTCTGTCCCGCCCCACAGGACCGACACCATGAAGCCTTCTTCCAGCACGTTGAACCCCGCCAACCACGACCGCCTCACCCTGCCGGGTGATGCCCCTGCGGCGGCGCGCGCCGTCTTGCGGCTGCTGCAGCGCCTGCGCGTGGGCACGCTGGAGTTGCAACTGCCCGATGGCAGCACCGCCCGCATGGGGCACGCCCGCGCCGTCGGTGATGCCGAGCCCCGCGCCGGACTCATCCTGCACGACTGGGCCGTTTGCAGCCGGGTGCTGAAATCCGGTGACATCGGCTTTGCCGAGGGCTACATCGACGGGCAGTGGAGCACCCCCGACCTGACCGCCTTGCTCAAGCTGTGCATCGCCAACCGCGAGCACATCGAATCGGCCATCTATGGTCACTGGTGGGGCCGCCTGATCTACCGCATCCGCCACCTGCTCAACCACAACTCACGCACCAACAGCCGCAAGAACATCCAGGCCCACTATGACCTGGGCAACGACTTCTACCGCTTGTGGCTGGACCCGACCATGAGCTACTCCAGCGCCTGGTTCGAGGGTGAGCTCAAGGGTGATCTGGTGCAGGCCCAGCGTGCCAAGGTCAAGCGTGCACTGACGGCCGCCGGGGTGGAGCCCACGGCGGGCGCGGCCCCCACGCGCGTGCTGGAGATCGGTTGTGGCTGGGGCGGGCTGGCTGAAATCGCCGCCGCCGAGCATGGCGCGCACGTGACGGGCGTGACCTTGTCGGACGAGCAACTGGCCTGGGCGCGCGAGCGCATGGCGCGCGCCGGCCTGGCCGAACGTGCCGACCTGCGCCTGCAGGATTACCGGGACATCCGCGACGAGCCCTTTGATGCGTTGGTGTCCATCGAGATGTTCGAGGCCGTGGGGCAGTCGTACTGGCCAGGCTACTTCGACACCGTGGCCCGGTGCCTCAAGCCGGGGGCCCGCGCCTGCATCCAGACCATCACCATCCACGACGATCTGTTCGAGCGCTACAGCCGCTCCACCGACTTCATCCAGCAGTACATCTTCCCGGGGGGCATGCTGCCCAGCGACCAGGTGTTCCGCCAGCACGCGGCCCGCGCCGGTCTGGAGGTGGTGGACGCCATGGCCTTCGGCCCGGATTACGCTGAAACCTTGCGCCGCTGGCGCACGGCCTTCCATGCCCACCTGCGCGAGGTGCAGGGCCTGGGCTTCGATGCGCGCTTCCAGCGCATCTGGGAGTTCTACCTGGCCTACTGCGAAGCCGCCTTCGACATGGGCAACACCAACGTCGTGCAGTACACCCTGCGCAAGCCTGGCTGAGCCACGCCGGTCTGCACACCATGCTCAGCCACCACGCCAGCGCCCGCTACGGCCTCATCGGCCTGCCTCTGGCGTTCGCCGCCATCCCGCTGTACGTGGTGCTGCCCGCGCATTACGGCCAGACCTTGGGGGTGCCACTGGGCCTGCTGGGGCTGGTGCTGCTGCTGACCCGCCTGGCCGATGCCTTCATCGACCCCTGGCTGGGCCGATGGGTGGACCAACTGCTGGCCGCCGGTCGCGGGCGGGGCTGGATGGCGGTGGCCGCGGCGGCACTGGTGCTGGGCTTTGTCGCCGTGTTCTTTCCGCTGGTGCAGGGCCAGACCGCCTTGGTGTGGTGGGCCGCCGCCGCGATCATGTTCACCTTCGTGGCCTACAGCCTGGCCACGGTGATGCACCTGGCCTGGGGCACGCGCCTGGGGGGGGAGCAGGGGCAGCGGGCGCGGCTGGTGGCCTGGCGTGAAGGCTTCGGCCTGGTGGGCGTGGTGAGCGCCAACGTGCTGGCCGTGCAGGCGGGCGCCGGCTGGACGGCGGCGGTGCTGGCGCTCACCTTGTTGCTGGGGTGGTGGGCCCTGGTGCGTGGGCCTCAGGCAGGCGTTCGCCCTGTCGGTGCGCCGGCATCCCCCCTGGCCGCCGACCTGCGCTTGCCCTGGCGCGGGGCGGGTTTTCGGCGGCTGATGGCGGTTTTTTTGCTCAACGGCATCGCCAGCGCCATCCCGGCCACCCTGGTGCTGTTTTTCATCCAGGACGGCTTGCAGGCCACCGCCTATGCCCCGGCCTTTCTGGGGGGCTACTTTCTGGTGGGGGCCTTGAGTGTGCCCTGGTGGGTGCGCTGCATTGGCCGGCTGGGGCCCATGCGGGCCTGGGCGCTGGGCATGGGCCTGAGCGTGCTGGCCTTCGTCGGGGTGCTGGCCCTGGGGCCGGGTGACGTGGCCGGCTTTGGCCTGGTCTGCCTGGCCAGCGGTTGGGCCCTGGGCGCCGACCTGACGGCCCCTGGCACGCTGCTCACCGGCGTGGTGCAGCGTGCCGGGCACCAAGGCCAGGCCGAAGGAGCCTACGCAGGCTGGTGGCACTGGGCCACCAAACTCAACCTGGCGCTGGCCGCCGGCCTGGCCTTGCCCGCGCTGCAGTGGCTGGGCTACAGCCCGGGCGCCCGAGAGCCCGACGCCTTGCAGGCGCTCACCCTGGCGTATGGCGTGTTGCCCTGCGTGTTCAAACTGGCCGCCCTGAGCGCCTGCTGGCGCTGGCGGCATCACCATGCCCTGGCCTGAGCCCCGGCATCAACACGATAAGGAGAGTTGGCATGAACGAGTTGCGACGTCACGTGGTGCGGGCCCAGTCGGCCGGCCTGGTGGGGTGGTCGGGTCTGGGCCGGCTGCGCTGGTGGATGGTGGTGCTGGCCCTGAGCACCCTGACCGGGCTGTCGGGCTGCGCCAGCCCCCCCGTGCCGGCCGACTACGCGCAGGAGCAGCCCCGGCTGGACCTGCGCAGCTACTTCAATGGTCCGCTGACCGCGCATGGCGTGTTCATCGACCGCTCGGGCCGGGTGGTCAAGCGCTTCACGGTCAAGATGGTGGGCACCTGGAACGGCGACACGGGCGTGCTGGAAGAAGACTTCTTTTACAGCGACGGCAGCACCGAGCGGCGCGTGTGGACGCTCAAGGACCTGGGCAATGGCCGCTGGTCGGGCACCGCAGCCGACGTGGCCGGCGAGGCCGTGGGGCAGTCGGCGGGCAACGCCCTGAACTGGCGCTACACGCTCAAGCTGCCGGTGGACGGTCGTGTCTACGAGGTGCAGTTTGACGACTGGATGTACCTCATGGACGAGCGGGTCATGCTCAACCGCGCCGTCATGAGCAAGTTCGGCTTCACCCTTGGCGAGGTCTTGCTGACCTTCAGCCGCCCATGAACCCCGGCGCCACGCAGGAGACCACAAGATGTCGTTGAACCCTCGGCTGCAGGACTGGGCCGACCGCACGGCCTGGGTGGTGGGCGCCTCCACCGGGATCGGGCGGGCCACGGCCAGCCACCTGCATCGGCTCGGTGCGCAGGTGTTCGTGTCGGCCCGCAATGAGGCCGCCTTGCAAGAGTTCGTGCGCGATCACCCCGGCAGCGTCGCCGTGCCGCTGGACGTGACCGACCGCGAGGCGGTGGCCGCCGCCCACGCCCAGGTGATGCGACAGGCGCGCGCCGGCGGGCTCGACCTGGTCATGTACTGCGCGGGGTATTACCAGCCCATGCGGGTTGAGACCTTCGACCTTGACGAGGCCTTGCGCCATGAGCGCATCAATGTGGGCGGTGCCTGGCATGTGCTGGCCGCGGTGCTGCCCACCTTGCGCCGCCAGGGACATGGCCACCTCAGCCTGGTGGCCAGCGTGGCCGGCTTCAGAGGGCTGCCCAAGGCGCTGGCCTATGGCCCCACCAAGGCGGCCTTGAACAACATGGCCGAGGTGCTGTACCTGGACCTGCAGCCCCAGGGCATCGGCGTGTCCGTCATCAACCCCGGCTTTGTGCAAACCCCCATGACGGCGCAAAACGATTTCACCATGCCCGCGCTGCTCACCCCCGAGCAGGCGGCACGGGCCATCGTCGCGGGGTGGCAGTCCGGGCGGTTTGAAATTCACTTCCCCTGGCGTTTCACATTGTGGTTGAAGTTCTTGCGGCACCTGCCGCACCGCTGGTACTTCCCGGCCGTGCGGCGCGTGACCGGTGGGTGAGCCCGCCCGCGTGCATTCCGCACGCGCCGTGGGAATGCCGCGACGCTGGCACTCAAGTCGGGGAGTGACGCGTCCGATGCTTGAGTCATGATGGTCTTGAGGGTGTGGCGTTCATCCCCATCTGGTTGATCAGACCCACCTCACGCCTGGAGACACAAGATGCACATGCTGTACAACTCGGACAGTTACGCCGTGGTCCAGATCGATCTGCCCACGCCGGACTGGACGATGCCCGATCCGCCGGCCCTCACCCGGGGCGGCTACGAGATCGTGGACAAATTCGCCCGCAAGGAAGTCTTCATCGAGGGCGCCCTGGCCGAGTCTTTCAAGCTCGGCGTGGAAGAGCTGATTGAAAACTCGCCCAGCGTGGAAGAGTTCGACGCGTACCTGGAGAAGTTCGCCAGCATGGCCAACCAGCCGGTCGTGATGCATTGAACCCGCCACCGCGCCAAGCACCTGCTGACACGTACTCATGGGCAACTGGGTGAGCCCCGATGTGCTGAGCCAATGGTGGCTGCCGCTGGCCTTGCTGGGCGTGGCGGGCCTCATGTCGGCCTGGCGCGCCTGGCTGGCCGCGCGCTCCAAGGGCCGGTCGCCGCCACCGCTGCGCACCGCCGACGCGGGCGCAACGGCCCAGCCCGCAAAGCATGCCCCCACACCACCGGCACGGCCCGAGCCACCCGCCGGCGCTGCCGCCCTCAGTGACCCCCTCACTGGCTTGATGAGCCGCCTGACGCTCGAAGACCGGCTGTCGGCGGCCAGCAGCCGCGCCGAGCTGCGAGGCCGCCAGTTGGCTCTGCTGTGCATCGACATCGACGGCTTTCGAGGCATCGTGGCGCAGCACGGCCAGGTGGTGGGCGACGCGGTGCTGCGCGAGGTGGCCCGCCGCCTGCAGGGCATGGGGCGCACCACCGACGCCCTGGCCCGTCTGGCGGGCGACCAGTTTCTGATGCTGCTCGATGGCGACCCCGACGCCAGCGCCGCCGCCCTGGTGGCCGACCGCGTGCGACAGGCCGTGCGGCGGCCTTTCCTGATCGACACCGCCGAGCTGCACCTGAGTTGTTCCATCGGCATCGTGATGCACCCCGAGCACGGCCCCAAGGCCCGCTTGCTGGCCCATGCCGACACCGCCTTGTTGTCGGCCAAGCGCGCCGGTGGCAACGTGCATTGTTTTTTTGAACAGAACCTGCAGGCCGACCCCGACACCGAGGCTGAACTGCATGCCCAGTTGCGTCAGGCGCTCAAGCCCTCCGAGCCTGGCCTGGTGCTGCACTACCAGCCCAAGGTGACCGCCCAGGGCGGGCACCTCACGGGCGTGGAGGCCTTGCTGCGCTGGCAGCACCCGCTGCGCGGGCTGTTGCGCCCCAAGGATTTCATGTCGCTGGCCGAGCGTTATGGCCTGCTCGCCCCCTTGAGCCAGTGGGTGTTGCACGAGTCTTGTCGGCAATTGCGGGCATGGCACGACCAGGGGCTGCACATCAGCATGGCCGTCAACCTGTCGCGCCAGCAAATGCGGCAGGCCGACCTGCTGGTGCAGCTGCAAGACGCGCTGCAAACGCACCGGCTCTCGGCCGAACACCTCATCATCGAGGTGGCCGAGGGAGACGCCATGGCCGATCCCCGGCTGACCACACGCGTCTTCGAGCGCCTGCATGCCCTGGGCGTGCGGCTGTCCATCGACGACTTCGGGTCGGCCCAGGGCAGCGTGCCCCAGTTGCGCTACCTGCCGGTGGTGGAAGTGAAGATCGACCAGCGGCACGTGCAGGATGCCGAGGTGGACACCGATGCCCAGGCCATCGTCAAGGGCCTGGTGCAACTGGCGCATGCCCTGGACCTGCGTGTGGTGGCCGAGGGCGTTGAAACCGAAGCACAACAAGACCTCATGCGCCGCCTGGGGTGCGACGAGCTGCAAGGCTATCGCCTGGCCGCGCCCATGGGCCCGGAGGCCCTGCCGTCCTGGCACAGCAGCCAGGGATTGGCGACCTGAGCGGCGACTCAGCTTCCGGCTGAAAACCGGCAGATCCGCGCGGCCATGGCCGACAGCGGCAGCACATGGCGTGCCGCACCGAGCTTGATGGCTTCCGCTGGCATGCCCCACACCACGCTGCTGGCTTCATCCTGGGCGATCGTTTCTGCCCCCGCCTGGAACATCTCCAGCAGACCGTGCGCGCCGTCGTCGCCCATGCCGGTGAGCAAGAGGCCCATGGCATTTCGCCCTGCGGCTTGGGCCACCGACTTCAACATCACGTCCACCGAAGGACGGTGGCGCTTGACCAATGGGCCGTCGGTCACCCGGGTGCGGTACTGCGCGCCTTGCCGTTCTACGCGGAGGTGCTTGCCTCCTGGCGCGATCAGCACCCGTCCAGTCATGATGCGATCTCCGTCCCGCGCCTCCATGACCTCCATGTCGCACAGGTGATTGAGCCGCTGGGCCAGGGAGGCCGTGAAGGCCTCTGGCATGTGCTGCACGATCACGATGCCCGCAGTGGTTCGAGGCAAGGCCGTCAGAATGGCTTCCATGGTTTGTACGCCGCCCGTGGACAGGCCCATGGCGATCAGGCGATCGGTGGTCTGGGCCATGGCGCCCGGCGAACCGGGCACCGGCGGCATGACGAAGGGCGCAGCGGTGGGGCTCTTGAGGCCGCCTGGCGTTGGCGTCGGCATGGGCGTGGCCCTGCGAGGCAGGGCGCTGAGGTTGGCCCGGGCTGCGGCACGAACCGCATCCACCAGTCCGTTACCGCTGTCGTCCAGAAAGTCCTTGAGCCCGGCCTTGGGCTTGGTCACAAAGCCCACCGCCCCAGCCTCCAGTGCCTGCAAGGTGGTTTCGCAGCCCACCTCGGTCAGCGTCGAGCACATCACCACCGGCGTCAACCGGTGCGACATGATCTGCTTGAGGAACGATATGCCGTCCATGCGTGGCATCTCGACATCCAGCACCACCACGTCAGGCCACTGTGCCTGCATCTTGGGCCAGGCAAACAATGGATCCTGCGCGGTGAAGATGATGTCCATGCCCGCTTTGGTCAAGAGGTCTGCAAGGTGCTTGCGGACCACGGCGGAATCATCGATCAGCGCAACCTTGATGGGGGTGGGCATGAGCTTCTCCTGTCATCGCTGCGTGCCGGCTGGCCTCGTTTCATGCGCACCTCGCCTGTCAGCAAATTGAGGTGCACGGTGCGTGGAACCGATTCGCCGACGTCCACGCCCGTCAGGCTGAAGCCCAGTTCGTCCAGCAGATTGAAACCCATCTCGATGTTGCGCTCACCCACATAACGCATGGAGCGCTCCAGGTCGGGCATGGTGTCGGCGCCGCCGTAGAGATGGACCTCATATTCTTCGGGTCGCGTGCCTGCGCGCCGTGTGGCATCGAACATCATGCCGATGGCCTCATCGCCGAACTTGCCATCGCGGGGCTGACCGGGCGCACGCTGTCGGCAAGGCAGCAGGTAATGGCACATCCCGCCGATGCGACGTTTGGCGTGCCACCATGTCACTGCCACACATGAGCCCAGCAGGGTGTGCAGGTCAGAAACCCGTTCGCCAAAGAACAGCTCGCCTGGCATGAGCATGATCTCTTGCGGCGCCTGACGTGGGGTTGAGCGCGTATCAGGCATGCTGGTAAACCGCGGTGCGAACCGGCTTGAGCGGCAGATCAAGGTTGGCCAGGGACTCGGAGTGGCCAGGCAGAAGGTACCCGCCAGGCTTGAGGGCCCTCACCACCCGCTGAACGATGTCGCGCTTGGTTGCGACGTCGAAGTAGATCAGCATGTTGCGCAAGAAGATCACGTCAAACACACCGATGTCCGGCAACGGCTCCAGCAGGTTGGCCGTCATGAAGCGCGTGCGCTCGCGCAGCGTTCTGGCCACCAGCATGTGATTGGCATGGGGCCCATGTCCCTTCAGGCAATACCGTTGTCGGTAGTAATCGGGGATGTCTTTGGCGCGCGAGATCGGGTAGAGCGCACGGCTCGCCTTGTGAACCACCTCGGTCGACAAGTCGGTGCCGACCACCTCCCAGGGCCGAGTGAGCCCCAGACGATCAGCCAGCACCATGGCAATGCTGTAGGCCTCTTCACCGGAGGAGCTGGCCGCACTCCACGCGCGGAAGGACCCGCCCGTCAAAGGCTGCGTGACGAGCTGCGCCAGAAACTGGAAGTGCTCCGATTCTCGGAAGAAGTAGGTCTCGTTCGTGGTGAGCCTGTCCACCAGTTGGGTCAGGGCACCCGAGTCGGCGCCGGCCAGCACGCGGTTCACAAAATTGTCCAGATCGCGTTCGCCGCGTTCGTGGGCCAGCTTCTGAACGCGGCCTTGCACCAGCGCATGCTTGTCAGGCCCCAGGCGGATGCCGGACTGCGTCTCGAAGTACTTCACCACCGCGTCGAAACTGCGACGCGACAGGCCTTGTTCGGTCAGTGTAACCACAGCGTCGGCTCGGTGGGAGAAGCAATGAGCTGGCCGAGTTCCTGGTCGTCAAACACCCGACCAACGTCCAGCAGTTCAACGCTTTGGCTTTTCACGCGCACCACGCCAGAAATGAAGTGGGGTGCCACACGGCTGCCCAACGCAGGAACCGCATTGATCTGTGACGGATCGACCTCCAGCACCTCGTGAACAGCGTCCACCAGCACGCCGTGACGCTGCATGCTGCCGTCGTTCAGTGGCGACTCCACGATCACGATGCAGGTCCGGCGCCCGATGGCGGTGCCGTGCAAGCCCAGCCGTGCGCCCAGGTCCAGCACCGGCACCACGGCGCCGCGCAGGTTCATCACGCCTTTGACGAACGCCGGCATCATGGGCACCTTGGTCATGCGGCCCACTTGCAGAATCTCTCGTATGGGCTCGATGGGCATGGCGTACAAGGCTTCACACAGGGTGAAGCGCAGCATCTGGCGGCGGTCTTCGGTGTGCGTCACCGATGCGCCGGGACTGGTGGCTGGTTCGACGACTGTCATGTGGAACTCCTCTGGCCGTTTGTCCATCAGAAGCGGCCGAAACTGCTTTCATCGACTGATGCACCGCCGTTGCCGCCATCACCATCCAGTGACCTGGACGGCGTGTGCATCAAGGGCGAAGAGCGGCCCGCGCCGGGGCGCCCGGCCGTGGACTTGTGTCGACTCCTTGAGGGCGCTGACTCAGAGGCCTCCGCACGGCCGATCTGGAAGAAGTGCATCATCTCCTGCAACTGGCCCGCCTGTGCAGACATTTCTTCGGCGGTGGCCGATAGCTCTTCTGATGCCGATGCGTTCTGCTGTGTGTTGCTGTTGAGGTGGCCCATGGCGTTGGTGATCTGGTTGACGCTGCCGGCCTGCTCGCCAGACGCCGCTGAGATTTCCTGAACCAGCTCGCTCGTCTTGTTGATGGACGGCACCATCTGTGTCAGCAACTGGCCAGCGTGTTCGGCCATCTTCACGCTGGAGCCCGCCAACTCGCCGATCTCTTGTGCGGCCACCTGGCTGCGTTCGGCCAGCTTGCGCACCTCGGCGGCCACGACAGCAAAGCCCTTGCCATGCTCACCGGCTCGAGCGGCCTCGATCGCCGCGTTCAGGGCCAGCAGATTGGTCTGGTAGGCGATGTCGTCGATGATGGAGATCTTGGTGGCGATCTGCTTCATGGCCTCCACGGTGTTGGAGACCGCAACGCCCCCGTCCACCGCCTCCTTGGCGGCCTTCGTGGCCATGCCATCGGTGATGCTGGCGGAGTCGGAGTTCTGCCGAATGGAGGCGGCCATCTCTTGCAGTGAAGCGGTGGTTTCCTCCACCGCCGCCGCCTGAGCCGATGCGGCTTGTGACAAGGACTGTGAGGTCATCGAGACCTGGCCCGCCGCCGAGCTCAACTGCTGCGCGGCCGAGTTGACGTCGCTGATGGTCATGACCAGTTGGTCGATCATCTTGTTGACATCGGCCTGAAGCTGACCAAAGATGCCGCCGTAATCGCCGCTGATCTGCCGCGTCAGGTTGCCTTGGGCCACGTCGCTGAGCACCGCACTGACCTGGGTGAGGTTGTCCTCGGTCACCGTCAGCAACTTGTTGATACCCTCGGCCAGCGTCATGAAGAAGCCGGTCTTGCCATCCAGTGAGACACGGGCGTCAAACTGCCCTTGGGCTGCGCCCAGTACGATCCCGGACACTTCGTCCACCACGCTCACCTCTGCGGTTCGGTCCAGCCACTCCACCACGGTGCCCGAGCGCTGGCCATGCTCGTCATGCACGGGCGCGGCCGTCAGGGTGAAGGTTCGTCCACCCACCTTGATCTCGCTGCGGTG